>JBIKNH010000099.1:0-14873 GCA_044358815.1 Pseudanabaenaceae cyanobacterium | reverse complement strand
CCAGGCTGCCCCTAAATTGCACAAGAGGGCACAAGCTTGATCGGACCATTGAGACTGAGCAGATGGTTCTGTGGCGGCTACAGTTAACAGGGAAGTAATTTGAGTGCCATTCTGGGCAGTGAGTGCCTGAAAAATCTCTGCCGTTGCCAGACTCAACCACGCCAACTCAAAACCAAAAACCGCTCCTGTCCACGACCCTCGCTTAAAGAAAGCCATCCCAAGCTGTTGGTGCAAGTCGTAGATAATCTCCCTTACGGCAATCTCAGAAACGGTAATGGGCGCAGATGGATGGGCGGATCCACAATCATAATAATCCCCCTGAGGGTCAGCCTGGGATGACTTAGCATCGTCACTGACGCGCCAAAAAGCCATAATTTGTGCTGCCACAAACTGACTGTAATGCCCCAGAAAATCTTGCCACGACCGACTAGCGGCGGCACTTTGCCATAGGGGACTATCCCACAACAACCACAGAATTTCCGTGATCTTCGCGATCACCTCAATTTGCAAATCGACGTAATCTTCCTGTGTAATCGCGTCAGGAGGTGTGATCGGTAAACTTTGCCATAATTGCCCCAATTTTTGCAGTAGTTGCCTTCGTTGGGTGATGGATTCTAAATAATCCGCTGGTTGGTTGAGGATGCGGATAATTTCGTCAATCAAACCCACCATAAAGCACCACCTCCAGCCCATGCGACGATTAAATGACGATTAAATATTGCCAATACAAAAATTGCCAATGCTAGGGGATAGTCTGCTAACTGCCCCTAGCCACTACCATAACTAGATCCCAAAGTACCCACTCACTAGTGCCTAATTAGCAGTACCCAGTTACTGTGTAGATTACTGGATTATCGTCCGCAACGGCACGGGAATGGCACTGCTAAACTGATTGATTACTCTAGGGCAACTCTAGCGAATTAATGCAATGGCGTGCTGCCATAACAGAACTTTGCCCTCGGCAGATTCCAACCCAAGGCAGTTATCATCAACCCATAGAATCCGCCCTTGCAAAACGTCACCGGTGATCAGCTTAACCTGTACATCGCTTTTCTCTTTAATCAGGCTATGAATCCGACGAACACTAGGCAGAGAAACATTTAATCCGGCTGGAGCCGATGCAGCGCTTTTACTCATAGTAATCCCATTAGTAATCCCATGAAGAGAAGAAATAATTTCCGTGAGGCAATTGGAGCAAGATTCGAGCCATAGTCACCCCAATTTGCCAAGTCGTTGGGGATCTTATCATGGCATTTTGATTGTCTCGCTGATGTGGTTAGATTTCTATAGCTTTTGCTTATGTCTCTGATTGCCAGATGTAATAACTAATTTAAGACCAATTTGAGAAGCTAAAACACGCTCTAGATCAATGATTTAATCCCTAATTTATCTCTGTACTTGATCTGATATTTTGTCAGTTCAATGTCAGTACAATAACTGAATTAACCTAATTTAATTAGTAGAATATCATCTGGTTATTAAAATAAATCCGGATCAACAACGGGCTAATATGATTCTTAGCAAAGCTTTTTGTCCCTGTTATCTATCTTAAAATAAATCAGAATTGAGGATTTTGGGACAAAATAAATCAGGATTCAATTTAAACCCTGATCCCCAATAGAGTTATAATAAAGATTGCTTAAACAGTCAGTTATGGACTGGGTAGCGGTAATTTATAAAGTTATTTATAAAGTTTTGTATCAAAATATTGACCAAAATTACAGTGAATAGGGTTAAAGATTCTTTGTAAGATTAGGGTGGCATTTACCTTGGACTTGCCCTTTTGCTTTTGGTTTACTTTTGGACTTAGCTTGGTTCGGGTTAGCGTTGGGCTGCTGCCTGTGTGGTGGTAAACGGCGCTGGTCACGACAAGACTAGGCAATAGATTCTGTGTGTTTTAGGACGTAGCTAAATTTTTGCCACGCCAAGGGCTGCACTCCCCTAAAATAATCTCGATAAATCTCGATAAATCCCCATAATTTCAGTCAGTAATAATTTAGCTCACCCACAGCAACAATAAGGATAAATAAACCACTATGACTACTGGCAACGAACCTAAACCTGAAACTGCTGCCGAAAAAGCGGCTCGGACTCCCGCCGCCCGTAAGCCTGCCGAAACTACCGAAACCAAGGCAACCCCTGCGGAAACTTCGGCTTTAGCAGTGCAACAGGCTCCAGCAACTCCGGCTCCGGCGGCGGCTAAAGGAGCTTTACAAGTAAGTACCACAATCAAACACTTTGGCGAGCGTCCCATTATGCATGGTGGGTTTCATTCTACCCAGTCGTTTATGATGGCGGGGGAGCGTCCCATTATGACCGGAACCCTAGTGGTCCACGACACGTTTAAGTCTGGTGGCGCAGATCGTCCCGTTGCTATGGCGACCATTGAGGTAACTGGTAGTTTCTTCTCTTCTGGGGAACGTCCCATTGTGGCGGACAATTTGGACATTGTGGGTAAGTTTTTCTCTTCGGGAGAGCGTCCCGTCACCGCTGGTAATTTGGTAATTAGTGATTCTTACAGTGTGATGGGTAATCGTCCCGTAGCCTCTAATGTGATTGACGATGCCCCCACGTTGATGGGTTTTATCGACTAGTCCCCAACTAATCACTAACTAATCACTAGCTAACCAGCAGTTAATCAGCAGTTAGCTTACAAATTAATCCAAGAACCAAGCCAAAAACTAATCGAGATCTAGGGATAGCCCATCATGGTTATTCCCTAGTTTTTTGACTTTAGCCTGTTGCCGCTGCCCTTCCGTGTAGTTTGGGTTTTCCCTGGTGCAAGTGGCTATAGTGACAATGTAGGGTAAGATTTTTTAGAGAATTTTTGTCGTATACCATTGAAAGTTAAACCAATCCCAACGCTCTATGTCTGATGTAAAGCTGGCAGAACTCAAAGAAAAGTTATTTTCGGGCAAGGAGTCGAGCCAAATGCCTGCGATACCAGAATTGGCGAGTTACGGCTCCGAGGGGTTAGCTGTGCTAGAGGAATTTATCACCCAGCGCCAAAGCAGTCAGACCGCACCGACTCCCATAGATGGCAAATTACATCAGACCCTTTTGGGTTGGACACAAGGGGATGCTGCCAATCAAGCGCTGGATCTGGCAAATAAGTTTTATCGTCAGGGTGTATTGCCTTTGCGGTCTGCCAAAAATGTGGACTATCAGGAGTTACAAGACCTTTTAGCAAAGAGAGAATTTGAGGCGGCGGATAAGCTGACCAATCTCAAACTCTGTGAGGCAGCTAATAATACGGCTTTACAGCGGGGATGGCTCTATTTTACTGATGTGCGACAAATTCCCAATGATGATTTACAGATGATCAATGATCTGTGGGTGGTTTATTCTGAGGGGAAATTTGGGTTTTCGGTACAGCGCAAGATTTGGCTGAGTTTGGGGAAGAATTGGGAAAAGCTGTGGCTGCAAATCGGTTGGAAAAAAGACGGCTCTTTTACGCGGTATCCGACGGAATTTACCTGGAATTTAACTGCGCCTAAGGGACATTTGCCTTTATCGAATCAGTTACGTGGTAATAAGGCAATTCAGGCTCTGTTTGCTCATCCATTGTGGTCATAGCCAATCAAACCCTCACCTCTAAAATCACTTAGGATGGCTTAAGTTATGAGCGTAGACCAAGTACTGGTATGGATGGATCGGAACTGGAACCAATGGGCGATCAGTTTGCGGAAATACTATGCCCAGCGGATTGAAACGGAAGGATTCAGTTTTGGCGAGGTAGTAACTGATGAGAATCTTAACGATTGCACCACCAATGTAAAAGTAGTTTACGAGGCTTTGCGTCATAGCGCCGCTCAGCCCCAGTGCCGAATTCATAAAGCAGAACTTCAGAAGCTGAAGAGTGAAACCCTGATTGTGGAATTGAGTCCTGGTTATGGATTTATCGCTGCATTTGGGAAGGATAACTCATTAGCCGGTGCTACGATGCCCTGTGCCATGAATGAGTCACCGCAATGGATTTTTAATAAAGTTCCCATTGATACACCCTCTTTCATTACTGAAGTGCCATTCCTTCGGATTCATGCATTTGCCAATCTGGATCTGATTGGGATGGATGAATACATTATGGCTAAGGTTTATGAGCAAACCTTTTCCTATAATAAAGTTGGTGGTGTCGGCAACAACTTCAGTACTGACATCTTTACTGGCTGGTCATTTTGGTGGCGCAATCAGCAGTTTCGATTTAAGTATGAAGGTGGGGGGATTCGCAATTATTCTAAATCTTATAGGCAATTTTCCACGGAACCAGATTGTACTTGTTTCACAAACATGGATGGCTCCTCATATACGAGTGAGTGGCATCGCCCAGCCCTAGGGGAGAGTAACAGTCCCAAAATCGGTAGAGGTAATATCTTACCTTTCAAGGGAATCCGCGTTGAAGAGCCAGGAAAACGGCTTTGGCAGGTGAAGTTCAGTATTCTCTATGCCCCAAGGGAAATTCCTTATTCTGGCACAGTTCATAATATTCTGACGTTTGATCTAGATAAATATGAGATGACTGCTTTTACTACTGATGATGGTTTTGAGTAAGGGAACGGCAGGACTGTTTACCGATTAGGTTCTGGGAGTGTTGAGGTTAAAGAGGTGCGTTGTGTTTTATGAACGCACCTTACTGGACTTCACCATAGCCTCTAGCTAGATCTTGCTGGTGAGTCTGTTTGACGATTTATAAATGTTTCTGAAGTTGCTCCACTACATTATGAGGCAACATGGTGACGCGGTTTTCCATTCCTTTGCTGCCACGGACAATTATTTGCTGTTGCGCAAAATCTAAATCTTTCACGCGCAGTTGTAATTCTTCGTTTAAGCTTGGCTCTTAACCATACAGTAAGTAACTTAGCAATCATACGTGGTATAGGGTGATTAAACAAAATTTGACATTGAGCCTAATATGTCCTATAGTTAAAGTAGGGAAAGTCGTTTGTCTAATGATAAATCTACAGCGATTCGTAACCTGTTGGAAAGCATCCAAAAAGCCACCCACAGGTGACAAAGTCAAGCACTCAAAACTTTTGACTCCATTAGATTGCGCGTGCAAGTGTTTGTAGCAAACGTTTCTAGGGGGATTTTTTTGGGGGGGGGAAGCTTTGAAGGTTAGTGCATGTTTGGTTTGAGAAGAATACTGAAGCAGATGAACCTAACGTCTTAGAAGAATCTGTTACCACAAGTCAACTTAACTCCATAGATAAAAGCCTTATGAAATTAGAAGCAGCTAGCTTAAATGGGTTTGAGGAACTTCAAGAACGCTTAGAGCAAGATAAATTGCTGAATATACAGGTTACGGCGGCGGTTGCAGGGGCGTGGTTTGTACTTGCTAGTGTTGTTGCTGGACTCAGTGGCTCTGGAGGCAACATCAGCATCATCTTTATAACGGCACTGTACCATTTTGGTTGGGGCTTTTTTGTTGTTAGCCATATTTTCAACTACGCCTTACCGAAAGTTACGCGGCTAGAGATTTTTACCAAGTGGCTTAGAGACTACTGGCGTTGGTTCCTGATTGGTTTGATAGGAGTGTTATTTCTTTACCCTTCGTTCTGGTTTGGAACGATTGCCTCGTTTATCCTGGGATCAGTTGCTGCAAAACGGCTAAAGATCGAATTGGCTGAAGAATACCTTGCTGGAAGCCGTCCAATGTTGTTTCGGTGGTTGCAGCGTAGTTACAGTCAGAAACTTTCCAACAGGGATCAAGGCATATTTTTTGGAGGTCTTCTTCTTCCATCCACTGAAGCAATGACGCACTTTCGATTAACAGGGGCTGCTGGGAGTGGCAAGACCAATCTTTTAAGGCTTTATATGCAATCGGTACTTCCTCAAATTTCTCCGGGAAGTCAGAATCGAGCCTTAATCTACGATCCTAAGACAGAATTTTTGCCGATCATCGCTGGAATGGGAGTGCCGCAAAGCAGTGTTATTATCCTTAATCCATTCGATGATAGGGCCTATGCATGGGATTTAGCTAAAGATCTAACTCGTGATCGTGATGCCAACGAACTTGCCAGCATCCTGCTCCCAGAAAAGGCTGGTGGTCAGGGCAATAACGAGTTTTTTGATAAAGCTGCTAGACGAATTCTTTCGGGGATTACTCGCTTTTTCATGCGATCAGCACCCGGTGCATGGACGCTGCGAGATTTAGTCTTGGCTGCTCAGCATATTGAGCTTACTACTCTCCTCCTAAGTCAAGACAAGAAGTTGAAGCGCAACTTGCAAGTTCTTGGCGCTGGAGATACAGTGGGCAACGTTATGAGCACAGTAGCGGCTTATATTGGTGATGGCTTAGAGACAGTAGCTGCTCACTGTGACTACCACATTCGAGCAGGACGGAAGTTTACACTCTCTGAGTGGTTAGAGGGAAGTTACATTCTGGTTTTGGGATGTGATCGTGAATCGGAAGCAACGCTTCAGCCACTCAACCAACTGCTTTTCACTCGTGCATCGCAAATGTTACTCAGTCGTAACACTGGAGGAATATCTTATCTCATCTTGGATGAGCTGCCTGCAATGGGGAAGCTCGGCAAAATTGATCAAATTGCGGAACTAGGACGCTCTTACGGCGTGTCTCTCACCATTGCTTTTCAAAGTTACAGTAAGCTTGAACACATCTATGGTGATAAGGTTGCAAATGCTTTGATAGGTCAGTTTGATAAGTCTGCCTACTTAAGGACAAAAGATAAACCAACTGCTCAATGGGCTTCAGAGCAAATAGGTGATATGAAGGTTGTTTGGAAAGCGCGATCGGAAAGCCGTTCTCGTGGTCAGTTGCCATTAAGTGGAAGCCAAACTCAAGGCACAGGAGAGCAAAGAGATTCCAATCCGGTGGCGCGTCCGGATGATTTTATGAATATGCCAAAACCTGATGAGAGTACCAGAGAGGGCATTCACGGGTGGTATCGAGTTGATAATCATGTTTATCGCCACGAAATTCCTTCAAGCTTTTTAAGTCAGCACCTTCTACCAAAATCTAGAGGGGTTGAAGCATTTATTGGAGTCCCTGAAATTGCTGATGATCTCAGGTTGTGGGATGAAGAAGATATTTATCGACTTGGTATTCAACAAGTTTTGGCTGAGCTTGACAGTGAACAACTCAAAGATCTACCTGTAGATGACTGGATCAATTTGTCAACGCCATCGACTACTGCCCTTATTAAGGACCTAAATGAAACCTTTGATGATGACTATTAACTACCGATCAGTGTAGGTATCATTCATAACATCTCCCTTTCTTTTGCAGTGCGGATTTGGGGAGTCTGTTAACACCTAAAAAGCCACCAACTCAACGCTTTAGAGAGTAAGTTGAGTTTAAAGGGAGTGATTTTGGCTTTCAAATTGCTCCCTTTGTCAATTACAAAAAACTTTAGATAACGCTGGAATCATGATTCGTGAACTTGAAAGAGAAAGTCAGGAACGTTTGCAGAAAGCGTATGAAGCTTTGAGATTACCTGATCCCGAAGGCTACACTGGAACGGCTGAGAGAGAATACCAAAAGGAGTTGGCTCGTAACCTTCAAAAAGATGGGAGTAAGGCTGCCAATGCATCAACAGATCAGCGAATTGCAGGCAAACTCAAAGTAGCAGGATACAGTCTCAATGAAATTCAGAAAGTAATTGAACGGTATAGCCCTATTGCTGTAAAGCCAACTCAAGAACAATGTCAAGCTTATGCAAAAACTGTTATCCAAAAAGCATACTTTCCTGGGGGTACTAATCTTGCAAAGCAATCAGGAGAACGCCGTCTTGATCAATTGGGGATAGAAACAAAAATTAGACTGCCTTCAAACTCTCAAACTAATGATTTCGAGGAATTCAAATGTGTTTTAATGGAACGCTATTATTCTCTTTATGAGTATCGTGGGGTAAAGATTCACGTACCTGTAGATGATGATTCTCTAAACAGTGTTTATAGAATTTCTCATGCAACTTATGAAGATACCAAGAAACCTCTTCAATTATCTGACGCTGCTGCTTTGGAGCAATATCTCATTCACGAAGCAGTTAGAGAAGGCATCGAAATAGAGATTGAGTAATTATCATGTCAGACTTACGGGAAGAATTTCAAATAGCGAGCCAATATTCTGTTGATTCCAAGGGGAAGGCTATCTTCTACTCAGGTGATAATGGTCGCAATCATAGGAGAGCGGTCAATCATCCCGGTAGAATACCTCTAGATCGTACTGATGCTGGCAGGAAACTAGATGGAATTTATCAACGAAACAATCAGCGTTATCGTTCAGTGAAAGCTCGTAAATTAAGTAAAGATGCAATGAGCATCGCATCCCACCGTTATGCTCAGAATGCTAGAGGTGATATCAAAACGTTTGTATGTGGAGCTAAGCCTGACTCAGTGTTTCGTCAGACAGAGTTACGCATGATTGCAAACAATAAGCATATTACTTCAATAAACGGCGTTGATCGAAAACACGTCCAGAAGGCATTTAAACAAGACCCCACTGGCAATAGAGCGCATCGTCTGGTTAGTTTAGCTGAGTTACGTCAAGATCGACGAGAGGCTAGGCTTACAGGCGACAAAAGACTACTTGCAGATGTAAAGAGCAGGCAAAACTTGTATCGAGATCAATATGGCAGGAACAAATCTAATACGCATTCGTTTGAACAATCATCAGGGCTAACTCGTCGGCATTCGTCTACTCCTGCTACCCAATCAAATCAGCAGAAAGTTTCCAGAGGAAACGGGGGTGACATGGCTGCTAGTGAAGCTCAAAAAAAATTACCTACAAAGACACAACCACCTCCACCACAGCAAAGTCAAAAGCGTGGTCGTTAGCTTTGTGTTTTGCAGCGTATAGTAGTTATGTATAGCTAGATTACAACCCATTTACATTGAACGACAGGTTGTCTTATCTCTGATATAATCGAGCCTATTTGAATAGACTGGAAAATAAGATTTATTGAATGCCTACTCTGTTAACTGTTGGTCCATATCGATTATTCTGTTACGCAGGCGATCGGGATGAGCCACCTCATGTGCATATTAAACGCGATAAGGACGAAGCCAAGTTTTGGCTTGATCCAATCCGCCACCAAAGCAATAGAGGATTTAGTCGCACCGAAATTAACCGTATTCAAAGAAAAGACGTTGGTGAATTTGTAGATGAAGTACAAAAGACGTGTTACTCGCGTAGCAAATAATTTCTATTTTTTAGACAAGGAATAGGCGCATCGCCAAATTTCAGATAATAGATCAGTAATTTAATCGAATCTTTCAATATTTGTACAGACTTAGAATAACAAAGAGTCTTACGATGTAGTCGCGCTAAATAATGCCTTAATCGGGTATTTTCACCTTCAACTCTGGTCATGTAAGTTTTACTAACAAGCTGTTCTTCATCGCCAATAAAATTAGGATAAAATTTCCATCTATCTGTCACGTAAAAATAGCAAAGTTTCTAGTTCATCTAATTCTCCCACATGAGGAATTGTTTCTGGAGCATCATAACCTGGCAAAAGTCTTCCTGCTTGTTTAACCCAATTAATAATGGTCGTGTGATGCCCACGCTTCATCCGTTCAATCCCTCTGAATCCCATACCATTAACATACATTCTTAGACATTCTTGTTTAACCTCTTCAGAGTAACCTCTTTGACCTTCATGTACAGTCGATAAATTGGCGATCACACCTGACACATATATAATTCTGCTTTCCCTTTCTATAACCATTTTTATTTTTATATGATTTGACTCACACTCAGAACATTCCATGATGTTTGCTTCTCCTCAACATTCTTTCTTGGTGATAGCAACCACTCCTAATCATCTCTTGATTCAGCAACGTCCTATCTCGTTTAACACAACCCCAACTATCCCCCCAAGGAAAAAATCCCCTCTGATACAATAAATCAATCTCCCGCTTTCCCATTGAGGCAGTCATGATAGTCACCATCAAGCCACCGCAACCACATCCGAAACCCCAGCAATCATCTTCCCAGTTCCGATGGTAAACCCTTGGCAGAAACACAACAACACGCCATAGCCATCCTCATAACCCTTGGGTTATTGCGCAGTTATATCTACAAGAGCAGCCCGCTGTGGTCTTTGCCAATCAATATTTGATTAACTTCTACCGCTTTAATAATGATGAGAAATTACTTACTCCTGAAGAGTTGCAGAGTGAGATGACCGCAGCGGACCAAAGGATTGAATTAGATGAGGATTAGGTAAATCTAGTAGACAGACACACCTAAAGCAATGCAATAGATTTCAGATTAAATGTTCGCTGCACCAACAACTTAAAATTCTCCCAAAGCACTATTTTAGCTATGTCTGTCCACTACCTCAAGGCTCATTTCAATATGGAAGATTACCCGCCGCCGAATACTTCAATATTTTGGAATAAACAAACCGGAGAAGCATGACCCACAGAAATAATCTGATTCGGTTCGCCCTTACCGCAAAACGGAGAGCCAAACACGCCGACAGTTGCGCCATTACCCACCTTCGCTAAACTATGCCAAAACTGATTCGTAATACCGCGATAGTTCGGATTACGGAGAGTTGTGGTTAATTTACCATTTTCGATCCGCTTGGCATATTCACAACCAAATTGAAACTTATTGCGATAGTCATCAATGGACCAAGAGCGATTAGATTCCATATAGATGCCATCTTCAATATCACTAATTAATTCATCAAACGAGCAATCTCCTGGTTCGAGATTAATATTCGCCATGCGGTCAATGGGAGGACGATTCCATGAAGTAGCACGGGCATTGGCGACACCGCTAACCCCAGAACGGACTTGACTTTCAGCGCTGCCCAAACCTCGCAGTAACTTACCTTCCTTAATTAAATATTCGCGAGTGGCAGGTAAACCATTGTCATCGAAACCATAACTTGCCAATTCACCAGACACCGTCGGATCGAAGGTTACATTCAACAATGGCGAACCATATTGTAAATTCCCAAAATCAGACAGCTTCACAAAACTACTGCCAGCATAATTCCGTTCATCGCCCAAAATGCGATCCAATTCTAGGGGATGTCCGATACTTTCATGGATTTGCAAGAGCATTTGATCCGGCGCTAGAACTAAATTAGTGCGTTGGGTAGGACATTCCGGCGCAGTAAGTAACTCCACTGCCTGCGCTCCAATCACCGCTGCTCGTTCCAGAATTGCAGCTTCATCAAACACTTCCATGCCAATTTGGGAACACCGCGCTAATTGTCCATTATCACCGCGCCGTTGAATCATTCCACCATCTTGAGCAGTGGCAGCATAGTCCGTATTGATCCGTAAAATCTGCTGGATAATATCTGTGCCATTGGTGCTGAGTAATCGCGTTTCAATGTCATCAATTACCACATAAGCGCTGGTTTTGACGATTTGTTCACTGACATGGAGTTGCTCACAAATTTTAATTAAGAGCGCATTTAATTCTCCAACACTGAGCCAATCTGTTGCTTTGACAAAAGGAGAACGATAGGTTCCAGTTGCTTTGGGACGTTGGGCAATGGTGAAATGATGGATTCCCCAACGGCTGGCAACTACTGCTTGTCTTTGCGCCGCATTTACTGCCGCCATGAGACTCTCATGATCAAGGCGATTTGTCGCTGCATAACCGAACTGTCCTTGACTAAGAACTTCAATCATGACACCGTGGGTAAAATTTTTGCCATTACTTTCAGGATTGCGATCCCGCACATAATGGGTTGTGGTGGTTTGACGCACTTCGCGGATGCCCACCCAGTCAGCATCTATGTCTATCTGGTCTAAAAACTTTTGCAGATCCAGATTTAGCTTAAATGGAATACTAGAATCTAAATCAGCGGAAAGACTAACAGGAGCGGTGATCATAGGTGTGATAGGTTGGGATAATGGCTTTTAGGATAGATGTTGCGAAGAAAGTTTTAGAAGAGATTTGGAGTTTAGGGTATAGACCTATAATAAACTAATTACTGAGGAATTAACATTGTTGAAACAGGTTGTACTTGTTTATGTTGTACTTGTTTATAAAGTGTTAGGGATATTGAGAAGGTACGTTATATTTCATGAATGTACCCCGTGAAAACTGATGCTCCCAAAGTATTACTTCTACTCTTCGTCTCTTTCGCTATACCTATAGTTTTTTACGGGTATACCTAGCTCAAAAAGAACTTTCTCAGCCAATCCAATAGGCAAATTCTAACGAAAGAGAACTCACTACCTTAACCTATGCAACATCACCACAAATACTCAACCGCCCCAAATACTTCAAAATTTGCAACACATCATACAACTGATTTTCCACTTCCGAAAGAGAAAAAACTTTCGATAAAGTATAAGTGAGTTCAGGGGTTCCATTGAGCTTAATGAACCGAAATTCCCGCCCATTCGTAATCATGCCAAACAAATTCTTTTTCTCAGGGAACTGCTGAAGGCTAGAGATCATATAAGTCAAAGCCTGAGGTAGCGCCATCATCACATCATATTGAATGCTTTTCGCCTCAATTACCACTGTCCAGATTGTATGCTGTAACACCAAAACATCAATCTGTCCGCGCACCGTTTCCGCTCCATCCTGAGACACCAATTCTACGGATTCCTCCAGAGTTGTGTAAAAAGGTGGCTCATAAAATCCTGCCAATGACAGCAAAGGCGACAGCGTAACCATTTTTACTGTCACTTCCAGAAGGGGACGCTCAGCAAGATAAAGATATTGTTGTCTGGTGCGATCTAATATCTCTTTCTCAAAATCACTCAGGGCTGGAGCGTTCCGTAATAATTGTGTAAAAAATTCATCGGCTCCACCTTGGCGCACATGAAATTTAGATTTCACATCGTACAAATTGAGCCTTGATGCTTGCAGCGTTTGAACCATGTTTTTTCTCTTAGAAAAGTTTTAACAAAGATGGCAAAAGATGAATTCAAGAGCAATTTAGGAACAAGTTAGAGAAAGATATTAAGGATATTACCGTGAATATTTGCATCTTAGCTCCTGTCAACGTATCCCCTTAGGATCTGTTCTTAGGACCCAGTTTTATGATCTATCTTGCGATCTATTTTGGAATCTAGCTCTACAGTTCCCAGTGGATACGGTACGAAGAGTCAGCCACTACTTCAACTGCAAAAACCGTTCTAAAGCCGCCGTGAGACTAGGGGGAAACCGCCGCACTTCTCGCAACCAAGTTAAATCCCGATACCGCTGATCCAGATTATCCACCGCCACCCAATTACTTTCGGCTTCACCACTGGCTTTACGATCCCACAGTGCCGCCACCAAACCCGCCCGCACATCGGTATAGTTCGGATATTTCCGCAAAATATTTTTCATCGTGCGGATTGCTTGGTCTTTTTGTCCCAACTCATACAAAGCCAGCGCATAGTTACCATAGGCAGTGGTCAAACGCGAATCAAGCTGCATCGCTGTTTGATAGTCAGCCACAGCCCCCACCCAATCCCCTAAATCACTGCGGGCATTACCACGATTATTGTATAAACCAGCATCCTTGGGGTTATAGCTCAAAGCCTTGTCATAGTCGGCGATCGCTGCTTCATACTGCCCCAAACCTTGCAATGCCGCCCCACGATTCAGATAGGGATCGGCGATAGTTGGCGCAAGCCGTACCGCTTCGTTATAGTCAGTGAGGGCATCTTCCAAATGCCGTTGACTGACCTTAGCATTACCGCGATTACTCCAGAGCGCTGCATTATTGGGAGCTAGTTCGATTAACTTCGTCCAGTAAATTTCCGCCGTGGCAAAATCCCCCTCATTGGTGGCACTCATAGCCGCATCATTCAACTGATCCATAATCACCAAAGTACTAGGATCTTGGGGCAAACGTCCCGTCGGTGCTGTGGGGGCATCGGCTGCCATCGCTGGCAGATTTACACCCAAGCTCAAACCACAGATTAAACTAGCCACGACTAAACCAATGGCTAGATTACGACTCATCTGCTGCCAGATTGACTTCAGGTTTGCTTTCAGCCCATAGGTAAACGTAATATTGAATTTATTGAATTTAATGTTGAATGTTGTAATGCGGAATCCATTCATAACCCAGGGAATATCCTCAAAAAACTTGATTCGACACCGCTGGTTAGGTTGACACTTGATAGGGGGATGAGTTGAAGTCACAGATTTATCCTGTTGATCCTGAATTTGTTGATCCTGAATTTATTGAGGTCTAGACTGAGTCCTAGGACACGTCATCCAATAGATAAAGCAGGGAGAGAAGATAAGGAGAAAGGAAAAACCTATGATAACTCGTAGGTATGGGTTGAGGGACGACCAATGGGAAAGGCTGAAAGACTTAGTTAACTAGACGAAAGGGTAGAGTCGGCGTGACATCTAAGAGCAACCAGCTTTTACCTCACCCCTGGACAGACGTGTGATTTAGGTGGAGCAGGTGTGTTCCTCAAAAATATTGCTACCGATACCATCTACTATCTCTGCTGACAAGGGATATGATGCAGACCAACGGGTGATTCAGTAGACAGATTTAGCTAGAGACAACTTTAGCCAGAGATAAGTTTAGCTAGAGACAAAGCCGCCGCCGCACTAACCTGCATATGTTCATCCTTGACAAGATACTGCAACGCCGAACGACTCTTCTCCGTAGGCAAATTGCCCAAAGCCTCGGCTAAACGCTGGCGAGTGAGCCAATCTTCAGACTGGGCAAACCGCAAAATATGGTCCACACAGCGGCTATCTCCCAGTTCTCCCAAAGCCGCAATAGATGCCTGATGTAACACCGTCTCAGAACTATCCAAAGCCTGAAGCAAAGCATCATAAGCCCGCAAATCACGAATATTCCCCAGAGATACCACCGCACTGAATCGCACCAACCACTGGGTATCCTCATAAAAAGCCCTTAACAAGGGTTCCACCGCCTTGGGATCTTCGAGATAACCCAATGCTCCAGCGG
>JBIKNH010000275.1:0-4363 GCA_044358815.1 Pseudanabaenaceae cyanobacterium | reverse complement strand
CAGCCAATCCATAGCACATCAAATCGCCTACTTAATAGCACGTTGCTTACACTGATCACGTTGCTAACTGTTGGTGGTAACCCCCTCGCTTATGGTCATGATGATCTGCCTCAGCCTAAAGCCAAACACGAACTGAAAATAAGTGGCAATGTGGCAGGCATGATCCATGTCCATCCCGATCACCGTCCCGTAGTGGGGGAAATTACCCAAATCTGGATCGCCCTCAGTCAAAGAGGTGGCAAAACGATTCCTCTGTCTGGTTGTGATTGTCGGATGGAATTACATAATCTGAGTAATTCAGCCCCAACATTACGCCCTATTTTGTTGCCTATTTCCTTAGAAGGTTATACCGACGTACCTAGTGCTACCTTGCGATTTACTCAACAGGGGCGCTATCGTTTGCAACTTACCGGAAAACCTCAACGGGGCTACAGTTTTACTCCTTTTACCCTAGAATTTGAAGTGAATGTAGCAGGCAATTAGCAGGCATTAAACTAGCAGGTAATTAGTGTAATCAAATGATCGATGGCTGGTTGATTGCAGCATTGGGATTCTTTGGCAGTTTTGGTCACTGTGTGGGCATGTGTGGACCTTTAACTGTGGCGTTTTCTTTGGCTACCATTGCCCCCGATGCCAATCAACCCCATCCAACTACAAATCCTGATCAAGACTCCATCGATTCTGCTGGTGATTCTGTTGTCCCCATTGCTGACACCATTGCCCTAGCCCGTCAAGAAAGATGGCGCAAGTTTCGGCACTATCTCAGTAAACACATTTATTTTCATGGCTTGCTCAATCTGGGGCGGATGATTAGCTATAGCCTAACTGGGGCTGCCATTGGTGGGGTCGGCTCTCTATTGGTGGCAGGGGGACAACTCGCAGGTATGGAAAGCGATCTCCGGCGTTGGCTGGCAATCATCACCGGTTTATTGCTGGTGTGGATGGGGCTATGGCAAATTCAAAGTCATTCTGCATCCAGTAACACTGCTCTAAAATCTGGTCTCCCTAACAAAGACGTTGAACCAATCGCCCAAGGTTTACCCAAATTACCCCTATGGCAACCCGCCGCTGTGCCTTGGCTCCATGAGCAATTCAGTCGGCTGATGCTCAAACTGTCATGGCAAAAACATCCTTTAACTCCGGCATTTTTGGGACTAACTTGGGGCTTAATGCCTTGCGGTTTCTTGTATACGGCACAAATTAAAGCCGCCACCTCCGGCAGTGTGACCGCTGGGGCATTGACCATGTTATTTTTTGGTTTGGGGACTTTGCCCGCTATGGTGGCACTGGGGACAATGGCAGGTTTATTAAGTCAAGATCGCCGCAGTCAACTATTTCGGCTGGGGGGCTGGATTACCATCGCCATCGGCGGTTTAACCCTCATCCGTACCGATGCCACCCATGACCACACCGGACAAATGGCGCTAATTTTGATGGCGATCGCCCTAATTGCACGACCCATTGCCAAGCTGTGGGACAAACCCTTGAAATATCGGCGGCTCATTGGAGTGGCAGCCTTTGCCTTGGCAGTGTCTCATACTTTGCACATGACGGATCACGCTTGGCAATGGAATCCCGAAATTTTGGCGTTTCTATTACCGGCACAGCAATGGGGCGTTGGCTTAGGAGTAATGGCTTTGGTGGCAATGCTTCCTGCTGCTGTGACTAGCTTTGATGTAATGGTGCAACGCCTCGGTAGATTGTGGTACTGGCTTCATTGGCTCACTATTCCCGCTTGGATTTGTGCTTTAGGACATACGGTGATGCTTGGCTCCCGCTATTTGGGTGGACTAGATTGGAATCAAACCGTATGGTGGCGTACTGGGGCACTGGTGGCAGTAGGAATTACTGTTTTATTAGTGCGTCAAGGGTGGTTGTGGCATTGCTTGGGGGTGGGACATAAATTTAAGGGTTACAAGAAACAGTCGGCAACCAGTCAAAAAGCTCTCATCAAAAAATAAACCGAGAAAATAAACCAAAAAAATAAAGCGAGCCGGATTAACCAGACTCGCCCCCCTAACCTATCAGGAAAAATTTATTATTGGTAGTGATTGAGTGAAACTACCCCAGGGTGACTTAAGCTACTGAACGACCCTTGCGACGGTAGGCGAAAAATGCGCCAGCTAAAGCCAGACCAGGAGCCATCAAAGGCAACGGCACAGGACGAGCAGAAATAATCATATCTTGGAAATCTGTGTCACCATTGAAGGAATCATTTACACCAATCAGTACTGCATTGCTGTTAGAGGCTTTGGAGAAGAAAAGATTTGCGGTGTCGAGCAAGCGTCCTCCGTATAAAGCACTGTCGGTGGAATTCCTGAGATAAGTGCCAGGCATTTGGGCGACCGTGGCATAGTTAGCCTTGGTGAGAATCAAGAAACCTGGATAACCACCGCTAGCAGGGCGAGGGGTTACATAGCTGCTGTTAGTCCCAGAGGTGATGACTCCAAACAAGTTAGCAGCATCAGAAGCATTTGCGTGGTTTTGGTAGAAGAACTGCGCCAAGCTGTTGTTAGAGGCGAAATTAACCACACCACCACATTTGCCAGGCTTACAGTCGCCGGGGACTTCACCATTTCTTTCAATGATAATTGGGGCGGCGTTGGCAGGAGGGGTAACACCAAAACTAGACCGATAACTGCCGTAGGAAGTACCTTCATCGATAATGCCTGAAGTATTGGCATAGTCATATTTCATGTAGTCAAATTGCCATTGTCCAGCAAAATTGAAGGCTCCGTTACGGGCATATACCATGGCTGCCTCTGCTTGAGGAGCTAAAGCTGCACCCATTGCGCCAAGTACTGCAACGGATAAACCAAAACCAATGGTGTTCTTTGTGATGTTCATAGGAGTCAACTGGTGTCTGAGACGATTAGGTAAAGATTTTCAGGTTATGGAGTAACAGTAATTACAGTGACGTACTTAATGGGATGCGCTCGGTATTTCAAATCCACATAGCAAACTTGGATAGCAGATATTTAGTTTTAATTTCTTCTTTAAATGTAGTTCTGGGACTCTATATTTGTCAATTGCTATTTATTGGTAAATCTCGTTATAGGTTATCTTGGATATTCAAAAGTCATGCTTTTATGCGTTTTTATTTTAGGTAAATAATATTATTGACTCCAAAGTAGTGACTTTTTCTTGTGGATAGAATTATTTTTTAATCATATGGCAGTCTTTTGTATGGCAAAAATTATTTGTTAACATGCTTTTAAAATGCTTTAGTTGTTTTGAAATGAATAACTTTAAATAACCTGCTAACAGCTCAAGTTATCTCTTTAGGGCAAATCGCAGATAATGGGGTGAATCTGACTAACAGCCGCATTCCAGTAATAAAGCGGTTTGAGGGCGGTATTTTCAGGGATAATGTCCCCAGCGGCATCTTGCGAAAGTAACTCCTCAAAGTTATTTGTGAAAGTTATTTGTAATAGATAACTTTTGCATCGTTTTTTCAACAGGTTGTGGTGCTTTTATCCATAATTTGGTTTCTATGGCTTGATGCTGCATTAAGTTATGCATTTGTCCAGTGTGGTACAGGTGCATTAGACTTGTCCCCATCTCGTCCCTACTTAGTTCTTTCTAATTTCTTTTTAACGCTATGGCTCCTCTTGCGCTTCTGAGTGTTTCTGACAAAACTGGCATCATTGATCTGGCTCGAACTTTGATTGAGCAATATGGGTTTGAAATTGTGAGCAGTGGCGGCACAGCTACGGCTCTGAAGGATGCTGGTTTGCCAGTAACCAAGGTGTCGGAGTACACCGGTGCGCCAGAGATTTTAGGGGGGCGGGTCAAGACTTTACATCCTAAAATTCATGGGGGGATTTTGTCCCGTCCTGACTTACCCACCGATGCCCAAGATCTAGAAAATAATGCGATTAACCCCATTAGTGTGATTGTGGTTAATCTCTATCCCTTTGAGCAAACCGTCCTCAAGCCTGATGTCACGGTAGAGCAAGCCATTGAACAGATTGATATTGGTGGTCCGTCGATGATTCGCGGTGCGGCAAAAAATCACCAATACATCACGGTTTTATCCAATCCTAATCAATATGATGAATTTGTGGCAGAACTGCTCATGAATGAGGGAAAAACCACCCTTGGTTTCCGGCAAAGAATGGCAATGGCGGCATTTCATCACACCGCAGGTTATGACGAAGCCATCAGTCGGTACTTGCGCCAACAGTTTGATCCCACCTTGGCTTCTAGCTATACATTGATGTGTAGTGATGCCAAGCCCCTCCGCTATGGCGAAAATCCCCATCAGCCTGCCACTTGGTATCAAACTGGTACAACCCCCCGTGGCTGGTCGGCGGCGCAACAGTTGCAGGGTAAAGAACTTAGTTATAACAATTTGCTAGAT
>JBIKNH010000098.1:0-15082 GCA_044358815.1 Pseudanabaenaceae cyanobacterium | reverse complement strand
AAGAGAAGAGCTTATGCTCATCAACATACATCTTTGGATTCTCTCATTGCACAATATGCTAATCTCATCCTCTAGTTCTTATTTGATTCTACTATATTTCCTCTTGCCAACATTTTTAGGAAACGGAAATCTCAAAACCTATCTTCACAAAAAAAGTTGCAGGAACTCGAACCTGCGGCAGAAAGTTTTTGGCGTGGTTGGAATGACGTGATGAAGGGCAGAACTAGACCAATCACAGAACTATGGGATAGGATTGAGATGGATTAAGAATCGGGATAACAAAAAAGGCAAAAACATAGATTACAGAGTCATTCCAATCAACCAGCAATTTAAGAATCTTTAGGCGAGCCATCCTCCATAGGATCATCGCTAATGGCTTGTTCCGTTTCCTTGATGACATTGTGTAGTTTCTTCTCCCGTAAACGCTTCGCAATGAAAACCACTACAGCGATCCCCACCACTGCCACAACCATCTTAGAAATAATATCAATGAAAGGCTCAATCTTCTTATAATTTTCTCCCAGTAAGAACCCTGCATAACTCAGTAGCCCTACCCATAACACTGTACCAATAGTCGAAAAGCCTAAGAACGGCAACATCGGCATATTAGTGATACCCGCTGGTACAGAGATTAAAGTACGCACCGCCGGAACTAAACGCCCAAAAAACACCGCTTTGAGTCCATGACGATGAAACCATTCATTAGACTCAGTAATATCTTTACCTGATACCCCCAGCCATTTACCGTAACGGTCCACATAAACCGCGAGACGTTGCACCCCTAGAAGTCGTCCAGCATAATACCAAGGCAAAGCACCTAAAATCGTGCCAATGGTACCAGCCACAATCACACCCACCATCGACAATTTACCTTGGGCAGCGGTAAAACCCGCGAGAGGCATAATAAATTCTGAAGGGATTGGCGGAAATAAATTCTCTAAAAACATTAATGCAGCAATGCCCACATAACCGAAAGCGGTCATGGTATTGACGATCCATTCATTCATGGGAAAATTTCTGTGATTATTGGGTGACTGTTAGGAGTTGTCAGGACTTGTTAGGAAATGCAAGACAGGGCATTCAAAAGCCATCCAAACAGAGCAGGAGAGATCACTAAGGATCAGTTAAACAGACTATCCTAGAAAACACCTCGATCACAACCCCAATCCAAGACAATCCCAGAGTAACATTGTCGAAATAATGCTGAGTGTAAATAATACTGGTTATGAACAAAATCACTGATCACCCTGAGGCTAAGTTACCCTAGAACAAATGGACTGCCATCTTTTCCTTGACAATCTTTAAAATCTAAAGTTTTGAGCAAACCTCCATGAAACTTTTGCCATTGCGTTTTATACCCTTGGGTTTGGCTGTAACTCTGTTGGTTACCCTCTTGTGGGTTAGTCCAGCAGGTGATTGGCTCGAAAACACAGGTAGTATTTTTCTGTTGCTTGTGTTGGCATTAGTGTTTCCATACCTTTGCTTTATTTGGCTGACCACTTTGATGACTCCGCCAACTCCTTCAACCCAAAAAAATAATGGATCTAATGGAGACAAGGGTAATAGAAGTCAAAACTTAACTAAAGAGACTAATCCTAGCCAGGATCTAGGTGCTAACGCCTCAGGAAATACGGCGAGTAATCTGGCTGGCAATATTGCAGGAAACATTATTGGCACTCTGACTCAAAGTAATGCCAAAAAAGTCAATCAAACTGCAAATCAAATTATTGACGGTGGGGATGATTCGAGCACTATTTTATTAGGTTTGCCATCGAAGTTTAAACACGATGGTTCCAATGTTTCTGGTAAAGATGACAAGTCCCATGAAAAAGAGTCTAAAAACACTGCAAATCTCCGTAAGTTTTTTGGGAGTGAGTCAAGATCGGTTACTTCTGATACCCAGGTGAAAACTAATCCGTCCGGTCAGCCTGAAACTAATGGGATAGCAGCAGAGGCTACGGATGATACTGCTACCCTAGATGCCCCCATCACAACGGAACCACCCACTACACCCAGTTCTACCAAAAGTCGTTCTATGCGGATTCGCTATCGTGGCGCATGGCTAGATTATGACTAATATAGCTATTGAAACCAGTTATTTATCAAGATCACTTACTAACGATTAGCACTGGAAATCACAGTAAAACGGGTTAAACCATAACCATTAGTTGCAAACATTTCTAGATGGTCATTTCCTATCATCTGGAAGTAGCTTCTTTACCGATAATTAATAACCAACCCCTCAAAAATTACTCGAAAATTACTCACAATTTGGAGATATACATCCCA
This sequence comes from Pseudanabaenaceae cyanobacterium, assembly GCA_044358815.1. Classification (GTDB taxonomy): domain Bacteria; phylum Cyanobacteriota; class Cyanobacteriia; order Pseudanabaenales; family Pseudanabaenaceae; genus JBAXSK01. The sequence goes on along the minus strand of JBIKNH010000098.1, from coordinate 12,793 downwards.
TGTCTGGCTCCCATGATCACCATGCCTCAAATGCCCATGATCCCAATCATGCTTCTAATTTGGTGACCCATAAATTAACGCAACTTCGCCATTGGCTAGGGACCCAGAGACTCAACGGTTATTTTGTACCCACCACCGATGAGCATTTGAATGAATATGTTCCCCCAGCCCGACAACGGCGGCAGTGGCTTTCTGGCTTCACAGGATCGGCGGGGGATCTATTAGTGACTACAGATCAGGCATGGCTGTTTGTCGATGCCCGTTATTACGAACAGGCAGATATGGAATTGGCGGGCACAGGGATTCAGGTGAGTAAATTGGGTTTAGATGGACAGCCTACCATTGAAAAAATCCTGCAAAACCTAGGGGATCAAGCTGCCCAAAGGGGGGAAATCTGTCGCATCGGTTTAGACCCTTTTATGATTACCCTGGGGCAATATAAACAGTGGTTGGATAAACTCAATGGCTATAACTTAGAAATCGTTTCTCTGCCCCATAATCCCATTGATGCCCTACGCGCTGAAGCAGAACCGATCCCAGCGTTTGGGGATCGGGAAATATTTGCCCTAGACGAAACCATGACTGGGGAAAGTGTCGCCACTAAGTTACAGCGGTTACGCCAAGCCATGACTGAACAAAAACTGGGGGTTTTGGTCTTGACTAAGTTGGATCAAATCGCTTGGCTTTATAACCTGCGGGGGCGGGATGTGGCTTGTAACCCAGTATTTATTAGCTATAGCATTGTCACTGGTCATACTGCCTATTTGTTCACCAATTTGGAGCGTTTTCCGGAATCTGCCAGGGCGACCATTGCCGATTTAGTGCAGATTTTGCCCTATGGTGCTTATTTATCGAGTTTGCAGCGGTTGGTGAATGAGGCAGTGTCCCCCCTTAGTGTTGGCATCACTCCGAATCAAACTACCTACGGTACCTACCTCGCTCTCAAGGCTACTTCCGCCAAGATTATTGAAACTAGTAATCCTGTGGAAACCTTCAAAGCACAGAAAAATCCGACGGAAATCGCGCAAATGCAGCAGGCTAATCTCAAAGCGAGCCGCGCTAAAACCCTTGCGCTGCGGGAAATTGACTTGGCTTTAACCGCTGGCAAAAAACTCAGTGAAAAAGATGTGGCGGATATTATCGAAAGTCATTATGCAGCGGAATCAGGCTTTTTGGAACTCAGTTTTCCTACTATTGCCGCCACTGGAACCAATAGTTCCATTGTTCATTACGGTACACCCAGCGCTACCGCATGGCTCAAGGATGGGGATTTATTATTAATTGACTCTGGTTGTCAATATTTCGGCGGTACAACGGACGATACCCGCACCCTTGCGGTTGGTACACCCAGCGCGGATCAAATCGCTAAATATACCGCAGTGCTACAAGCCCATATTAATGTAGCTATGCAGCGTTTTCCAAAGGGAACCACAGGGGCGCAGCTTGACGGTATTACGCGCTCTGCCATGTGGCAAAAGGGGTTAGATTTTGGGCATGGGGTGGGTCATGGCGTGGGGGCATTTCTCAATGTCCATGAAGGGCCCAACGGTATCAGCAAGCGTTCCCATACACCATTGGAACCTGGTATGGTTAACAGCGTTGAACCAGGGTACTATCAGCCACAATGGGGTGGAATTCGGCTTGAAAATCTCTATGTGGTTTTGACTGATCCGACCGAGGATGGAACCGCTGTTCCCAGCACCCCTTGGTATCATTGGGAATCTTTAATTTACATTCCCTTTGATCCGAAATTGATTGATCTAGAACAACTCACTCCACCGCAAAAACAGTGGCTCAAAGCCTATTACCAAGCTATTTTGATTAAGGTTGGTTCTACTCTAGATCAAGAGCCAAAAACTTGGTTAGAGAATCTTTGTGCGCCAATCTTAGGGGCTTGAGGGGCTTAGCTGATTAAGATGTGGTGATTAGGAACCAAGCGATTAAGTCAAATTGATCAGCTTGGAACTTCTGTCCTGGTTTAGCGCCTTTTTAGGACTACCCTTTTTTGAGGCTTCTATGGCAGATTTATGGATAATTCAAATAAAAAAATAAATATAGCTTCGACTACACTCAGCTAACTTACAACGATGACTGAGCGTAGTCGAAGCCCTATCTACAAATTATTCCAAACAACTATATCCTCTTATTTCAGCGCCAAACGATTGAGACGGATGAGCCGACGTAAACTCGTCCAGGTAAGCTCATGCATCAGGACGTATGAGCAAGGGATCAGAAATAGGGTTAGTAGCGTCGCCAAAGCCAACCCAGAAAAAATCACGACTCCCAAGGGTTGTAAAAACTCACCGCCATCACCACCGCCCAGCGCCAAAGGAAACGCACCGACCACCGTTGTAATTGTGGTCATGAGGATCGGGCGTAATCTGGTAGGGGCAGCTTTGAGCATGGCTTCGGCGCGGCTGCACTTTTCCGCGTCACGAATTTGATTTGCCAACTCCACCAAAACAATCGCATTATTCACCACAATCCCAATCAGCAAGATCACGCCAATGACAACCATCACGTTAATGGAACTATTGGTGACATAAAGCCCAATCACCCCACCAGCGAGGGCAAGAGGAATGGTCAGCATAATTACCAAAGGGTCTAGCAGGGAGTTATATTGCACCGCCATCACCACAAAGACCAAAAATGAAGCAAGTACACCGAGCAAACCAAAGGACTTAGAAAGATTTTCATTAGCAGATTTGGCGGTGCTAGGTAAAACGGTGATGCCTTGAGGGAACTCAAATTCCTTAATAACTTGTTCAGTTTGAGTGAGAGCATCGCTCAGACTCGCTCCCCGTTCCATATTGCCAAGGATCAAGTAAACCTGACGCTGGTTAATCCGTTGAATTTCCCCTGGGGCACGACCCTCACGAATTGTTGCGACATCCGCCAAACGGATCGGGCGATTGTTACCGCTGCCATTACTGATACTAAATAGAGGCACTTGTAATAGTTGCGAAGGATTACGACGTAACTCAGTGGCAAGTTGCACCCGCACATCCACTAGGCGATCGCCCCGTTGTATTTGGGTTGGTACCGAGCCAGTAATAGCAGTTTGCAACGTTGCCCCCACCGCCTGAGTAGATAGTCCAATCGCTTGCAATCTTTCCCAATCAGGAGAAATTTGTACCTCTGGCTGACGAGGATCAATATCAGGACGGAAGTTGGCTCCTTTCACTTTGTCGAGGGCATTAAGCAGTTCTGTTCCAGTTTGCGCCAACAGTTCCGGATTCGTACCTTGCAAAATTACGTCAATGTCTGTACGCGGTACTGGGGAGTTATTGACGATGATGCCCCGCACCTGTCCAGGGTTGACTCGAATCCGCACCCCTGCCAGATTTAGCTTATTAATTTCGCCATTGACACGTTTAATAAAATCCGTCAGATCAGCATTAGGTTTGAGGGTAATCGTACTACTGGCGCGTAAGGGGTTAGTGGTGACATTGCTACCAAAAGCTAATCCGCCCGCACTGGTAAAGGCATAATCTGTTTCAGGTTGCTTGAGCAAAATTTCATCAATCATGCCCATGACTTTGCGGTTTGTGGCAAGGGTTGTGCCAGCGGGAAATTGAGCATTAACGTTAACATCACCAGTTTTGACTTGGGGAATAATTTCTTGGGGTAATTGTCGTCCCATCAGGAATCCACTCCCCCCCAGAACAACAAATAGAGCAATCACCACCCACAACCGAAAAGGCATAATTCTAGTTAGAAATCCGCCATAGCTGAAGGTGGCAGCTTTAAATCGGTACTCAAAACCACGCATGAACCAAGTCCGATCCAGACGGCTCGACCAACCTACCGCTAGTAACCGTGAGGCAAGCATCGGCACCACCGTAACCGCCACCGCAATGGACGCAAGGACCGCAAAGCTGATGGTCAGAATTAATTGATTGAACAAGAGCGAGAGAAATCCACCCAATAGTAAGAATGGGAAGATCACAACTAGATTAGTGCTAGTGGAAGCAACCAACGCTGACTCAATTTCAGTGCTGCTCACTTGGGACTGATGAATCACATCTGCCGCGTCAATATTGCCGCCTTTAGCTATCCGGATTTTATCGATGCCGATGGTGATATTTTCCAGCATCACAATGGAGTTATCCACTACGATCCCGACCCCTAGGGCTAATCCTCCCAAACTAAAGATATTGAGCGAAAATCCGAAAATCCCCATACAAATCACCGCTGCCAAACTCGCTAACGGAATCGCCAGAGTAATAATCAGGGTTTGGCGCAGGGAACCCAAAAACAAAAACACCGCAATTGCTGCCAGTGCTGAACCAACTACCCCCGAAGAGGTCACATTAGCGATGGAGGCGCGAATGATTTTAGAATCATCGGCGGTATTTGTCAGGACGGCATCGGCAGGAATCGTGCCATTAGATTTAAGCTGTTCGACTTTTTCTTTAATCCGATCAACTACTTCAACAGTATTAGCATCGGGTTGTTTGGTGATTAAAAGCCGTACCGCTGGTTCACCATTCAGGGCGCTAAAAATCCGCTGTTCTTCAGTACCATCAACAACGGTCGCAAAATCTCGTAGGTAAACCTGTCGGTTCTCATTACCAGACCGTACATTGAATGATAGGTTCTCAATCTCTTTGGCATTACGGAATTTACCAATGGCACGGGTCAGGGGTTCCACTGCACCATCACGCAATCTACCGCCGGAAATATCAACATTACGCTCCCTTAAAGCCGTTAAAACACTGTTGATATTAATTCCCAATGCTTGCAGCCGTGGCAAATCGAGATTAACTTGGACTTCTTCTTTAACACCACCAATAATATCTACCCCTGCCACACCAGGCACCACCGAAAGCTCACGCCCCAATTCTTCATCAGCAAACAGCCGTAACTGAGCCAAAGACAGTGAGGGAGAAGTCAGAGCCAATTCATAAACAGGCAACTGGGACGGATCAAATTTAAAAATCCGTGCATCTTCCACATTATCTGGTAGACGACTGCGCCCCCGATTAAATGCCGCCACCACATCATTCAATGCCTGATCCACATTGCTGCCAGCGTCAAAAAATAAATCTACCCGCACCTGCCCCTCACGGGTCCGCGAAAAGATCTGATTCACCCCCTGAGTTGTTGCCAAAACTTCTTCTAGGGGTTTAGTGACTTGGGTAATGCCTACTTCAGGAGTAATGCCGGGTACATTCAACTGCACACCAATGCGGGGATAAACAATCGCTGGGAGTAAGTCCACCTGTAATCGGGTGATAAAAAATGCCCCCATCACAAAAATGGTCAGCGTCAACATCAATGTGGCGATATGCCGCCGAATCGCCAAGGCGCTAAATCCTGTAGTTTTGAGGTCGCTCATGGTTGCTCTCTGGTTTTATGTCGCAAGTGTCTTCGAGGTAGTAGTTTTGGGGTAATGGTTTTAGAGTATAGTTGTTTAAAATGATTTATAGAGGAGCTTCGACTACGCTCAGCCCTCGATGTAAATTAACTGAGCAGAGTTGAAACTATATTTTTTATTTGAATTATCTATATTTCTCAGGCTAATTATGGTGAATTATTTTGCTAGCGAATTTCTCTACCGCATTATTTCTTGAACAGACTATTTTTCGGATAAAACACTCATCTTGACGGCATCACCATCTTTTAGCCTGCCACCACTGCGGACGACCACCCGATCCCCTTGTTGTAAACCAGAAAGAATCACCACCTTACCGTCACGGCGATCGCCAAGGGTAACCTGTCTAGCTGATACCGTTGGTTCTTTGGCATCCCCCGTAACAACAAACACCGTGCCAGTTTTCCCTTTACTACTTTGGTTACTACCTTGGTTCGCACTTTGGTTCGGACTGCCCGGACTAGTAGATCTTAGATTAGGGGATTTGAGATTGGAACTTTCTGGTGGTTTTCCTGATTGCGGTGGTCTGCCTGCAGCTTCTAGGGCAGTTTCGGCAATCACAATTTGCTGAGCCTGTCTACCGGAAAATTGCACCCGTGCTAGTTGTCCACTACCAAGTTTATTACCGCGATTAGGAACGACTATTTCCACGGGAATCAACCGCGCCACTGCATCAGCTACAGGAGAAATCCGTCTAACGGTTCCAGTAAATTGTTGATCAGGAAAGCTATCAAAACGCACTGCCACAGATTGATTGAGCCGCACTTGACTAATTTCCAATTCTGAAACCAGAACAATTACTTTAACTTGACTAAAATCCCCTAATTTCAAAACCTCATTACCAGCAAACAGCAGATTGCCAATTTCACTGACCTTCTCTAAAACTACGCCATCAATGGGGGCAGTGATTGTGGTGTATGACTGCCTTTCCTGCTCCCGTAACTTAATAGCTTCCTGAGCTAAAACCCTTTGAGAAGTCGCGCCTACGGTTTGTTCCTGTAATTTCACTTGCTGTTCCAAGGAGCGCAAAGACTGTTCTGCTGACTTAGCTCTGGTATGGGCTGCTTCCGCCGTTTGGGTTGATACAGCACCATCTTTAGCTAATTGAGCAAACCGATTCGCATCTGTTTGAGCTTGTTGATATTCCACTCGCGCTTTTTCCACTTGGGCACGGGCATTACCTACCGCCGCATTAGCTTGGGAAACTTCCGCTTCTCTAGCAGCAACTTCTGCTTCCGCTTGTAGCACAGTTGCCGAGAGAACTGCATCATCCAATTGAGCGATTGCCTGACCAGCTTGCACACGGTCGCCAATATCCACATTCAGATCCAGCAAACGTCCTTCAATGCGAGATCTCACCGACACTTCGCGAATTGGTGCTGTTGTGCCAGTATATTCCGCTGCCGCCTGTAGAGAGTCAAACTTAGCAATTGCCACATCTACGGCTATGGATGCCTTTTGATTCTGATTTTGAGCTTGAGATGCATCTTTATCATTCTTAAAACTACAACTCGCGGATAGGACTGATAGGCTGGTAATTGCCATCAAGAGCCAAATAGCTTTCATAGGTGTCACGATGCGGGCGAAGTTTCCTTTAAATACCCTAACAAAACATACCTTAGCAAAATACCCACCGTCTTAGTTATCAGATAACTGAAAGATGGTGGGTATTTGGGGTTATTTTTGCGGATCTCTTGGCTCGTTAACTGCTGGGAGGAAATCTAAGTTTCCTCAAGACACTGAGTTAGGAATGCCTAACGCTTGATTGCTTAGCAGAATTAATTCACATTCATGCTCTACAGTCAGTTGTTGACGCGCCATGATTACTGAATGCCTGAGGTTTTAGAGAACAGCCCCAGCGCACAGTCCAGCAACCAAGAGACCCATGTGTTGATGACTACTACTATCTGGCATGGGCATCACCTCCTGTTTCCTAAACGGCTTGTTTTTAATCTTTTGACTCTTGATTGTTCAAGAACTGATCTAAATTTAGCGGCAGTTTGAGGATTTGGCAATGGGTATTGATCCTCATTTAGGCTAGTTTTGGGGCTAATTCCTAATATGCCCTAAGTTAGATGCCCCAAGTTAGATGACCAACCTAGATGATCTCCCTCCCAACCTTTACCTTTTTCCTTTTAACTTTTACCTTGACCAAATACCTTGACCAAACCTTACCTTTAGAGGTTAGGGATCAAGTGGAATCAGATGCCCTAGTTTGGTAGCTTTGGTGGTGATGTAACGCTCGTTGTAGTCGTTGGTTTCAATGAGCAAAGGAGTGCGCCCCACCACTTCAATGCCATAACCTTTGAGTCCAGCGATTTTGCGGGGATTGTTGGTGATCAAACGCATTTGTTTTACCCCAAGGTCATGCAGGATCTGCGCCCCTACCCCATAGGTGCGTAAGTCCGGACCAAAACCAAGTTTTTCATTGGCTTCTACGGTGTCTAAGCCGTCATCTTGGAGGGCATAGGCTTTGATTTTGTTTAGTAAACCGATGCCGCGCCCCTCTTGCCGCAGATAAATTACAATTCCGGCTCCGGCATATTCGATCATTTTGAGGGCGCTTTGGAGTTGCCAGCGACAATCACAACGCATTGAACCTAGGGCATCTCCGGTGAGGCATTCGGAATGCACTCGCACTAAAATCTCTTGTTGGGCAAAGTCTTTGGGGTTACCTTTGATAATCGCTAGATGTTCCGTGTTATCGAGGGAGTTGCGATAGGCATAGACCTTAAATTCCCCAAACATACTAGGTAAGCTGGCAATGGCTTCCCGATGGACAAATCGCTCATGTTCAAGGCGATAACTGATCAGGTCAGCAATGCTAATCAACTTCAGGTCATGGCGTTTGGCATATTCCACTAGTTCCGGCAGCCGTGCCATCGAACCATCATCATTCTGGATTTCGCAGATCACACCAGCGGGATATAGTCCAGCTAATCGGGCTAAATCGACGGCGGCTTCCGTGTGCCCCGCTCGTTTGAGGACACCGCCATCCTTGGCACGTAAAGGAAACACATGCCCAGGGCGACGTAAATCTAAGGGTTTGGTTTGAGGGGACAGCACAGCTTGGATCGTGCGGGACCGATCCTCGGCAGAAATTCCTGTGGTAGTCCCCTGCACTGCGTCAATGCTAACGGTAAACGCAGTCTGTTGGCTGTCGGTGTTGCGGTTCACCATGAGGGGCAATTCTAGTTGATCCAGACGCTCCCCAGTCATCGCTAGGCAAATTAAACCCCTAGCATGAACTGCCATGAAGTTGATCATGGTGGAGGTGGCAAATTGGGCAGCGCCGATCAGATCGCCTTCGTTTTCGCGGTTTTCGTCATCAACTACAACAATCATGCGACCACATTTAAGGTCATTTAGGGCATCAGGGATGGAGTCAAACTTGGTCAAGGCAGTTAGTTAGGGATTTTAGGGTGGAAGAGGAGGCGGTAATTTAGACCAGTGGTCAATTTGGGTAAATTTAGACCATGTGGGACCATTTTAATTGCGATTTAATTTAATTGCGATTGAACTACGACTTGATTGTGATTTTTACACGACCATTTGATCTGCTGTACACCACAAATGTCTCACTAATTAGAGTGATCAAACCATTGTATCTCAAGGCACTAAGACCCCACCAATACCATAACTCAGTTTGTTATAGGTATAGGGGACCCGATTCGCAAAATCATCTGCCAATGCTAGGATAAAGCTCGTGGTAACGCCCCTCCTATGGGGAATTTCAGTATAATTGCAATTTAGTGTGGGAAATGTAAAATGCCCGAACAAATGCGTGAAAAAATCTTGCGAGTTAGGCTCAATGATAGTGAATGGGAAGCTTTACAAAAGTTAGCTGAAAAGGAAGCCCTCACCGTACCTCGATATGTGCGGGCGTTGATCAAAAAACTATCAGGTTAAACCTTGATCCTCAGGTTGATCCTTAAACTCTGATGCTATATCGCTAAACATTTACAAATCCGATAATCTCATCTAGAGGTAAACATGGGTAATCTTTGGCTAGTGCCCCCAGAGGGTATTGATTCTAAGGCGAGTTATCGCAGCATTTTGAGCCTAGGCAGCGTCGGTAGTGTATTAAGTATCGGCAGTGTCGGCAGTATTTTAAGCATTGGCAGTGTGAGTAGTATTTTGTCTGTGGCTAGTGCAGGCAGTGTCCTCAGCTTCGCCAGTGCGGGCAGTATTCTGTCATTTTTTGGTGTAGGCAGTATTTTAAGTTTCTGCCATTATCGCCATGTACTCAATCAACCAATTTTGGCGGATCTGTTGGCTTTCTGTATTGGAACTTGCACTATGGGCAGTTTATGATTGAGGTTTTCTCATCAGGCTCTATAGAATAGTTCTATAAAAAACCTCTATAAAGAAGTGCTATAAAGAGGCTCTATAAGAATTGTGCGGGATCGATGGGTTCACCATCCTTCCGCACTTCAAAATGTAAATGAGGACCAGTAGAAAATCCCGTAGAACCAATGGCGGCGATGGGTTGCCCCTTGGTGACCCCTTGCCCTTCCTGAACATAAACTTCGCTAGCATGGGCATATAGAGTAGTTAAACCATTGCCATGATCAATAATTACGGAATTTCCATAGCCGCCGTACCAATCAGAGAAAATCACTGTACCCGCGTCGGCAGCATAGATTAACTCCCCGTGATCTGCACCAATATCCATTCCAGCGTGAAATCTTTCATACCCAAGAATCGGATGGGTTCGCCAACCAAATTCGCTGGTAATCGGACCGATAGCAGGATAAATAAATTTACCAGTGCCTAATTGAGGTAACACTCCTCCCGGATAAGCGCGGCTCTTGGCAACAATTAACTGTGATAAACGGCGTGAGTCTTCAGCAAGACGATCTTCGGCGATTTCGAGGGCACGGCGATCTTGTTTGAGGCGCTTTACAATGTCCCCTTGGGCAACGGCTTGGGCTTCGTAGTTTGCTTTTTGGTACTTGAGTTTCTGATTCAGTAATTCAATTTCGTTACTTTGGGCTAACATGCGGTTTCGTTGTTGATCCACTTGATCAAAAGCTTGTTTGAAGTTAGCTAAAAGTTGTCGATCCGCTTCATAAATCCGATTAATCCGATGACGGCGATCTGCAAATTGATTTAAGTCCCGACTGCTCAGTAACAAAACCCACCAACGCTGCAATTGCTGACGCTGCATATACCGCAGCCGTGCCACAGTAGCGATGCGTTTTTGAGTTAAGCGGTTTTCAACTGTTTGTAACTGAGTTGCCAGTTTCTGTAATTCAGCACGAGCATTCTGTAATTTTTTTTCATTGTCGCGAATTTGCTGATCGGTCACTTTGACGGTTTTGCGTAAAGTATTTAAGCGATCTTCAGCGGGTTTAGTGAGCATTTGGATCTGACTCCGTTGAAGCTGAATCAGTTCTTTTTGCTGTTCCATTTGATTACGATATTGTTCCAGTTCTTGCAGAGACTGTGCCGATGCGATAGGCTGATGATGCCATACCAAAACTATGACGATGATAACCACCATCAGTCCGCCTAACCATACCCAGGCAACAGATCGCCACTGCTGCAACACACCCACTGAACACTTTGGTGTACCCTTTGTTGGTGAGGTTACAGGTTGGGAAGTTGCTTGGGAACTAGTTTGCGAACTGATTTGCGAACTGATTTGCGAACCTATAGGAGACAAATTTAAATTGGAATGAGAACTGCTGGGCATCATCTCCACAAGATTATGCAGAATAGTTGAGGTTGTTAGTTGTTCAGATAATTCAGGTATAGAAAGAACCAAAAGAACCAAAAATGCCTAAGTAACACCGATGTGTTGAGTGTCGCGGCTGACTCAGGTGGTGAAACCTCGATCACTCTAGTGATTTATTTCAAATTACCACTTCACAAATACATAGATATTGTTTCCCTTACCCTGGTTTATATGACTGTACCAATTAAGGGAAATCTGATCATCGTGAATTTCACCAATGTAATCAACGTTTCCTGAAGTTGAGACAGTATGGAAAGATATATGGTTACCTTGGATTATGAACTTACCCCGTGATATGTTATCACTTTCTTTATCAAACCACTTTTGCAGTTCTTCAGGTGTGGCAGTTGAACCAACTGCTATCACATCACCATCTGGGTAGAAACGGAGGTAACTACTATACGCTATGGTTCCCGCCAATTGCCCACCACTCATGTAAACACCGTCATATTTTAGGTCGCTCATGATGAGTATTCCATTAATGCTGAAAAATTAACTAGCCGAAGTTTGACTGACTAATATAGATTACAAGCTGAGACATTCTAACACCAAATGGAGCAAATGTCATAGGCATAATTACGAGTATAATCTCTGTAATCTATTTCTCGATTTACAATAATTATGCCCATGCTAATCGAAATTTTATTAGAACCTCTGCAATTTGGCTTTATGCAAAGAGCTTTGGTGGTAGCGATTTTAGTCGGTATATTATGCGCTGTAATTGGTAGTTATCTATTAGTACAGCGGCTTTCTTTATTAGGTGACGCAATTAGTCACTCAGTTTTACCAGGGGTGGCAATTGCCTTTATAACTAATATTAATTTATTTGTCGGCGCATTTATTGCAGGATTGATCAGTGCCCTATGTATTAACATTATTCGCGCCCGATCTCAGCTAAAAGAAGATGCTGCAATGGGAGTAGTTTTTTCGGCATTTTTTGCGGCGGGAATCACCTTAATCACCCTAGTCCAAAAGGAAAACAAAATCGATTTAAATCACTTTCTATTTGGCAACTTGCTATCAGTTACTAGTGATGAAGTTTGGTTAACCGCAGGAGTTACAGGAATAATTTTAACCCTAGTTTTTCTATTTTATAAAGAATTACATTTTTATACTTTCGATGCGTTGGGCGCTCAGGCTGTGGGTTTACCAGTGCATTTGCTTAGTCTAGCTTTGATGATTTTAACCGCAATGACAATTGTGATTAGTATGAAAGCTGTGGGGGTAATTCTCATTTTGGCGATGCTAATTACTCCCGCAGCTACAGCTTTTTTATTAACTAAAAGATTGCATTCCATGATGATCGTTGCTGCACTAGTGGGCATCGGTTCTAGTTTAGGCGGAATGTATATTAGTTATTACCAGAATTTGCCATCAGGTCCGACAATTGTTTTATTAGCTTCATTGGCTTTTATATGTAGTTTTCTGTTTAGCCCCAAGCAAGGTTTATTTTCCCAAGGGTGGCGCTGGCAGTTTAATTCTCCATTAATCCTAGAACTACGAAGGCTGTTTAAACGCTAATCTAAACCCTAGACTAGTGAGAAGTTACTCTCAAATAGGACAAGATAAATCAGTAATTTTTTGAGAAAAACGCATATTTTCCCGATAGTCTACGGGACAGTCAATTACCACAGGTAAATCCTGATGTAATGCCTCTTTGAGTGTGGGTACGAAAT
>JBIKNH010000097.1:0-15138 GCA_044358815.1 Pseudanabaenaceae cyanobacterium | reverse complement strand
CTGTCACGGCGTAGTTTTGCATACGGCGGGGGGCATGGTCCAGGGGGATCAGCTATCCCTCCAAGTTCAGAGCCACAGCCACAGTCACGGCATTTTAACCACCGCTGCTGCCACTAAAATTTACCGCCGTGATGGTGCATCTGAGCAAACGGAACAATCAACGACAAACCCATTACGCACTCGGCAGAAGCTCCAGATTACCATTGCATCCCAAGCCTGGTTGGAATGGCTGCCCCAAGAAACTATTGTCTTTGCTGGGGCGGACTATCACCAAACCCAACGCATTGATCTTGCCCCTGAGGGTGTTTATCTGGGTTGGGAAGTAGTACGGTTTGGACGCACGGCACGGGGCGAAAAATTTACCACTGGGGATTGGCGCAACCATACGGAAGTTTGGCGCGAAGGTCATCCCCTCTGGATTGATCGGCAATGGCTGACGGGTAATGTGAAGACCTGCCAGAGTATTCATGGTTTAGCTGACTGTGCAGTGATTGGCACCTGTGGGTTTGTGGGGCAGGTTTGCGAACCTGATCTGATCAGTGAATTATGGGGAAAATTGCGCCTCCGTCAAACCAATGGACAAATGCTAGGGGAAGCTGGGATTACTCGACTGTTATCCGGTGTGGTGTGTCGGTATCGCGGGAATAGCAGTTTAGAAGCGCAGCAATGGTTTTGGGAAGTTACGCAAGTTCTGCGACAAACCTATGGCGGCGTAACTGCTAGTGTGCCGAGGGTTTGGCAATGGGGACAGGGTAGTGATGGGGTATCGTGACTCTTATGGATTTCATTCTCAAGTAGTGCTGCCTAGATTTAAAATTCCATTGAAACTGTCTCTGAGCAAGGCTTGCTACCGTGGTTCTAAGTCTGAGCTTAGCATCAAACCTGACTATTTAATGGATGTTAAGAAGAATGCATCATATTCCATTAATGTATCTTTCTCTAACTAAATCTATTCTAATTTTGCTGTTGCAAAGGACTCATGATGCGGTAAAGCTATTTGCCAATCATGGAGTGTTTCGACATCAGCGATCGCATTGAGAAATTCTCCATCAAGTAAATGACCTCCTGCCTTTAAATCATCCGTAATAAAATGAAAATGATAGCCTGCAACATTACTGCCTTTAAAAGATAATGGCAATCGGAATCCAACCAAAGTTCCCTTAACATTACGGAATTCAAAAATCTTTTGCTGCTTGTTAATCACTTCCCCTAATAAAGGATAGGGTAATTTCTGTCTAGCAACACTTCTCACCTTCAAGTAAGGGAAATTCCCTTGAATGCGCATGGCATAGGGCAAATTTTTAGAAGATAACTTAGCATCAATCTGTTGCTGCAATTCCTGATAGGTTGCTTTACCACGAAGACTTAGTGATTGCTCCTTACGAAAGAAAGTAAGAGTGGAAAATGGGGTTGTTGTGCGGTGGTTTACAGGATAGGCAATTCCATCATCTTTGATTTGGTAAAATTTCCCATTTAGGAGCACCATTTCTCCATCTAATCCGTCATAAGTACCTAAACCAAAATCGCCATGTTTTTTAAGTTGATTCAGGGTGATACTCCCTTCATAAACACCAATATTTAGAGCGTCAAAGGTAGATGACTGAAAACCTTTGTGGTGATAGTTACTGATCTTTTTGGAATAGGCGGGTAAGATGCTAACGAATAGGGCAATGAGTAATACGGAAATCCAGAGATAAAGTTTACGTTTCATGGTTTTGGGGCTTCACGAAATACAGCATTAAATAATCTAATGTTTAGTTTAATATCTGATGTCACCTGGAAGGAATTGTCGATCTTTGCACCAGAGAGAAACTAACGCTAATAGCCTTACAGCAGAGTTTAGGTTTGAGAGTGAAATGATTGAGTTAAGTTTTGATTCGGATGCGTTCTGAATTGACAAGAGAATAAAAGCAGGCATGGGGTATGTAGTGTTCAAAATTGGTGCGTTAAACTTTATGAATGCACCTTACTGCACTTTCAGGATCGCAGCGATAAATTTCATTTTAATTCTATGCAATACCGTAGAGCAAAAACACCTGGAGCAACTTATTTTTTTACAGTTGTGACATACAATCGTCGCAGAATTTTGTGTGAACCTGAAAATGTGGATTTACTACGAAATGCTTTTCGATATGTTATGCGACAATATCATTTTAAGATTGATGCTATTGTCATTTTGCCAGATCACATTCATGCTCTTTGGACATTGCCTGAAACAGATGCAGATTTTTCAACTCGTTGGCGATTAATTAAAAGTTATTTTAGCCGTCAATGTCATTCTCAATATCAGGGTGAAATTTCAACGTCACGGCAACATAAAGGAGAGAAGGCTATTCGGCAACGTCGATTTTGGGAGCATCAAGTTCGAGATGATCGAGATTTTGTTAATCATGTCGAATACATCCATTACAATCCCGTGCGTCATGGATTAGTAAGCGCTCCGAAAGATTGGCAATATTCCAGTTTCCACCGTTATGTTGAAGAAGGAATTTACGATCAGATGTGGGGGGCTTCAGAAAGGCTGGTCTTTGATAGTAATATTGGTATGGAATAAAATGTAGGTTGGGTTGAACGAAGTGAAACCCAACAAGTTAAGGTAAGGAATAAAGGTAATGTTGGGTTTCGTCACCTCAACCCAACCTACAAGATCGTCAATTGCACTACAACCTTTTACCTAGATGAGCAAACCCCTAACTTAATCTAATTTATCTAATAAAGTTTCTAATAGACTTTCCTTCTCAGCACTAGAAAGATAGCTATAAACCTTTTGTACCAGTTGAGGTGAAGCATTTTTTCTAAACCAATCATCACTAGCATTTGGAGCGAAAGCTAAATAGTAAGCCAATGTTCGATTGATTTCTTCTTTGTCATTAGCGGATAGTTGTCCCATTCTAATTAGCCAATTTCCCATGCCATCCTTAAAACAGTTTCCATCAATCGTACAAATCTGATGTACTAGAGCATAAGAAGTGCTAGCTGTTAAACCGTTAGTACCTGTTTTTGTAATTGGATAAGTTGTGGGTAATCCAGCAAACGTTGTTTGAGAAGTTAAGGGGATTACCGTAAAAGTTCTAATATGATTTGTATCATCTTGAAATTCATCACTTGACCAAATAACGTAAGGATGTGTACCTCTAAAAACTCGACTTGGATTAATCTTTTGATTACAGCCAGAATGTTTACAGTCAACTTCTGGTTGAGACAAATCATAAAGATACTGATGACCATTATGACAAGATAATGAGACGACAGATGGATTAACCATGTAAATCCATCCATGCCTAGGACGTTGACCCGCCATCCTTAGCCCCCTAACTCGATAACTAACTTTTCTCGCTCTAACTGAAGGTTTAAAGGGGCTTTCTCCTCGCGATCATGGTGTTTTCGGGCATCTAGCATTGGTTCAGTTTGATAAACGTACTCTAATAATTGATCTAATTTATCAGCACCAATCCATTCTTTACGAATATTTCTCAACATCAACTCAAGTCCCTGAGACAAATCCAAACTTTCCAAGCTGGGGCAGTTTTCACGCGGCTCAATAAAAATAGTTTTATCTCTTTTAGATTCCCCCAAAATATTTCTATCATAAAGACTTTTTAAAGCCTGATCTGTACCTTCATTCCATGGTCCGTGCAGATAATAACGCCAATCCAAATCTGTCAGTGGTTTTTCTGTCCACTTAACTGCGTAAAGGTCTGCGAGATACAGAAACTTTATCAATTGTGTTTTGGTAATAAAACCTTTGCTTTTGCAGACAAAGTATAAAATTAATTTTTCCAACATGATCCTTTCACTTTTCTAGAAGAAAAATTGGTTTTAGCCTTAGATTAAATATTAAGATACTCTATATATCTTGTAGGTTGGGTTAGGCAATACAACCCAACTGGGAGAAATTATAGCCTCATTGACGAGTTGCTGCAATCTCTCTCTGACGAAGTGAGAACTCCGATTTTATTAGCGAGGAAATATTAAGGTAAAAAATAAAGGCAACGTTGGGTTGAGGTCACGAAACCCAACCTACAGGATCTAGTAACACCCTAAACCTCATCCCCCAAATAAGCTTCAATCACTGCTGGATCATTCTTCACCACTTCCGGCGCACCTAAAGCGATCAATTGCCCAAAATCCAAAACCGCAATCCGATCACATAAACCCATCACTAAGGGAACATGGTGTTCAATTAATAAAATCGTCACCTCAAACCGCGTCCGAATATCCCGAATAAATGCACTGAGTTGTTTCTTCTCAGCGTGGTTCATCCCAGCGGCAGGTTCATCTAACAACAAAATTCGAGGACGCAACGCCAAGGCACGAGCAATCTCTAACCGTCGCTGGTCGCCATAGGCAAGGTTTTTCGCCTTTTGGTCAGCCCGTTCCGTCAGTCCCACTAAATCCAAAAGATTATAGGCTTGATCGGTAATTTGCGATTCTTCGGCGCGATTGTGTTTTGATGCCCAAATCCCTTGCCAGAAACTTGCTTTACCATGAATATGATGGGCAATAATCAAGTTCTCTAAGGCAGTCAGTTCCCCAAATAAACGGATATTCTGGAACGTGCGGGCAATGCCACGCTCAGCAATCTGGAATGGTTGTAATTGAGTAATGGATTCATTCTGGAAATAAATTTCACCATTGGAAGGACGAATCAGCCCCGTAATCGTATTGAATAGCGTAGTTTTCCCTGCACCATTGGGACCAATCACACCAAAAATCTCTCCCTGTTCCACCGCAAAACTGACATCATTCACCGCCACCAAACCACCAAACCGTCGAGTAACTTGATTAATACGCAGTAATGGCACAGAAGTCATGGGAATTTAGTGGATAGAGTGAATAGGGTTAATTGATGGATTGAAGTTAATTGAAGTTAACTGAACTAGGGCACAATCTCAACCACTGTACCTTTTTGGACTAGCTCATAAACCTCTGCCACATCTTTATTTTTTAAGGATACACAGCCCTGAGTCCAATTAATAGAACGATCAATTAAAAAATCTTTCCCCTCAGGCACGCCATGAATCCCAATTTCTCCGCCAATATTTGCCGCTGGGGTAATTTGACCATTGGCTTTAGCGCGGCGATGTTTGCGCCATGATTCAGCATTAGGATAGTCCAACAACAAAAACCGCCACCATTGACTATGCAAGTAAATTTCTTCTAAGGTAAATCGACCTTCTGGGGTTTTGTAATCCCCCTGTTGCAGTTTGTCACCGATGGGATTACGTCCCAAAACTACAGCATAGGTTTTGATGGGTTGCTGGCGATAATATACGGTTAAACGCCGCGCTTTTTTAGCTACGGTGATACTAATGTGACGCTTATCTAAAGTTTCGCCAAATTTTTCTTGAATCACCACAGCGGGATCGGTAGTCGTAGGTAAGTCAGCACTGCCAGCCATTGCCATCAGCGCCCCACTAATGATTACCATCGCTCCAAAGTGCCGCATTCCCATATTGCACCGTTTAGTTTTGCACCATTTAGTTTAGATCCCAGAGCTTAATTGACTTGCATCTTTAATTGACTGGCATCTTGCGCCATATTGCCCCCAAGGGTAACGCTAAAATTAACGCGCTGTAATGAATAATTGAACCTAACCCGAATCAAGAGGCACACCAAATATATGCAAGCTGTGATTATCGCCGGTGGCAAAGGTACTCGACTCCGCCCCCTGACCTACGGTTGTCCTAAGCCCATGTTACCACTGGTGGATCGACCATTTTTGCAGTGGATGGTGGAGCGCTGTCGTGATGCTGGGATCACAGATATTTTGCTCAATGTGCATTACCAATCCCAACAGGTGATCGACTTTTTCGGCAATGGGGACAAGTTCGGCGTAAAAATTCGCTATATCGAAGAAACCACTGCCCTAGACACCGCCGGCGCAATTAAGTTAGCCACTCCTTACTTTACGGGGGATTCTCTGGTGGTTTTCAATGCGGATATTTTGACTGATTTGGATCTGACTGCTCTGGTGCAATTCCATAAGTCCCGCCAAGCCGATGCCACCCTAACCCTAACCCGTGTCACTGACTTAACCCCCTTTGGTTTGGTGGAAATGGATGCCGCTCAAAATGTCCAAGCCTTCCGCGAAAAACCCAACGCCGAGCAAGCAGTGCAATTTCTCGCCCAAGGGATCGACACCATCAACGCCGGGACCTACGTTTTAGAACCCCACATTTTTGATATTTATCCCGTCGGTGAGCCGTTGAGTTTTGAGCGGGTGGTTTTTCCTGAAGTGCTATCCAGAGGCTTGAAAATGTCCGGCTTTGTTTGGGATGGCTACTGGATGGACATGGGCAATCCCCAAAAGTATTACCAAGCCCATGTGGATGTATTAAGCAATCAGTTACCTTATCCTTTGCTAGAAAGAGCCGATCAACCGCAGCCTGGGGTCTGGATTGCTAAAACCGCCACCGTTGCCGACTCTGCCCAATTAAATGCCCCTTGTTATATCGGTGAATATGCCAGTATTGCTGGGGATGCCGTGATCGCTAGTGGAGCAGTAATTGGTGCATATAGTCAGGTTTCTGGGGCAGTTCCGGCGGGGCTGTATGGTAACGGCAGTTTGATTGTGGGCTGATAGATTCTGCAAAATACTTGCATGATAAACAGGCCAGATGCCTGCGCTACAGTTTTCTAATTTTTACAGGTTTGATTTTTGCAGGTTTGATTTATGTAGGTCAGACATCTTGTCTGATCATTCTTGTATCAATTCCATCCTGTATGAATCTCATAAAAAATGTGTGTCACCCCAACCTTAGGCAATGACACACACTTTTTTGATCTCTTAATGTCTATCAGGCTTTAATCGCCACTGGACCAAACCCCTAGGATTTACCCTGGGAACTCGCTAGAGAAGCATTGCCATTGTTGATAGCTTGGGGGCGCGGCTGAGGAGAAACCGGACGGGTGGGGACTTTCTTCTGCTTCTTACCCTTGAAGTAACTCACAATGGAATTCCAAATGATCTTGACGAGAGCAACAAACCAGTTACCTTCCAGTTCACGGAACATCGCCATATTCATGTGGAAAGCATCATTAGCTTCGTCCACAATTGCCTGAGCCGTAGCTTCATCCACAGGCAACGTATCCAATGCATGGCGGTAAGTCTTCTTAAACTCCCCATGATTTTGAATATCATCAAACTCATAGAAAGCCGTGCCATTGTCTTCGGCTAAACCCATTGACTCCTTAGCAATCTTCTTGAGGATCTGACCACCAGAAAGATCACCCATATAACGGGTGTAAGCATGGGCAACCAACAACACGGGATTTTCGTCAGAGATTTGACGAATCCGCGCAATGTACTGCTCACAGGCAGGGGTGGGCTTCACGGTTTCGCGCCAAGTGCTGCCGAAGTAATAGAGCATATCTAGCTCCAAACTCTTTTCCCGCCACAGTTCACGGAAATAGATTTTGCCCACCACAGGATGATCCTTATGGCGCTCAAACTCAGCCTCTAAAGCCTTGTACACAAAGTACAGGTTACCCACCAAACGGCTATAGGAGGTTTTGTTTACCACCCCTTTCAAAAAACACTTGATAAAATCAGTGCTTTCTGCTGCCGAGTGCGATTTCTGAGTACCCACTTTCAATAGTGTTGCTAAACCTTCAGACACATTGCCTCCTCAAAATTTGTTAGTAGTGTTAATAAAAGTTAATAAAATGGTTGATAATGTTGATAAAATTTTTGTGGTATTCGCCTTAAGCTTCACCAAAAAGTTTGCAAAAAAGCTTGCAAATGTTGACTTGTACCCAGATCTAACGAAAATCTAGGGCAAACCAACGCATCTAAACACTTGTTTAAGGGTGGTTTAACTTAATATATTTTGACTGCTCTAATTATGGCTAATTATGAGGGTGAATGTTGTCGATTGACCCATCCATAAATATTAAGTATTGCTAAGCAGTGACCAGGGTTACAAATCTGTTGGGGTCACTATGGGGCAAAAGTGACAGTTTTTAGGTTAGTTAACAGTAACTATTGACTTCTTGACTGGGATGCAGCGGAAATCATAGAGAAATTACTGGGATAAAACAATTTTTCATTTATTTCCCTCGAAGTATTATAATGTTTGCCATA
The DNA here is from genome assembly GCA_044358815.1 of Pseudanabaenaceae cyanobacterium. Classification (GTDB taxonomy): domain Bacteria; phylum Cyanobacteriota; class Cyanobacteriia; order Pseudanabaenales; family Pseudanabaenaceae; genus JBAXSK01. Next base: position 7,052 of record JBIKNH010000097.1, on the reverse strand, counting down.
AGGGTCTCTTGTCGGAGGTAGCACACTTGGTTTTGAGCGGCTACGAGTACCTGTTGGTATTCATTATTGTTTGTACGCTGGTACCGATTTCGGGTTTACTGTTGTCCCACCTGTTCAGTCCTAAAAGCACTGGGGCAGTGGGTCGTACTACCTATGAATCGGGTTGTGAACCCATTGGTGGGGCATGGATCCAGTTTAATATTCGTTATTATATGTTCGCCCTCGCCTTCGTGATCTTTGATGTGGAAACCGTGTTTCTATATCCTTGGGCAGTGGCGTTCAATCAACTGGGCTTGTTGGCATTTATCGAAGCCTTGATTTTTATTGCCATTCTTTTGCTAGGTCTAGTTTACGCTTGGAGAAAGGGAGCTTTGGAGTGGTCATGAAAGCCGAAGATGTTCGTTTGGATTTTAGCTTAGATGAGCAAAAACAGCGGCTCATCAACCCCATTGAGACCCCACAGGTAACACAGGATCTGTCTAACAATGTGGTCTTAACCACGTTAAATGACCTGTATAACTGGGCGCGGATGTCTAGCTTGTGGCCTATGCTCTATGGTACAAGCTGTTGTTTTATTGAATTTGCCGCGATGATTGGCTCTCGGTTTGACTTTGACCGTTTTGGCTTACTGCCTCGGTCTAGCCCCCGCCAAGCTGACTTAATTATCACCGCAGGCACAGTCACCATGAAAATGGCTCCGGCTTTAGTGCGGCTCTATGAGCAAATGCAAGAACCAAAGTATGTCATCGCGATGGGGGCTTGCACAATTACGGGTGGGATGTTTAGCACTGACTCCTACACCACAGTGCGTGGAGTGGATAAGCTGATCCCTGTGGATGTATATATCCCTGGTTGCCCCCCCCGCCCCGAAGCAATTATGGATGCCATTATCAAATTGCGGAAAAAGATTGGTACGGAAGGTTTTGGCGAACGGGCTAATCCAGATCGCACCCATCGTTTTTATACGGTGCAGCATGAAATGAAAAATGTTGCTCCCATCCTCACGGGACAATATCTAGAAATGCCCACCCGTAACACGCCACCAGCAGAATTAGTGGCATCGGGTATTCCTTTACCAGCGTTGCAAATGGCTCAAATGGAGGAACAGAAACTTGGCTGAAGAACAATCGAGCGCTCTGGCTCCTGAGGCTAAACCGGCGATTTCGGAATGGTTGACTAACAATGGGTTTGGTCACGAATTTCTAGGTTTAGATCACCAAGGTGTCCCCATTCTGAAAGTAGATCGGCAGTATTTATTGCCTTTTGCGGCGGCTTTGTATGCCTATGGTTTTGATTATCTGATGTGTCAGTGTGGTTATGATGCTGGTGCTGGGGATGACCTAGTGAGTATGTATCACATTGCGAAAATGCAAGATGATGCTGACAAGGTTGAAGAAGTGCGGGTTAAAGTATTTTTACCCCGTCAAGATCCCACCTGTCCCTCGGTATATTGGATTTGGAAGTCTGCGGACTGGCAAGAACGGGAAACCTTTGATATGTATGGCATCGTCTACGAAGGTCATCCTAATTTAAAGCGGATTCTCATGCCAGAAGATTGGGTAGGTTATCCGATGCGGAAGGATTATGTCACCCCTGACTTCTATGAGTTACAGGATGCTTATTAGGGGATGTAACCAAGTATCAAGAATTTTCTAGATCAGTCTAGAGAGCAAATTGCATAGCTAAACGTTCCGCTAGGAAAGCTGGTATGGCTGGTCTAGCGGATTTTTTTGGATTTTTTGTAAACACTACGACAGCGTAAGACACTAATCAAGAATCAGAATCAAGACCTGAAATCAAGACTCAAAATCTTTACCCAGCCAAGTTTGCACCTGTGGCAAGGCAGAATCGAGAGTGAAATCATATTTTAGCGGTGTGATTGTAATGTAGTTGTCCAAAACCGCTGCTATATCTGTGTCAGGGTGAGCCTCTTCGTCCACCACAGTACCAGAGAGCCAATAATAGATTTTGCCACGGGGATCGACCCGCTTCTCGAAAATATCCCGATAACGCCGCACCCCTAGACGCACTACCCGCACCCCACAAATATCAGCGGTAGGTATTGCTGGCACATTCACATTTAATAGAATCGCTTCGTTATCAATTTTGAGCGGATTTTGCTGGGCATAACGCACCAAACGCCGTGCAAAATTAGCCGCAGTAGAGAAGTCTGTCGCAGTAAAACTAGTTAAACTAAAAGCAATACTGGGAATATTTTCCAGCACTCCTTCCATCGCTGCGGAAACTGTTCCGGAATATAAAACATCTGTGCCTAAATTAGAACCTCGGTTAATTCCCGAAAGCACTAAGTCCGGTGGTTCCGGTAAAATTGCATCTAAGGCTAGTTTCATCGTATCCGCAGGAGTTCCCGAACAAGCCCAAGCGGTAATTTGAGCAGGATAAACCCCCGTAATCGGATCAAGTCGGAGCGGCTCTTGCATCGTTAGGGCATGACCTGTGGCGGAACGTTCGCGATTGGGACAAACGACGGTAATTTGATAATCTGGTTCAGTGCTGAGGGCTTCGGCAAGGGCAATAACTCCCGGCGCATAAATGCCGTCATCATTGCTAATCAGAATGCGCATAGGATGATACTAGTAAAACTAATAAGAAGAATTTGGAATGGAAGATGGATGGAGCAGTTTTAAATCTTGAGATCGCCAACCTTTGCCTCGATAGCATGGGAAAAGTCGGCGATCTTAGAGCGTGTTTGAGAAGCTTTGATCCCTAAATCCCCCTTAGAAAGGGGGACTTTTTTAGTCTTTTCCCACCTTTTTAAGGGGGGCTAGGGGGGATCAATCATTATTTTTAGCGAATATGCAGGCTTCCCAAACACCCTCTAACTTGACTAGAACTTGACTTAGACAGACTCGTTTAACTGAAAGTCATCATCCAAGAACCGACAAAGATCCGCAGGGGACGATCCACACGACGAATATAGCCATCAAATTGGAAGAATCCCCCTGGACTTGGATTAATGGCATTACTGAATACGACCAAAATTTGGGTATTCTCTTTAATTGCTTCCTTGGGCTGAATGGTGAACCGTCGGGCACTAGGGTCTAACTTCACAGACTGAATCGGAATTTCTCGACCATTGCGGCAGTCCGTACTATTGAGACGGATTTTGATGTCATCTTGGCTCAATTTGCCGTCAAAATTGGCAGGGTATTCGATCTGGATTTCATCTACATCAAATTTCTGTTTTTTAATTTCCAGATAGTAGGTGTTAAAAGCATTGCTCTGATTGTTATTATCGCAATAACTCAGAGTATTGGATTGGGAAGGTCCGAAGAGAATTACCCCTTCACCAGCCATCGCCGGACTAGCCGCTAGGGTACTGCTAGCAAGGGTCAAAGCCCAGAGCAAATGCCGTTGACTCATGAAACCCTTGACGAAACGAGATTTCAGGAAAGAAGATTTCAGGAAAGAGTTAGAAAAGGAATTAGAAAATGTCTGATGCATAGGAACGGTAGTGTTTAGCTTAGATGACTGAAAGGAATGGATCACCCCAGAGAAAAGCTTCATATTCATTGGCAATGGGTTATTGGGGATTGGGGATATTTGGGTATTTTGGGGAATGACAAAAACTGGTTCAGACTGACGAACTTAGCCGCAAGAATCAGCTAACTTTAGACCTGTCCTAGCCATTGGACGAAGTTAGTTAGTAATTTGATGCCATCTTGGGCGGATTTTTCGGGGTGAAATTGTACTGCCATCAAATTAGCCTGAGCCACAGCAACGGTCACAGTTTGGCTGCCGTGGGTAGTTTGGGCAGCGGTAAGGGCTGGATCACGGGGCACGACATAATAGGAATGCACAAAATACATCCAAGGGGCACTGCCTAGATTTTGCCACAAAGGATGATCGGGTTGGGTTAGATGCAGTTGATTCCAGCCCATGTGGGGAATGGTGAGTCCAGGTTCTGGGGTGAATTTAGCCACATGACCAGGCAACACCCCCAAACCAGCGGCAGTGCCCTCGTCGCTCGACTCGAAGAGTAACTGTAATCCTAAGCAAATTCCCAGAAATGGTTTACCTTGAGCAATGGCATCATGGATGGGTTGTTCTAGACCAGCAGCCCGTAACTTTTGCATCGCTGGATCAAAGGAACCCACACCAGGTAATACTAAGCCATCGGCGCGGGCAACTTGGGCGGGATCATTAGTTACGATGGGGGTTGCTCCGGCTAACTCTAGACCTTTGCAGGCAGAGTGTAAATTTCCCATGTCGTAGTCAAGGACGGCAACAACTGGCATAAATTAACTATCCTGTGTAATCTCTCTCAATATCAATCATCTCAAAATCGGCTCTTTTCAAGTAACTCTTTCAAGTAGACACTCTTAAATAGACACTTTCAAGTAGATATTTTATGCTGGATCAATCCCAAGCACCACTGCTAACTGCGGCACAAAATTACCTTGATGTGCATCATGTGCCGTTTTATATGCCTGGTCACAAGCGCGGTCAAGGGATTGATCCGGCGCTACGGGATTTACTGGGGGAAACAGTGTTCCGGTTAGATTTACCAGAAATGCCTGACCTCGAAGCTCCTCTAGAAGCTGCTGAAGCCCTTGCCGCCGCTGCCTATGGGGTCGATCGGACGTGGTTTTTAGTTAATGGCTCCACCTGTGGCGTAGAGGCTTTGGTTTTAGCGGTGTGTGGTCCAGGGGATCAGATTTTAGTAGGACGCAATTGCCATCGGTCCCTGTTGTCGGGTTTGATTTTAGCTGGAGCCGAACCGATTTATTTACCGACGGCTTACGATCCGTTGTGGGATTTGGATTTGGGGGTACAGCCTGATGTGGTGGCGGCAATGTTAAGCCAATATCCCCGTGCTAAGGCAGTGTTTGTGGTTAGTCCTAATTATTTTGGGGTTTGTGGAGATCTTCAAGCTTTGGCGAAGATTTGCCATGATCATGGTGTGCCCTTGTTAGTGGATGGAGCGCATGGACCACATTTAGGGTTTCATCCTGATTTACCACCGTCACCGATGCAGTTGGGAGCCGATGGAGTAGTGCAATCAACCCATAAAGTGGCTAGTGGCATGACCCAAGCTTCAATGGTTCATGTACAGGGGAATTTGATCGATCCTGAGCGAGTGAGTCAGGCTTTGCAGTTGCTTCAGTCTACGAGTCCAAATTTTTTGCTCTTATTGTCGTTGGATGTAGCACGGCGGCAGTTGGTCACCCAAGGTAAAACTGCTTTAGGGAAGACTTTAGACTTAGCACACAGGGCAAGAACTGAGATTAATCAATTGGTAGGATTGCGGAGTTTTGGCGCTGGCGATATTCCCGATCTTGATCCGACGCGATTAACGATTATGACCAGTGGCTTAGGAGTTACGGGATTTCAAGCCGATGGATTTATGATTGAGAAAGCGGATATTGTGCCGGAAATGGCAACCCTGAGCCAATTGGTTTTCATTCTGAGCCTTGGGAATACGGAAGGTGATATTGAGCAGTTAATCGATGGGTTTAGGAGTTTAGGGCAGTATCCTCACACGCCGCCCCATGCCACTTTGATCGCTCCTTTGACTTTGCAAGATCATCCCATTCAGCAAGCCATGTCCCCCCGTTGTGCATATTTTCAACCAGCGGAAACTGTATCAATTCAGGAAGCTATTGGGCGAGTTAGTGCGGAATGGATTTGTCCCTATCCCCCAGGGATTCCCATTATCGCTTTAGGGGAAGTGATTACCGCGCCAGTGATTGACTATTTACGACAGATTCGGGCGGCTGGGGGCGTGTTACGGGGGGCAGCGGATGATTCTTTAGAGACTATGCGGGTAGTTCTATCATTGTAGTCAGCGAAAATATAAATCTGCTGTAACTAATTGTAAATAGGTATAAATAGACAGAAGTGTTGACAGATAGAAAATGGGAGTAAAAACGGGGACAGAATATGTTATTTTGCCCCCATCAAATGAAAAAATAATTAGCTTATGTCAGAAGTATTGAATGAGTAAACAAAACTTAACAAAAGCCTAAAAGAGAAGCTCAGGGAATAGATCATAGCTCCAGTGGATTAGAGAGCAGTGTCTGTGTAAAAACATCTGGATATAACAAAATTTTTCTAGTAATTTGTTGTCATAAAATGGTGGAATTTCAATTAGCTGAAGAATCAAGCAGGCTATGAGAACTGTATAAATCTGTAGCTTTACCCCGTTTAAATTCTTAGTAATAAAATGGTCAAGCTTAAGGTGCATTTTTAGAAATTTCCATAGCAGCTCTATTTGCCAACGTTTGCTATAAATTACTGCTACTTCTTCATCACTAAATTCAGTCAAATTAGCCACCAATCTGTATTCACTATTTTGCGCATCATAAAACTTGAGCACACGATATTTATCATGGTCAAACTTTGTCTTCATATTATTTCTTATTCTCACTACAAACTTTAGTTTGGCATCACTCATTTGATTGACAAAATCCTAACTGGCATACCCATGATCCATGATTGCTAAGCTGTTAGCTGGTATCTCGGATCAAGCATTCCGTTGTATATCCCTCTTCAACATCAACCCCATTAATCAGTTTTACTTGATAATATTTTGTTGCCAAAATAGCTGACTTGTCAAGCTAATTACTGTTGAGTCAATCGCAAATAAACCTAAATTATCGTCTTTTCTGCGTTGCTTTAGACGATTGACCAAGTTCATGTATATCCGACAAAATGTTTATTCTGTTCGATACTTACAAGCTTTTGAAAATGTCGAAATATCAACTTTAATACCAGTGTAATTTAGTCGATAAAATAAATCTCTCATGCTGGTTAAACTGCTATCTAAAACAAAGTTTAGCCAGGTTTCAAAGAATAGGCGACTATTCAATACTGGGTAGTCATTTGCTGGTAGCTCTTTCAATATTGACTTGACGATCTTAGAAAATGAAAGTACCATAAATTTAATTATTTTTATTAGATGGGGGCAAAATAACATATTCTGTCCCCTTTTTTACTCCCATTTTCTATCTGTCAACACTGCTGCAGTAACTCTAGTTTCAGAAGATCATGTTTTTGGTCAATATCAAGTAAATCAGAAGTGTTGAATG
>JBIKNH010000096.1:0-15284 GCA_044358815.1 Pseudanabaenaceae cyanobacterium | reverse complement strand
GGAAACCTGTATTCCCTTGCGGTTTCACTTGCCATTGCTCAACCTTTACCACTAAACTATGGAGCGGTGCATTGTTCTGTAAATTTGTGGCAAATTGCGCTAATTTCGTAAGATTTCCTTCTACTTCAACTTGTAATCCTTCGTTGGTGTTACGGACCCAACCAGTTAATCCCAAATCAATCGCTAAACGATAAATGAAAGGACGAAATCCCACACCCTGCACAATTCCCTGTAACTGAAAATGCCAGCGCTGCAAATCCTGATTTATAAACTGATCCGTCGGCTCATTCATAGGCGCAGACAAATCAGGCATAAAGGAAATAGCAGCTTCAGTCATGATTTCAAATGGGCATTAGGAACTACATTACTACACTAGAGAGATTATATTAGTTTAAAGAATTTTCGAGAAGGTTCTGCCGATAATTTTCTAGATAATCATAAAATGCAGCACAACCCAAACCAGACCGCGAGGAAACCACAAAGATTTGCGCTTGGGGAGCCACTTGTTGCAGATTGCGGACAGCTAATTCCTGATTAAATTCCACTGCTGCGGCAATATCAGCCTTAGTAATTAAAATCACCTGAGCAGATTTGAATAAAGTAGGATATTTAAGAGGCTTATCTTCTCCTTCAGTTACGGAAAGCAACGCAACCCGCAACCCTTCCCCTAAGTCATAGGCGGCAGGACACACTAAATTACCCACATTCTCAATTACCAATAACTGCAAATGATCTAAATCTAACTTCGCCATTGCCTGCGCCACCATAGACGCTTCTAAGTGGCACGCATTACCAGTGGTGATCTGAATTGCGGGAACCCCTGCTTGGCGCAATCTTTGAGCATCATTATCTGTCGCTAAGTCACCAACAATTACTCCCATTGCTATTGGTGGTTTCATCGCTGCAAAATCCCGTGCCATGCGTTCCAGTAGGGCAGTTTTTCCGGAACCAGGGGAAGATAAGAGATTCAGCGCCAATAGATTCTTTGCCAAAAAATAACCGCGATTTCGTTCCGCTAAGCGATCATTCTTATCTAATAAAGCGCTGTGAATCTCTACGGTGTGAGTGTATCCAGTTTGCGGCTGATTATCATGAGGTGCAGTGTGGGTATGGCTATGGGCGCTACTGTGACTATGACTGTGGGTATGACCATTATGGTTATGGCTGTGGTGATGTTCGTGATGATGGTGCTCATGGTGGTGATGATCATCTTGAGCATGGGAATGAGAATGGCTTGCAGTAACTTTTACACCATCGACGGCAATCTCATCCACTACCACACAACCACAATCTTGACACATAGCTTTACTCCCTTACTCTAAAAATTAACTTGTACTTGAATCTATAATTGAATCTGAGTCTACAAGATTCACTGTTTAGCAACGAGAATAATAGCTCTTAATCACCATTTTGTAAGCCGATCAAACCATGCTCGAAGAATCAATTATTTAAATCATAGATTAAGAAATTTCCACCGAACTTAGTTCCATTTCCTTACCCTGACGAATATCAGTAGATAGTTTCTCACAGGTGGGACAGGCATAGATCCAGGCTTCCGGTTCAAATTCCTTTTGGCAATGGTGACAATAACAAATTGCTGGCAGAAAATCAATCTCTAATTTTGCTGCTTCGGCAATGGTTCCTTGGGTAACCACATCGAAGGCAAAGCGCAGTGCATCCGGTTCTACCCCAGACAATGCCCCAATCCTTAACCTTAAGCCATGAATTTGCGTCCCCCCCGCTCGGTGGGCATGATCTAACGCCACCGCCATCGTCTGTTCCATTATGCCCACTTCATGCATTTAGACCATTAAACCTCGTAAACTTTAGCTTCCGCAGCATCGGGATGGCTATCACAAAAATCTGTAAAACTATTATGTCCTTCATGCTTTTGACGGCGGTGTCCGGCTTCGGCGTGGAGTTCTTCTACGATTTCCCACAAAGCCGCTGCCTCTTTGGACTGAACGCCAAACTGTTCACTAGCGGCACGGGCTTCAGCCATTGCCACTTCAATACGATGCTCTAGGGATTCGTTGACATCAGCAACACTGGAATCACCAATCGTAACCATACAGCCTCCTAACCAACGGATAAGAAAAATAGAATCTTACAAAAAATCAACATCTCATAGAGAGTTTAATCATCTCGGCTCTGACTAAGCCGTAGATTGGGAATGGTTTTAGAATGATGGTTTTAGAATGCCTGACTAACCATCTAGTTCCATTCCCAGTAATTAGTATGGCACTTTATGAGGCGGATAAATCTAACAATTCTTTGACTTTTGCTAAGGCGAGCTTTACACAGCTTGTAGTCACATCGGAGAATTTATCGCCAAAACTGAAATCCGCTGCGGGAATCAGCAACTGATAAGCAATGGGTTTAACGCCATAGAGATGCTGAGCCACTGCTAACAGGGCGTTGGGGCTAGAATAGTGACCGCCATAACTGTTGCGCCCTGGCTCGTAAACATCGGCTTGGAGCGGCTGAATAATCACCGTTGGACATTGGGTATAACCAGAATGCTGATAGGGCACAGCATCAATGAAAATAACCCGCTGGTGATCGGCAATTTCAGCAGCTAAATCTAAGGTTAGCTGGTGTACATAAATGGATTTAACTGCCACATCGCACCACTGCGCAATTGTTTCTGCAACGTAATAACCGGCACCGTCATCACCCCGCAAAGTGTTACCAAAACCAATCACCAAGTTACGCACTGAACTCCGGTGTGGTACTTCCATTGCAAAATCAGTCATGACATTGGCAGATAAATCAATCGCGGAACACTTCATGAATCAACTCTCCATCAGCAGCAATAAATTCCACATGTAAGGGCATCTGACCAGCAGCATGGGTCGAACATGACAGACAAGGATCGAAACATCGAATCCCTGCTTCGACTCGATTAAGTAAACCTTCGGGAATTGCTGCCCCATCAGCAAAACCGTGAATATACTGTTTCGCAATCTGAGTCACCGTTTGGTTCATTGCCAAGTTATTTTGTCCTGTGGCAATAATCAGATTGACTTTTTGAATTAAGCCATGCTCGTCAACTACATAGTGGTGAAACAATGTGCCTCGGGGCGCTTCGCTGACACCGATTGCCGTCAACTGATTGACACCACCTGTAGCCCTAACCCTTGTAGAAAGTATCTCAGGATCAGCCACTAATTTCTGTATCCCTTCTAACCCAGCCAAAATTTCGACCAACCGCGCATAGTGATACAAAAATGAAGATGTCACACTGGTTCCAGCCCGCTGCCGCAGTTCCCGCAGTTCTTGATCAGCCCCTTCGGTGGCAATGTGGGAGCAAACATTGAGACGGGCTAAAGGTCCCACCCGATAAATCCCCCCTGGATAGCCGAGGGGTTTGTAGTAAGGAAATTTCAGGTAAGACCAAGATTCCACTGCTTCCCCTAAGAAGGTTTGATAATCATCTTCATTGAGGTTGTCGGCAACAATATTTCCCTCACTGTCAGTAAACCGCAAATGACCGTCATAATGTTCCCACGCGCCGTCTTTGCCCACTAAACCCATGAACAAAGAGGGGAATTGTCCAAAAACATCGATTTCGGACTTGAGGGGACCATCGATCATATTTTTGAACAGATCCAGAGCGAGGCGAATCGTCGCAAAAGACTCCGGCAGCCGATCAATAATCCATTGCCGACTCTCTTCCGTCAGGGGCGCACGCACACCACCGGGCACAGTCCAAGCCGCATGGATTTTCCTTGCTCCTAGTAGTTCAATCACGGTTTGTCCAAACTGCCGCAGTCGGATTCCTGCCCGTGCTAAATCGGGATTAGCTTCGATCAAACCGAACACATTCCGCTTAGCCGGATCACTGTCCCAACCTAATAAAAAATCGGGACTACTGAGGTGAAAGAATGACAAAGCATGGGATTGGATAATCTGGGCTAAGTTCATCATCCGCCGTAATTTATCAGCGGTTTCTGGAACCTGCACCGCGAGAATTTTATCCCCAGTTTTAGCCGCAGCAATCAAATGGCTGACGGGACAAATGCCACAGATCCTCGCCGTGATCCCTGCCATTTCCGTAAATGGTCTACCTTCGCAAAACTTCTCAAATCCGCGATATTCCACCACATGAAATCGGGCATTATCCACATCCCCTGATTCATTAAGAAAAATTGAAATTTTGGCGTGACCCTCAATCCTTGTGACGGGATCAATCACCACAGTTCTATTTGATGTACTCATTTCCTGAATTTCCTCCTGCGCATTGTCTATTTGAAATCAAGCCGTAAACGTTGGATCTCCCTAAATCCCCCTTGGTAAGGGGGACTTTTTCACCTTCAAGACCTCTCCCCCCTTATGTAAGGAAGACTTTTTGAATCTCTCCCCTTATGTAAGGGGGGCAGGGGGGGATCCACTAGCCAAACTTAATCATGGCTCTTCCTTCCATTACAGGCATTTCCCCAGAGAGCAAAGGTTCAATGGTGGCTCTGATGCGATCCGCTGGGGGAGGACAACCAGGCATAAAAATATCAACGGGGATCACTTCATGGAGGGGCAGAACCTGATCGAGCAGTTCCGGCACAATCCCTGGCTCATGGGGTAATTGCGGTGTGTGATCTCCTAATTCGAGATAAGACCGTTTCAAAACCGCTGCGGCTCCATCGAGCATATTCCGCATTCCAGGCACATTGGCGGTAACCGCACAATCACCAAAAGAAATCACGATTTTAGTCCGTTGGCGCACCAATTTCGCTAAATGTAAATTCTCTTCGTTGGCGATGGCTCCTTCCACCAAACAAACATCCACATTTTCGGGATAGTCTTTCAAATCACAGCCGACGGGACTAAAGACTACTTCCACATGTTCGGCTAAGTCAATGAGCCATTCGTCTAAATCCAAAAACGACATGTGACAGCCAGAACAGCCCGCCAGCCAAACCGTCGCAAATCTGATTTTGGGCGCTTTTACAGTCTCTTGAGGATTTTTTTGGGGAGATTCTATCGTGTCCATTGCTTTTCCTTCCTTGCGGTCATTAAAAATTCGAGTTTTGCGGCATCTTGGACTTTTTCGCCGGTGGTGTTACCCTGACGGAAAATTGATCCCGTCGGGCAAGCATCGACACATTTACCACAGGAGGTACAGGCGCTAACTTCGCCCCAAGGCTGATTTAGCCCTGACACGATATAACATTCTGGTCCCCGTTGCGCCACATCCCACACATGAGCGCCTTCGATTTCGTCACAAACGCGGACGCAACGGGTGCAAAGAATACAGCGATTGTGGTCAATGCCGAAGATCGGATGGGACAAGTCCACAGATCGGGAAGGAAACTGATAAGGAAACCGACTGTGATCCATCCCCACTTCAATGGCGACGTTTTGCAGTTCGCAGTTACCATTGGCGACACAGATCGAACAAACGTGATTTCCTTCAGCGAAGAGCAATTCCACTGTCATACGGCGATAGTTTTGCAGCTTCGGTGTGTCGGTGAAGATTTCCATACCTTCACTGACTTCGGTGACGCAGGCAGGCAAAAGTTTATTAGAACCTTTTACTTCTACTAAACAGAGGCGACAGGCTCCCACATCAGAGACCCCTTCCAGATGGCAGAGGGTGGGGATTTTCACCCCGGCGAGTTTTGCTGCTTGAAGCACTGTGGTTCCGGCTTCAATTGCCACATCCACATCATTGATTTTTAAAGTATTAACAGCCATAGGAACGATTCCTTGAATGATTGCGGCGGGAATTAATTGGAATTAACTGGAATTAATTTACTTGTGACTCACTGGCAGTGACAGGACAGAATTAAGGAGTTTTTTGCAGGAGATTGGTATATTCCTCACCAAAGTACTGCAAAGTGCTCAGGGTCGGATTAGGAGCGCTGATCCCCAAACCACAGAGGCTGGTTTCTTTGACCATGTACGCCAAATCCTTCAGGCGCTGCACATCTCGCTCTGTGCCTTGACCGTTGACGATTTTAGATAACAGTTCGTGGAGTTGTACCGTTCCCGTTCGACAGGGCACACATTTACCGCAGGTTTCTTCCTTACAGAATTCCATATAGAATTTGGCAACTTCCACCATACTGGTGTGTTCGTCCATGACCACCATACCGCCCGATCCCATCATGGAGCCAATGGCAACTAGGGAATCATAGTCAACGGGAGTATCGAGGAGCCGTTCGGGAATACAACCGCCAGAAGGTCCGCCCGTTTGGACTGCTTTGACTGTGCCATCGGGGACACCGCCCCCCATTTCTTCGACAATTTGGCGCAGGGTAATCCCCATCGGGACTTCAATTAAGCCGTTATTTTGGACTTTGCCCGTGAGTGCGAAGATTTTGGTACCTTTGCTCTTTTCTGTACCAATGCTGGCGTACCATGCCGCGCCCCGTCGCATAATCGGCACAATATTCCCGAAGGTTTCCACATTGTTGATCAGCGTCGGACAACCCCATAAACCAGACTGAGCCGGATAAGGGGGACGGGTGCGAGGATTACCGCGTTTGCCTTCCACGGAAGCAATTAAGGCAGTTTCTTCACCGCAGACGAATGCCCCAGCACCAATACGAATGTCAATCTTAAAGTCAAAGGTGGAATCAAAAATCTGACTCCCTAACAAGCCGTATTTTTTCGCCTGTTGAATCGCTTTTTGGAGGCGCTTAATGGCAAGGGGATATTCTGCCCGCACATAGATGTAGCCGTGATTTGCACCAATGGCATAACCCGCAATCGCCATACCTTCAAGAACAGTGTGGGGATCATCTTCCAAGACACTGCGATCCATAAATGCACCAGGATCGCCCTCATCACCGTTACAAATTACATATTTTTGTCCCTCTGGCATTTTCGCCACTGTCGCCCATTTCAACCCTGTGGGATAGCCACCGCCGCCCCGTCCTCTTAAGCCACTGCGAATGATTTCATTGACTACATCAGCGGGTTCTTGATCGTAGAGGGCATGGTAAAGCGCTTGATAGCCTCCGGCTCCAATGTATTCCTCAATATGGTCGGGATCAAGTTTGCCTGTATTGGCTCGCACCACTTTCACCTGATACCGGAAGAAAGGATGATCGGGATCGCCCCGTTTGGCGGTCGGTTCGCCACCATTACAGGCACTGATAATACTAGCGGCTTGTTCAGGAATCACTTCTTGGTAAAAATCATTGCGGGGATCAACCTGCACAATCGGTCCTGAGCTACATAAACCCATGCAGCCCACCCCTTTAACTTCCACTTGTTCGGCTAAACCTTGGGCGCTGACTGCCTGCTGTAATTCCTTTAATACCGCTTGGGAATTAGCGGCTTGACAACCGGTGGAATTGCAACAATGCACCTGAATTGGTTTCTGTTTTGCCTGTTGCGCGGCGGCAATTTCTAATAATCCATTGAGATCCATACCTGGCTCCATTACTCTACTGATGCCTTTCTAGGGCGTTTCTGAGGCTTTTTCAGGCTTTTCTTGATGCTTGATGCGGTGCTTGATTTGACTTAATTCGTATTTTTAGAACTAATCTGGTTAACGGCAAATGATGCACTTACCAAGCATGGGGAGAATCAGCCGAAGCATTTTGGTTTAATTTTTTTAGGTTTCCTCTGTCATCCATGTCATGACTTGGGCGAGGACGGTTTCTGGTTCCTGTTTGCTTTGCACCGTGCCATCCATCACTACCACCGGCGCACCACCACAGGCTCCCACGCACCGCGCCGCCATCAATGACACTTGACCATCGGGGGTGGTTTTGCCTAAATCAGTTTTTAATTGCGTCACCAAGGATTCAGCGATTTTACTGCTACCTTTGACATAACAGGCAGTTCCCAGACACACCACACAGGTATGTTTACCACTGGGTTTGAGGGAAAATAAATGATAGAAAGTCGCCACCCCATAGACTTTGCTGAGGGGTAATTTTAGTCCCCGTGCCACATAGAGCAAAACATCTTCTTCCAAAAAACCAAAGGTCTCTTGGGCTTTGTGCAAAACTTCAATTAACGCATCAGGCTGATACTGATTGCGCTTCATTGCCATATCAAGGGACTTGAAACGGCGATCGCCACTGGCATGTTCCCCAGCCTTTGCCTTCGGGTTTGCCTGAGGAGTTGCCTGGGGGCTAGTCTTTTGTACATCAGTCGTTGGCATAATAGTTTCCCAAATCACCAAACTGGACTACCAAACTTACGAGCGAAAGTCACCAATCAGAATCCATAACGCAATTCCTAAACACAATTCCTAATTAATCCTAATTACCCAGAATCAACCATCCCATATTTCAATCACCTAACACCAATTACCGAATATCAGTTACCCAATATCAATTACATAGTGATTACATAATTGATTACATATCGAATCATTAATTTAGTGAATTTAGCTATGGGGCATGAATTGATGACTAATGCGCAAGCAATTAATGCAAGTAGTTAACACAAACAATTAACACAAGCAACTAATACAAGTGATTATGCGAACAACAATGGGAGCGACTGAGAGAATAATTAATGAGGATAATTAATAATTACTACGAATTGCCCTGTGCCTAGATTTACTGATTCTCGATCGACTTCTATAACTCTTACGTTGATTGATTTTTACTTGATTTTAGAATTCTCTAACTTTTTTCCAAACCAAACCTGAAGTTAAGCAATCAATTTTCATTCTCAAAGGACTGGAGATGAGCAACAAGAAAGATTTTAGCGCTTGGTTAGGACGACAGCGAGATTCTGCATTGGTTTAGATTCTGGTTTGAGTTTCTCATTTGAATTAAATTGCCCTTTAAACTGCCCTTGAGTTACCTTAGGTCAATCCAGGTCAATCATTTGACAGAACATCTGTTACCAGAATCTGGTTGAATTTTAGTATTTAATCCCATCCCTGAGCGCCAAATACCTGACTTATTTAACATTCTTTAGAAATCAACTTAATTTTTGACGGTTTTTAATCAACGAGTTTGATGATTTACCAACAATTTCTTGATCTTTTGCCACGCGCTACCACTTTTTATCACAAATGGTCAGCTACAAAGAGTTTTAGCCTGCCCTGAGCAGTCCCATAAATGGTTAACTAAATGGTTAATTTTCTTCTAAAATCTTAGAGTTATTTCCTTCTCATAACTTAATATCTAAATTAATAAATTAATTATCTGATTTTTGTTTCATACCATGCCATTAATCAATATTCAAGTTTCCATTACACCAAATCCCACTGAAGTTGAGTCATTACTCAAAAATCTGTCCAGTTTGTTAGCAAAACATTTTGGCAAGCCAGAATCCTATGTGATGACTGCCCTTCGCAGTGATGTATTTATGACATTTGGCGGCACTGATGCCCCCGCTGCCTATGTGGAAATCAAAAACATTGGCACGATGAAAAGTCAACAAACCGACAGCCTCAGTCAAGTGGTCTGTGGTCAAATTCACAGCGCCTTAGGCATTGCGCCAAATCGGATCTACATCGAGTTTGCCGACGCTAAAGGTTATCTTTGGGGCTGGAATAACACGACTTTTGGTTAGTTACCTATTTGCTTAGGTCACTGGTCACTATTTGGGTTGCTGGTAATTTAGCCAAAGTCATTAAGCTAATTGGGTTTGTTTGCCCCCAGTGCCCAAGAGGTATAACAAACTCATCCGCACCGCCACGCCGCTAGTTACCTGCTTGTCAATCAAACTCAGGCGAGGATCGTCCATCAAATCGGAGCTAATTTCTACCCCGCGATTAACCGGACCAGGGTGTAATACTTGCACCTTGGGACTACAGAGCCGTAACCGCTCCCGTGTAATCCCATAACAGGCGTGATATTCCCGCAGACTGGGGATCAAAAACTCCCCCATACGTTCCATTTGCAGGCGCAGGGTCATCACAAAATCAGCGTCAGTCAGGGCTGGCACAATGTCATGGTGAATCTGTGCCCCATAACTGGCAAACTCTGGGGGTAAAAGGGTGGGCGGTGCGGCTAAATGCACCTCTGCCCCATTAGTCACTAAACTCCAAAGATTAGACCGTGCCACCCGCGAATGCAAAATATCCCCAACAATCGCCACTTTCTTACCCCGCAGGTCTTTGGGGCTGGGGGCGCTGGGGTTTAAGTAACTGCACATGGTGAACAAATCTAACAGCCCTTGGGAAGGATGTTCATGTTTGCCATCCCCTGCATTGAGCACCGAGACTTTGCCACTGAGAGCATCCATATCTTGGGCAATCATCGCCGGAACACCGGTGGACTTATGGCGAATCACCATAATGTCTGTGCCCATTGCCAAAAAAGTGCGGGCTGTGTCTAGGATCGTTTCCCCCTTAGACAGCGAAGAAGTCCCTGGCGCAAAATTGAGGGTATCTGCCGAGAGACGTTTTGCAGCTAACTCAAAACTGTTACGGGTGCGCGTCGAGGACTCAAAAAACAAATTAGCCACCACCTTACTCTGTAAAGTGGGGACTTTCTTATTACGGCGGGACATGACCTCTAAAGATCCCACCGCTGTTTGAATTACTAACTCATAGTCCTCAGGAGTAAAATCTCCCAGAGAAAGAACATGTCGCCGCTGCCAAGTGTAGTCAGTCATATCCAAGAAAAATCCGCGCTTTGTCGGCAATTGAGCCAGTCAGCGAGTCTTTACCTAGCAGCAACGGGAGAGACTTATGGTCTTAGTTTATGGTTGTAATGTTGCACTAACGAGGAATTAACCCCCAACCATACCCCACTGCCCCAATAAAGCTGGTAACGAGCCAATAGGTGCCGGAGCTACCATATCACTAGGAAGGAACGCACGGGAACTGACCAACACTAATGTAAACAAAAAGATGGCAAAAATAATAAACGGTGCGATATATTGACGAAAAAATGCTGGCACTGGATGAACTCCCCGCGATAGTGTAACAACAATGTAATAACAGTTAGCGTAACGGTAACTGGCACGATGGCAACTGGCACGATGGCAATTAGGGTAATGGCAATCAGGAGATTCCCTAAGTCGGCTCCACTAACCTACCACTCCACTTCCCGCTCCATTTCTGGTTCATAGGGGGAAGAAAAATTCGAGAAATCGTATAAAAACCTAACAGTTTCTTCTTCTAGACGATGAATGTTGTGGGCTTCAAGGGCATTGCTAGTGCGTAGTGACGCTAGATAGCCATCCAAAAAAATCCGCATTTCATCGGTTGAGCGATAACCACGATCCCACATTTCCACCAGTGAATCAGTGAGCTTTTGGTAATGACGAATGGTTAAAGTATCTTGAAGCATGATGTACGCCGTCCATAATTCACTAACATTTACCAATCAAGTAGTAATTGACACATTTTGACCGGACTTACCAGAGTTTTTGCCGGAGAACAGTGCAACTATTAAAGCCTAGGGGATTAGAATTAACTGAGGTACAAGTGTTTTATAGCAATCAATGTATGGCTTAAACAGTACCCTAGGAGGCATTTGGTTAAGTTTTCTTAGCTCATGTCCTAGCTAATCTATAGGGCAATTGTACATAGTGGACTATTAGCTAGGATGCCCAGTTTAATTCTGAATTTAATCCTGACATTGAGGCGGATTGATCAAACTAATCAAATTAAAAGAAACCTAAAATTAAGTTCAAGTTATAAGTTTAAATTATAGATTTAACCTAGGGGGTTTCGATTAATCAGGTTCTCTGAATCACTGCCTTTGATGCCTTTTTATCTATGACTTTTAACTATGGCTTGCAACTACGGCTTTCAACCAGTGAGTTTTGACCTAAACCCAACAACGGGTAATGACCAACCTAATGCAAGATTTTAATGGCTGATTTGTGCCCATGATGAGCAACTGTGACATTAGCGATCTTGGTAATTATTCTCGATCGATTACAAAATGTTGCGGTCAGCAGGAGTAAGCTTTTGAGTATATGTACTTAATCCTACCAAGTTTTAACAGAGGTTTAAGTTTTGCAAACCTACTTTGCAATTGATATTTGTCCCTGTATTTTACATCAGAAGGACATTCGTTCCATAACTATGGGGATCGGTGCAAAGCAACTTAATAGTTTTGTACTAATCTTTGAGGGAATCTTTGGGTTATTTTTTAGACTGATTCGGGGGTTGGGTTGAGGATTATTTGCTGGTTTATTGGTGATTGACCTGACATATTTTTAGACTAATCAAGTAGACTAATCAAGATGCCAGAAAGTTGCTCCGACAATTGGCTGAAGCTGGTTAGGTTGCCGTGAACCGGCTGTGGGTTTTGGGCTATTTCGGGGCGGCTCAGGTTAACCAAGACGCAAATTAGCCATTTTTGACGTATGTTGAAGTGTGTTTGAGATCGTGGGAAATACAGGGGAAGTGTCGTGGAAGTACAGTAAAAAATAGTAAAAAATTAGGGCAAAGTGTTGATTCTCTTGGGTCAATTACCTAGAGTTTGCATTGAGTCAATTGCTCAGTATTTTGCTAGATTTTGCTAGATAGTTTGATTTACTCAAATTAAACTATTTCTTTAAAAGTCTGAAAATTCACCCGATAGAAAACCACCTGATCAAAATTGCCAATATCACAATCTTTTATGGCAATCTTTGGTATTTAAAATCCCCAATGTTTGTGGAATTGACCGCTGGTAAGACTGACTTCTAGCAATGGTTACCTTTGGCAATAAGCCGCCATAAATTCACCAATGCGGCGGGCAGACTCGGCTAGTTTGGCGGGGGGATGGACCAGAGCAAACCGGACATAACCTTCCCCATGCTGCCCAAATCCCGATCCAGGAGACAACGCCACCCCCGTTGCCGCCACTAGTTTCAGGCAAAAGTCCATCGCGGTTCCTGGAAATGTGTCAGGTAGTTTTGCCCAAAGGTACATCGTCGCTTCAGGCAGCGGCACAACCCAACCTATGTCCGCCAAAGCCTGCACCATCACATCGCGGCGCTGTTTTAGGGTGTCTACGGTGCGGGCAATGGAGCCGTGATCGTCAGCTAGTGCCTTGATTGCCCCATCTAAAATCCCCTGATATTGGTTGAAGTCCACCACCGCTTTAATTTGTCGCAGAGCACGGATCAGATCCCGATTACCCACCGCAAACCCCACTCGAAAACCGCCCATGTTATAGGATTTTGACATGGTAAAAAATTCAATACTAACGGCACGGTTTAAGTCCGCTTGCAGGATCGAAGGGGGCACAGTCTGATTAAAAACCAAATCCACATAGGGGAAATCATGGACTAGGGCAATGTGATGGGTCTGGCAAAAGGCAACGGCTTCTTGGAAGAAACTCAGGGGAGCCACTGCCGTAGTGGGATTATGGGGATAACTCAAAACCATCATCTTGGATTTCGCCAAGACTGCCGCCGGAATCTGATCTAGTTGTGGTAAAAAATTGTGTTCAGGGGTGAGCGCCATCGGATGAATTTGCCCTCCCGCTAGATATACCCCACCATAATGGGAAGGATAACCAGGGTCTTGCAAAAGGGCAAAATCCCCAGGGTTGAGTAAAGCAAGGGGTAAATGGGCAGTGCCTTCTTGGGAACCGATCAAGGGTAAAACTTCCGTTTCTGGATCAACCTGCACACCAAATTTGCGTTCGATCCAATCTGCCACCGCCACCCGAAACGACTGGGTGCCACTAAAAAGTAAATAGCCGTGGGTTTTGGGAATTTGCAAAGCTTCTGTAATTGCTTCGAGAATTGTCGGTTCCGTCGGCAAATCTGAAGAACCAAGGGAAAGATCAATAATATCTTGACCATCGTTGAGAGCAGCGGCTTTAGCCCGATCCATATCGGCAAAGACATTATTTTGGAGGGGCAATAGACGGTCGGCAAATTGCATAGCAAATCCTAGAGAAGTTACTGTAAATCCTGAAAGTACCTATTCTAGCGCCATTGTTTCGCCCCGTTTTCTGGACTGTCTTCTAGAGTATTTCGGGGGGTAATTGGTGTGTTGAGCTGTGCGCTAACTTTGGGGAGATTTTGACCAAGGTATTCTGCAAGCTACCCTGTAAGCTATATTTATAGTCACCTTAATGGTCACAGTGCCACGAATTATTCCCATTTCAATTAATATCTAGCAGTATCTAACCGACAAAATATATATGGCAACCCAAGCTGAGATTGACTCCGCCGCCGCCCAACTAGAGGGCAAATCCCCCCAAGAAATTTTAACTTGGGCTTTGGCAAATTATAGCAATATCTCCCTCGCCTCTAGTTTTGGCGCGGAAGATGTGGTGCTAATTGATATGCTTTCTAAAATTCGCCCCGATGCCCAAGTTTTTACCCTGGACACGGGACGACTCAATAACGAAACCTACGCCGTAATCGAAGCCGTTCAACGCAAATATCCTCAAATTAAATTGCGGATTATGTTCCCTGACAATGCCACCGTAGAAACGATGGTGCAAGAAGCAGGAATTAATCTGTTTTACGATAGCGTGGAAAATCGGAAGCGCTGCTGTTTCGTGCGGAAAGTGGAACCCCTAAACCGTGCCCTTGTTGGTTTAGATGCTTGGATTACTGGACTACGCCGCGACCAAACCGCCAACCGTTCCGAAATGCGGGTAGTGGAAATGGATGCGCCCCGTGGTGTCGCGAAAGTGAATCCGCTGATTGACTGGTCTAACGAACAGGTTTGGGAATACATTCGCACTAATGGCGTACCTTACAATGCGCTCCATGATCAGAATTTTCCGAGTATTGGTTGCGCTCCCTGTACCCGTGCGGTTCAACCAGGGGAAGATTTACGCGCCGGTCGTTGGTGGTGGGAATCCAGCAATCAAGAATGTGGCTTACACGTCAATGAACAAGGACAATTAGTTCGTTCTAAACAAGCGTAAATTTCCAGTGTTTTAAGCATTGCCAATTCCCCTTGAAATTGTAGATCGAAGTTCTAGATAGTTACACGATTATTATCTAGGATAACTGTTATCTGAGATAACTAAGGAAATAGTTCCTATTCTAGTTCAAGGGGATGATGGAAGCAAAATTCCTCAACTACAATTAAAATTGATGACTAAAATTCCCTTTCCCTACGATCCGCATACCCTATGGCACTATCTCCCCCATGAGCAAGTGCTAGATGAGTTGGCTTCTACGGTGAAAGGCTTGTCCTATGTGATGGCGCGTCGTCGGTTGCGGCAAATGGGTCCTAATGTCGCGCCAAAAGTGAATCTTTTGCCAAGGATTTTAGGAATTTTAACCCAGTCTTTCCGAAATCCTGTGACTTATTTTATCATCGGTGGTGCCTTGTATATTCAGTGGCAGCAACCACAACAGAATGAAGGGTGGGCATTTCTGATCGTGGTATTACTTCATGGCATTTTGGGAATTATTCTGAGCTTCTGGATTTGGTGGACGCGGGAACA
>JBIKNH010000095.1:0-15292 GCA_044358815.1 Pseudanabaenaceae cyanobacterium | reverse complement strand
AAAGAACCGATTAATTGCTGACCATGCTCTCTCTGCACTGGCTTGTCTAGCTTGTGAATTGAGCTTTTTGGCAAATTCAAACTCTTTGGCTAAGACAGCACAATGCTTATTAAGGTCATATTTATCGCTATCCTTAACATCGATCCAGAGCCTCAAAGCTTTATTACGCACAAACAGGGCAGTACGAATCGCCTCGTCAATGAGGTTGTACTGTGCTGTTTTGCCTTTTAGTTTTGCTTCGAGGACTAGCATGATTTCAAGTTTCTTATGCTGTATATTCTAGCGCAAAGTATTACAATAACATAAAGCCGTCCTAGAAGGGCGGGGTTTTAAACCCAATTTCCCGATAACTGGAAATATAGGCGGTAAAGATGGGCGGCAAAAATAGTCTGAAAATATCTAGAGGCTGTGGACTATGGCAAATGGCTTGCTGTGGTAAAAATACATAGGCTAGACTGCTAAGCCGACTACCAAACCCACAGGTAAAATCTATTCCACCGTCTATTGTGCCATTTCGATCCTTAGTTCCATCTCTAGTTATATCTCTGAATTTAATTCCTTTTGAGCCTTGAGTCTTGAGATTTGCGCCTTCGATTAATTCGCTAATTGACTGGCTAATCTATGCCCTAACTTACTTTCTAACTTACTAACTTATTCTCTAATTCACTCCCTTTGACCAACCGTGCTAGACATTAAACAATTACGTGCTAATCCCGAAGCAGTGCAACAACGCCTGAGTTTACGGGGTAAAGGTTATGACATCAGTGATTTGCTCGATGTGGATCGGCAAATGCGCCAACTGGAAAATCAGCGCTCTCAACTCCAAGCCGAGAGTAATGATATTGGTAAGCAAGTGGGGCAAAAAATGAAGTCCGGTGCTACCCCCGAAGAAATTCAACCCCTGCGGGATCGGGCTACGACCATTAGGCAAGACATAGCGAACCTAGAAACCGCTGAAAAGACTTTGCGGCAACAGTTAAATGATTTGTTGCTGGCATTACCAAATTTGCCGGACGAAACTACACCCATTGGCACAAGCGAAGCCGACAATGTGGAAGTGCGGCGCTGGGGTGACGAATATAAACCCACAGGTCAAGAGTTTTTACACCATTGGGATCTTGGCGAAAAACTAGGAATTTTGCAGTTTGAGCGAGCGGTCAAAATTGCCCAAACTCGTTTTGTTGCCCTGGCTGGATCCGGAGCCGCCCTAGAACGCGCTTTAATTAACTTCATGCTCAGCCAACAGATTGCGAAGGGCTATGGAGAAATTGCACCGCCTTTGTTAGTAAATTCTGCCAGCATGACAGGCACAGGACAATTACCCAAGTTTGCGGAAGATTTGTTCCATTGCGAAGAAGATGATCTATGGTTGATTCCTACCGCTGAAGTGCCAGTAACGAATCTCTATCGGGATGAAATTTTAGAAGGAGAAAACCTACCAGTTTATCACTGTGCTTACACCCCATGTTTTCGACGGGAAGCAGGCAGCTATGGACGTGATACCAGAGGTTTAATTCGCCTGCACCAGTTCAATAAAGTGGAATTAGTGAAGTTCGTTCATCCAGAAACTTCAGCGATGGAACATGAGAAACTGGTGGCAGATGCTGAAGCAATTTTACAAGCTCTGAAATTGCCCTATCGGGTGGTGGCGCTATGTACTGGAGATATTGGTTTTGGGGCGGCTAAATGCTATGACTTGGAAGTGTGGCTCCCTGCGGATCAAACCTATCGTGAAATTTCAAGCTGTTCTAATTTCGGTGATTTCCAAGCGCGGCGGGCGAATATTCGGTTCAAGACCAAGGGCAAGAAAGGGACTGATTTTGTGCATACCCTCAATGGTTCAGGTTTAGCTGTGGGGCGTACCATGACCGCAATTTTGGAGAACTATCAACAACCTGACGGTTCAGTGCGGATTCCGGATGTGTTGCAGCCGTTTATGGGGCGAGAGATTCTCTAGGGACAATAAACTAAACCCACTAAATACAAAAAACTAAGTACAACAAGACAAGCTTCCCAAATCACAACCATCAGCGGTGTAGGCATTGGGAAGCTTGTTGTTATAGAACCTAGCTAAAATATCTTGTGAGTATGTTAGGAAGGTTGCAAGACCCTCACCCCTAGCCCCTCTCCCAAAAGGTGAGAGGGGAAACAGAAATCAGTTTCACTCCCCCTCGCCCTTAATGGGAGAGCGGGGTTGGGGGGTGAGGGAGATATTTATGCCACGTAACATCACCTATGAAATAGATTCTAAAACATAGATTCCAAATGATGAGACTAAACCATCAAACTAGATCAAATCTAGATATTAGTGGGGAAACCAGTGCGAATGTCTTCGATTACGCCATCCCGTAGCACTACTTCCACTTGCATCAAAGCAATTAGATTGTCACCCTTGCTGACGGTGAAGTAACTGTCTAATTGTCCTTGGGTGACTTCATCGCCGATCGCCAAGGTTTGTACTTGGGCTAACTGGTTGACCAATTGGTTCTTTTGTTCCACCAGATCAGACTTGACGCGATTCATTTCCGCCCGAATACTTTCCATAGCATTGGTGATGTCTACGGAAAAAGGCTTAATGCTTTGGCGCTCAATTTCGCTGATTTGCCGTGAACCTTGGACATCCACCTGTTGTACTTGTGCGTCTAGCTGGGAGATTTGCATTTGTAACTGTTGCTTCATTTCATCTTTCCAGCGCTCAGTCACAATGACGCGAATATTAGCGGTACGACGGAGCAATAGTTGCGAAGAAAAATCGATAGATTCCATGATAATTAGCTTGGTGTGTATAGTTATAGGGCTGGCAGTGGCTTTAGTTAGCCTTGGTTTAAGCTAGTTGGTTACTTTACTCCAACTACAGCAAGACTAGAGACAGCACTGTAGCGCAAATATCCCGTAAGTGTGGCATCACGAAGAATATATTGACACAAAAATCCGTTTTTATGATTTAAGGGATAACTTCGGGGGCTAGACTAATCTAGGTTTAACTTTTCCCTAGGCTGAATACTTGCAGTCCTATCATCCTAGATTGCCAATTGACACTAAACCGGAAAGTGAACCAGATAATTAAAGCCTGAAGATTGACCTAAAATCTAAACCTGCCTGATCAATCTGTCCTAGGGCATTCCTACAACCCCGATCCCGTCAAGATCCCGATCCCGCGAACATCATTGCGTAAGTATTTTATAAATACACTTTGTAAATACATTTTTGTAAATCATATTTTCTAAATATTTTGTATACTCGCCCCCTTGCTAACTTGATTGAACAACTCCAGCGCTTACCGGGTATCGGTCCCAAAACAGCCCAAAGGCTGGCAATGCATATCATCAAGCGCCCCGAAACTGAAATTAATGCCCTCGCCCAAGCCCTAGTTAATGCGAAGCAACAGGTTGGTAATTGTACGATTTGCCATCACCTGTCCGCTGATCTGGTGTGCGAAGTGTGTGCTAATCCTAATCGCGACCCCGCTACTATTTGCGTCATTGCCGACTCGCGGGATCTGATCGCCATCGAAAAAACGCGGGAATATCGCGGGCGTTACCATGTTTTAGGGGGACTGATTTCACCGATGGATGGCATTGGTCCCGATCAGCTAATGATTCAGACTCTGGTCCGTCGAGTTGGTGCAGGGAATATTCGTGAAGTGATCCTAGCAATTCCCCCCAGTGTGGAAGGGGAAACCACTACACTGTACATCGGTGGCTTAATGAAACCATTTACTAAAGTGACCCGCATTGCCTTTGGGATTCCGATGGGCGGCGATCTCGAATATGCCGATGAAGTTACCCTAGCCAAGGCAATGGAAGGACGGCGGGAACTCGATTAAAGATATGTCGTACCTTAGAGTTGTAGGGTAAACCAAGGAGAGTTTTTATGACTGTCTTAATTCCTGATGATATTTCCCGAGCCACCCGCATGACAGAGGACGAGCTAAAACTGGAGATCGCGATCATGTTATACAAACAAGAAAAAATCAGCAGTGGCAAAGCTCGCACTTGGACTGGCTTAACAGTAACTGAGTTTCAATATGAACTGGGAAAGAGAGGTTTTTCCATCAACTACGATGTTGAAGATTTTCAGGCAGATGTCCAGACTTTGTACAGGTTTAACAAAAAAGTTTAATTAAACTTGTGAAACCATTGTTAGAGCAACTGATTGATAAATTGCAAATTCAAATTTATAACTCTTAGGCATTTGACTATGGCGCTTAGTTTGATAAATATAACCACCACTTAAAGAATTATTAATTCGTAAACCCTAAATTAATATTTTTGCTCCATATTTTCATCCCACATTTTTACCCCAAACTCTTAATCTATGGATATTCCTTTAGCCAGTAGTGAATTTCGCTCTGGTTTTGTCGCCCTCGTGGGTCGCCCTAATGTGGGTAAATCCACCCTGATGAACAGCCTGATCGGTCAGAAAATCGCCATCACATCCCCCGTTGCCCAAACCACCCGCAACCGTCTACGGGGCATTATCACGCTGCCCGAAGCTCAAATCGTTCTCGTCGATACCCCAGGCATCCATAAGCCCCACCACATGCTAGGGGAAGTGATCGTCAAAAATGCCATCAGTACCATTGGTGCGGTGGATGTGGTGGTATGGGTCGCTGATGCAGCGGACATGATGGGGCGCGGTGATGGCTTCGTAGCAGAAATGGTCACTAAGGCAGGGATTCCGACAATCTTAGCCCTGAATAAAGTTGACTTATTGGATCAATATCCCGCAGCCAAAGCCGATGCAATTCGTAGCAGTTATCAAGAATTTGCGGAGACCAAGGGCTGGGAATTTATCGAAGTTGCCGCTGCTGTGCCCCAAGGCATGACAGAACTGCAAGCCAAGATTTGTAATCATTTGGATCCTGGTCCTTACTACTACCCGCCGGATCTGGTGACGGATATGCCGGAGCGGTTCATTATGGGCGAACTGATCCGTGAACAAATTTTGCTCCTGACCCATGAAGAAGTACCCCACTCCGTCGCCGTCAGCATCGACAAAGTGGACGAACAGCCCAAAATCACCCATGTCATGGCAACGATTCATGTGGAGCGCAGTTCCCAGAAAGGCATTTTGATTGGCAAAGGCGGACAAATGCTCAAAGCCATTGGCACTCAGGCACGGATGCAAATGCAAAAGATGATTATGGGTAGTATTCACCTAGAGCTATTTGTCAAAGTGCAACCCAAATGGCGATCGTCACGAATGCAGTTGGCGGATCTGGGTTACCGTGTGGAACAGTAACTCCACACCTCCCGAATCTCTTTGATCAAATAACCCGCCTGAGTCCCGTTGGATCTTTTCCATGAGTTGCTACCCACAGTACCGCGCAATCAAGGTACTTTCCGCTACACTGGAATACAATTTCTTCTGAATCTACACCCTGCGTTTGAAGCTACACATTTAACCTATGACTGCGAATAATGCGAATAAAAACGTTCAAGCATTCTCTATGGACGATTTTGCCAGTGCCCTAGAGGGGCATGACTACGGCTTTGCTGTGGGGCAAATTGTATCAGGTAAAATTATTGCGCATGAAAGCACGGGCATCTATGTTGACATTGGGGCAAAGTCCCTCGGCTTTTTGCCTTCGGAAGAATTTTTTTACAGTAATGTCACTGAAAAACTGCCCTTAGGGAGTGAGCATCAGTTTGTGATCACCAGTGAGCAAAACGCCGACGGTGAGGTGAAACTGTCGATCCGGCGGATGCTCGAAAAACTCGCTTGGCAAAAGGTCGAGGAAGTCGCAGAGAAAAATGGTGTAGTGAATTGCCGCGTGATTAATTTCAACAATGGCGGTTTGGTGGTCAATTTCGATGGCTTACGGGGATTTGTGCCCCGCTCTCAATTGGCAGAACGCACCGAGGATCTCAGCGTTTATATCAAGCGCGTCTTGCCTCTAGTGATTATCGAAGGCAGCGAAGAGACCGGTAAATTGGTCATGTCCCACCGTAAAGCCGTGAAGCAGTCAGCTTTCAGTCAGTTGTCTAAGGGACAGTTGATCACGGGTACTGTGTCGGGGTTGCGTCCTTTTGGGGCATTTGTCAGCTTTGATGGCATCACGGGTTTATTGCACAATAAAGAAATCAGCCAAAAAACCGCTAATGCTGAGGGCTTTTTTGCCATCGGTGAGAGCGTGACCGCCGTGATTACTGACATTGACGAATCTAGAGGACGGGTGGCACTATCAACGAAGTTTTTTGAAATGCACCCTGGTGAATTTCTGGAAAATCGTGCCTTGGTCACATCCCAAGCAGAAGAGCGCCTCGAAAAAAATATCAGTAAGTTGTGGAATGCCTAACTGAAATACCTGACCTGACTAAATGATTTTTGACTATAGTTAATCAAATTAAGAATGGGACATTATTTGGGGGTATTGTCAGACAAGATGTCTGACCTACGATTGATAAAGAAACGTGGAATGGACATCTTGTCCGTTGATCTATCTCCTTTGCTGTGCCATCCTTAACTGAAACAACTATAAATAATCAAGTCTGTCATAGGCTCACCATAAAACTTTCACCATAAGACTCGTCAGAGGATTCACAGCATTTGGCTGGAGAGATTTTAAGCTGGTTTAGTTTATACTCTGGCTGAATGCTTGAGACGTTACTATAGCGATCTAATTTGCCCCATGCTAAACCTGTTTAATCGCGATCAAAAAAATAGTCATGGTGGGGGCGAGTCAGTTGCCCAAAGTAAATCTGCGGCGAATTTCCCTGGTACAGATTTTAGTCCTGACTTGCAGGGACGAGCCGCGCAGTTTTTCCAGAGTCCGATCCAAAGTCCTGCCCCAAATCTTGCTGATTTAGAGACTCCGCCAAACGACGGCACAGGGACATATCAGGGGGCGAGTTCGCAAAACCATCATGAATCCCATCACACTGCCACCGCCAAGCCGACAATTATCCGCCTCGAAAATGTCTATAAAACCTATAACAACGGTGTTTTAGGGCTATCGGGTATTAGTTTTACGTTGCGTCGGGGAGATTTTCAGTTTATTACGGGACATTCTGGTTCAGGTAAGTCTACGTTGTTGAAGTTGCTCTATGGTGAAGAACAGGCTTCTAAGGGCAATATCATTGTTAATGGCGTGAATTTACAGAATTTGCGGGGCAATGGTTTGGCGATGTTACGCCGTAAAATCGGCATTGTTTTTCAGGACTATAAGCTTGTACCACGTCGCACTGTTGCCGAAAATGTCGCTTTTGTTTTAAAAGCCCAAGGCTATACCCAGAGCGAAATTCAGCACCGCCTTAATCCTTCTTTAAAAATGGTGGGGTTGACCCATAAAGCCCAGTGTTTTCCCGAACAGCTTTCCGGCGGGGAACAGCAGCGGGTCAGCATTGCCAGAGCAATTGTCAATACGCCGCCACTGCTTTTAGCCGATGAACCGACGGGAAACCTTGACCCAGAAAATGCTTGGCAAGTAATTAAAATCCTGAAAAAGCTTAATTCTTTTGGGGTGACGGTTTTGATTACCACCCACGATGAGCAATTGGTCAAAGCGGCAAATCATCCGGTGTTGCGGCTGCATCATGGGCGGTTTGTCTAGGTTGGGACTATTGGTTTTGGGACTGTTGGTTTTGGGGCTGTTACTTTTAGCATTTCAGGTGCGATCTTCGGTAATTTTGTGGGTCTATGGCAGAGGTAAGCGTTATTGGTGTGGGGATGGTGTCTGCCCTGGGGGAAAATACTCGCACCAGTTGGCAAAATCTGTTAGCGGGTCGGTCGGGGATTAAATTAGTTTCACCGCAGACTTTGTGGGGTAATGGCAACGTATGGCGATCACCCGATCCACACCTCAATGAGTCCCTTAATTCGCCAATTCCCCTTGCTCAGATAGCCCCAGATCTAGACTTGCCCCTTGCCCCCAGTCGTCCCATTGCCCTCCTAGAAAAAGCAGTTTTAGAAGCCATTGATGATGCGGGGCTGAGTGCGCCGTTACCCCAAAATTTCGCCAACTGTGCTGTAATTGTTGGCTCTAGTCGCAGTAATCAGGCAATGGTGGAAAATTTACTCCAACAGGTGCAAAACCCTGAATCCTACATCGTTGTAAATTCAGAAACCTTGGGTAAAAACTGGCTCTATAGTTTGCCTGCGAGTATTTCCAGTTATATCGCGCAACGGCTGGGCTGTGATCATAGTTTTGTGACTAGCACTATGGCGGCTTGTGCCAGCGGTAATCTAGCTTTAGCTCAAGGTTACGAATATTTACAGCGTGGTTTAGGTGATTTAGTTGTGGTTGGGGCAACGGATGCTGCGATTACTCCCTTGACGTTGGCAGGATTTAAACGTTTAGGAATTTACAGTCAACATCAGTTAAAGCCTTTTGATCGGCAAAGGGATGGTTTAGTTTTAGGGGAAGGAGCCGCAGCGGTGATTCTGGCGACTGCTGATTTCGCGGCGAAATATCAGGCATATTATGGAATTAAGCCGCCCTATTATGGTCAAGTGATGAGTTGGGCTGCCACCAATGATGCGAATCATGCCACGAGTTCCGATCAGCATCAAAGCATGGCACAGGAAGCCATTAACCAATGTTTGCGGAAAGTTGGTTTATCCCCTAGTGCCATTGATTTAATTAGTACCCACGGCACAGGTACACCGATGAATGATTTCCATGAAGCGTATTTAATCCAGCAGATTTTTGGTGTAGTTCCGGAATTACAGCCTTATATCAGCGCTACTAAAGGAGCGACGGGGCATTTATTAGGGGCAACGGGATTAATGGAAGCAATTTTTTTACTTTTAACATTAGAGAATCAGATTTTGCCGCCCTGCGTGGGACTGACGGAACCAGATTTTGCGTTACGGTTGATTCATGAAACAACGATTCTAGAGCGTGATAGTTTGGATGATCGTTTGAAGGATGGATTAAATTACGGATTGAATATGAGTTTTGGTTTTGGGGGGCAGAATGTGGCGGTGGTTTTCAAGGGTATTTATAATGCGAGGAAACCGCAGTGTAATGCATGAGAATTAGTTATCTAATGAGTTCTACAGAGCCTATCTACATAAACCAAGACAAAAATCCTGAGAATAAGTCAAAGCGCCTATTGTAGCAAAACATATGCAATGCTAGTATTGCGGAACTGATGAAGAACTACCCCATGATTGATAACTGGTATCTAGATAACTTAGTCTGTCCCAGGGACAAAAGTAGACTAAGACAAGTAGGGAATACTCTAGTTTCTGAAACAGGAAACAGTTATCCGATTGTTGGTGGTGTTCCTGTGATGCTTTTGAATAATGTGCAGCAAACCATAGAACTTGCAAATAACTCACTAGCTTGTCCCTCCACAGAAAATCATGACATCTACTTTCTAGATACTCTAGGGATCAGTAATGCAGAGAAAGATTCGCTACGTCAATTGATTGGAAGTAAAGAGAGAATAGATGACTTTTTAGTTGATCCTGTGGTTCAATTTTTGGTAGGTGCCACGAACGGTATGCTTTACACTGGAGTGATAGGTAACTTAGCTAAATATCCAATTCCAGATTTAAGATTACCTGATGGAGAGCAGAAGTACTTGTTAGACATTGGGTGTAGTTGGGGTAGGTGGTCTATTGCCTCTACATACAAGAATTACCTAACCGTAGGTATTGACCCATCATTAGGTGCTATATTAACGGCTCAAAGAACTGCAAAACAATTGGGGTTGAATATCAAATATGTCGTGGCAGACGCTAGATACTTACCGTTTGACTCGTCCGTTTTTGATCGAGTGTTTTCCTACAGTGTGATTCAGCATTTTAGTAAAGAAAATGCCCGCATAGCGCTAAAGGAAGTCCATCGAGTTCTAAAATCTCAAGGTGAGAGTTTAATTCAAATGCCAAATCGATTTGGTATTCGATCTTTACAGCACCTAATTAGAAGAGGTTTTACAGAAGGGAAAAATTTTGAGGTTAGATACTGGGACGTAAAAGAGTTGCATGACTGCTTTACGGAAATAATTGGCAGTTCTGAAGTTTTGATAGATGGTTTTTTTGGGCTAGGTATTCAAAAATCTGACTTGAGTCTTTTACCTTTTAAATATAAAGTTGTTGTCACTCTATCGGAGTTACTGAGAAGCATCAGTAAAGTTGCCCCATTCCTGAGATACGTCGCCGATAGTGTATATGTTCAATCGACAAAATTATAGATATCTGTGAAGCAGTGATTCTGGTAGAAAATCTGGATTTTTAGAAAGATTTGCATCTCCACGATGGGCGTTACACTTATCAGCAAGCCCTAATTTCTAGGTCTTGCAACCAGCTTATCAATCATGAATTGCTGTATGCCTTGCAGTGTTCCAAGTATTGTCATATAAAGTCCCCCTACAAGAACGGGATTTTAGACCCCCAATTTCTCAATAACCACATCCCCAGCACAGCCCCTTCTATCCCTAATCCGCCACCTGCCACTGCCGATAAGCCGCATAAACCGCCCGCACATTATATAAATTCAGAAAAATCCGCGCCACTTCCAACGCTAATTGTGGTCTCCCCTGCTTAATTAACCA
Source organism: Pseudanabaenaceae cyanobacterium (assembly GCA_044358815.1). Classification (GTDB taxonomy): domain Bacteria; phylum Cyanobacteriota; class Cyanobacteriia; order Pseudanabaenales; family Pseudanabaenaceae; genus JBAXSK01. The sequence continues at coordinate 4,787 of JBIKNH010000095.1, read as the reverse complement.
CTGTAATAGAGGCTTAAGGGTATTCTCATTCAACAACCCACCCAAAGCCAAAACATTCCATAGCACCACATGAATCCATGTCATTTGGATCATCATTCGCACGTCCCATGTTGGGTGCTTCTCATAGAAAACAATTCCCATCCGCGCCCGCTGTTGTTCCACATCAATCAATCGAGGTAACTGTTCCAAACCGAACGGCGGATGCCAGTGATACCCCACCGCTTCAGGGCAGGGCAACAACTTCAAACCTAACCGCTTCAACCTAACTCCCAATTCCAAATCTTCCCAACCATATTGCCGAAATGCCGGATCGAACTTACCCGCCTTAAGCAACCACTCCTTAGGAATTGCCACATTACCCGTCGCAAAATATGCCGCCGAAAAGTCCGTTAACTTGAACGGCTCACTAGTGGGCGCATCAAAGTTACAGGTATTAATTACCCGCCCATAGGTAAAAGCACAAGGGTCTTGAGCCAAAACCCTTGCATGGGCAGCCAAAAAGACTTCCGTTACCACCAAATCACTGTCAATAAACACAATGATTTCCCCCTGTGCCGCATCAATGCCAGTGTTACGGGCGATCGCGGCACCTTCGTGATTTTGTTGCAGGAGCCGCACATGGGGAAACTCTTCCCGATGACGCTGCAAAAAATCCACCGTGCCATCGGTAGAACCATCATCAATGACCACCAGTTCATAGGGCTGATCAAACTGTTGTGCTTCCATCGCCCGCAGACACTTTTGCAAAATCGGCAAACGATTATAGGTTGGGATGACCACAGACCACATCATGGTTTTAGGGGTGTTGGGGTGGGAAATCAAAATCGTAAACGTACTGTGAAATTCAATCGAAAGATTCAGTTGAAAGAACTACTGAAAAACTAGAACAGTGGAATTAAGAAAGGAACGTCAAGAATCTTCTGAATCAGAGTAATGGAATTTAAGTCATCGCTGGACATACGACTGACTTATTTCCAAGGTCAAACAAGATGCATCAGAATTAAGTCAATGGAAACAAACACTAAGAAATTACTTCGCCTGATGCCAAGACTGCCAGAGCGTCAAACTGCCCACATAGCCATAACTGACGGCATAGAGCAACATGAAAGGCAGGGTTAGATATAAGCCTTTACTGGCAGCGAGAAATACAGCGATAAAACTGTAAGCACACAAGCCCAATTCCACTAAAGCTGTACCGTCGAGGGGCACTGCATAAGCCTTGTTTTCCCAGCGGTCACTCTTGTACTTAATGTCAAATTTGGGAGTGCGGCGGAAGTTTGCCCCAGTATTGAGGAATCCAGCAATTACAGCACGGGTATTACTCCAGGAGATGCCTGTACCTAACAGCGCCAACATAAACACCCGACCTAAACGGCGATGCCAAGTTTGGGGATGTAAACTCTTTTGCGCCATAGAGTACAAGAATGGCGGTCCAAATGTCGCCGGCAACATCATCGCACCCCAGAGAAATTCTAATAAATTAAACGTATTAGTGGTGGTGGGGGCACTGGAAGGGGGATTTGCCACAGCAAGCAAAGGCACCGACATCAAGACCAGAATCATCAGCAACGGATGCACAATATGCCCCGTTAGATGCACCGTCGCCTGCCACTTGTGCATTACTGGCAAAGGACTAAACCAAACTTTACCTAGTAATTTCTTGGCGCACTGAATGCCACCCTTAGCCCAACGAAACTGCTGTAACTTAAATGCGGTGATCGCTACGGGTAATTCTGCTGGGGTAGCAATGCTGTTGTCATAGAAAATCTTCCAGCCACCCATCTGCGCCCGATAACTTAGATCCATATCTTCGGCCAGGGTGTCAGCGTGCCAACCGCCACTGTCAATGATCGCCTGTTTATACCAAATGCCCGCCGTACCATTGAAGTTCAGGAAATAACCCCTGCGATGCCTTGCCTCTTGTTCTACAGCAAAATGACCGTCAAGGTTAACCGCCTGTAGTTTAGTCAGCAATGAATATTCCGCGTTGATATGCCCCCAACGGGTTTGTACCACCGCCAGCCGATCCATAGTGGGATGCAGATAATGCTGCATAGTGCGCTTCAGCCAATCTGTAGAAGGCACGAAATCCGCATCAAAAATGGCAATATATTCTGCCTTGACCTTGGGCATCGCTTCCTGTAACGCCCCAGCCTTGAAACCTTGGCGGTTCACCCGATGCAGATACTCGATCCATACTCCCTTGGCTTGGTATTCTGCCACCGCGTCCTGCAAAATATTTTGGGTGTCATCGGTGGAATCGTCCAAAACCTGAATTTGCAGTTTATCTTTAGGCCAGTCCAACTGACACACCGCATCCACCAGGCGACGGGACACATACCGCTCATTGAAAATCGGCAACTGTACCGTGACTAAGGGTAGATCAGAAGGCAGGTCAGGGTGAGTTGGGTTAAATCCGTCCTCAAATTTATGCTCTAGATTATGCTCGAAGCCATGCTCAAAATCGTTCTCTAACCCTGACTCAAAGCCGTTAGTGCCATTACTATTGTGAACCGTTTCTGTCGTATGGTCACTAAACTCACCAAAGCCATTACCCTGAAAGTGCTCTTGGAAATTACCACTGGGAAAACTATGGGCAGCAAAGCCATTGCCGTTAAAACCATTGCTGTTAAAGCCATTGGTGTTGAAGCCATTGCCAAGGTTGTGATTGTCATTATGGGCAGAGTGATAGGTGCGCCCCACCACCGCCACCGCTGGCATAGCTCCCCGCAAAGCCGTTGATTTTTCCCTAGGATAGCCCGCCCCAGCCTCATGGCTCGGCAGATCTGTGTTCTTTAACTCGAGGCTCTTATCAAGGTGTTTATTTAAAGCTTTTAAGGGCGATAACCGTGAACGGCGTGCTGGTTTAACCCATCGTACTAGGGTCAACCAATAGGCGTTAAGTCCATAGAGCAGCAACCACCCTGCTGCCAAACCGTTAATCACGGCTAGGATCGTTATTAGTATCAGAATGACTCTTGACTCCTTCCTACCACATGAGCGCCGACTGGGGATCGGCATATTGAAATTAGCTCATCCATAGCAGTTAGCAATAGCATCTAAGGACACATAAAACTTAGAATTGGTTGATGTTAGGCGCTACGGCAAAGGTAGCTAAGCGCGACTGCCAGGACTAATCATCATCATCCATAGAAATGTAACGTCTTCGATGCCCCAAATATGGTTATTGCCATACCTTATGGACAAGTATAAAACCCACTTCAAATTATCACGGTGATCTTGGTATTTGAGCAAATATTCCTATGGATATTCCCGAACCAATGCCCCTAATTCTGGCAACTTCAGGATAATCAGAGGTTTATATACTAGTTTTTACTTATTTATCACTTTTGTTTTTTTGATTTGAGGTTTCTAATTCAAGGTTAGTAATTCTTGATTTGTAACTCAAGATGAGCGATGCCGGATTGATGGGGCTAGGTAAGGGCTGTGGTGTTGAGTTCCTCTTGTAGGGTAACCAGGGCAATGGAAGCGGCAACCTGTTGGGCAGCAACAAGGCTATAACCTTCCCCTTGACCATAGGGTTTGTCTTTGACTGTCACCTCTACGGTAAAAATCGGATTTTTGTTGGTGTCATCAGGACGGATGGTTTGCTTGAGGGTGCGATATTGGGGCAAACAACGCCAATGTTTTTGGGTTAGCTCCTGTAAAGCTAGTTTGTAGTTGCCGAGGGCAGGTAATTTCAAGGCATTGGTAGCAAGCCGTTGCAGGTGATGGTCCAGCCATGAACGGATGGTTGTAAGGTCTTTGGTATTGAGATACAGAGCCGCCATTAAAGCTTCCATGGCGTTGGCTAACATTGACGGAGTGGCGCGACCATCATGGCGTACCGCTGGGGCTGCCACTAAGTACCGGTCTAAATCATAATATTTGGCAATTTCGAGGAGGGCTTGGTCGCTGACCAGGTAAGAACGTAATTCGGCAATTTGCCCCACGGTGTAATGACCATAACGCTCTCGCAAAAACAATGCAGCGGCTAACCGCAGGACACTATCCCCCACAAATTCCAGTTGATCGTTGTTGTAGGTGGTAGAAAAACTGGGATGTACTAGGGCTTGATCCAACAATTGCCAATCAAACTGATCATCAGCGGGAGGAGTCAAGCCTAAGGTACGCATCAAGCGGGCTAGTTCTTTTTGGCGACGGGGATCAATCATGGAAATATCGCAACGGGGTTATGAAACTTGGGCAGTGGTTGGCTTGGGCTGACTTTTTGAGATTTTAGAGCAGTTTTGCGAGAAACTTTCCTTATTGATTAGTGCAAGGAAAGCAGATCAAAAACTCCCAAGCCAGACTAAATTGTGACTATGACTCTTAGGTGACATTATCTATTGTTTCACCTTGGCATAGAGCTTAAACACGCATCTCTATCAAACTTTTGGCATATGCATAAACGTTTTTTTTCGTCTTTGGCTTTAGGCTGTGTGGCGTTGCTTACTGCCCTGTGGGTGGTGGCTTGTCAACCAGCGGGTAATGGTGGTTCCACTTCAGGGGGTTCTAGCTCCAGCGGTGGCTCTAGTGGTTCCAATGTAATTAGTGGCGCGGGTGGTGTCAAAGATACCCTCAGATTAGGGGCGCTACTACCTGTCACCGGAGATTTGTCCTCCATTGGTGCGCCTATGATTAAATCCATTGATTTTTTGGTGGATACGGTTAACCAGTGTGGCGGTGTTTTAGGTAAGCCCATTACCTATATCAAAGAAGATGACCGCACTGATCCACCGGCTGGGGCTGAGGCAATGACCAAACTAGCTAAAGTGGACAATGTG
>JBIKNH010000094.1:0-15400 GCA_044358815.1 Pseudanabaenaceae cyanobacterium | reverse complement strand
ACTTGTCCTAGCATGGTCTTACTCAGTGATACCTAGTCTCGCAACTAGCTTCTCAAGCGTGAATTTCCGTATGCCCTGCGGTATTTAGTCTATTTTAAGATAAAGCCGTCCTAGAAGAACGGGGTTTTAAACCCATTTTTTCGGTAATGTAGATGCGCCTCAATTACTCAGCTACTGCTTCACTGGCTGCATGACAAGTACCACCAGCCGCCTCTAGTTTTTCCTTGGCACTGCTAGAAAAAGAATCCGCATGGACGGTTAAAGCTACGGTCACTTCACCGCGTCCTAAAATGCGTAGAGCGCCGTCATTCTGGGTCACGATCCCTGCGTCCATTAAAGACTCTAAAGTAACTACGCTACCAGCAGGTAATTCTGCTAGTTGGTCTAAGTTAACGATAGTGAAATATTTCGCATTAATAATAGGGAAATGCTTTAATTTCGGCACCCGTCTGTATAGGGGAATTTGTCCCCCTTCAAAGCCTGGACGAGTGGGGCGACCAGAGCGGGACTTTTGACCCCGCATCCCAAAACCGCCACTAGCACCCTGACCGGCTGCAATCCCACGACCGACGCGCCGTTTCCGATGCTTCGATCCACCTTGAGGTTGTAAATCACCGATTCTCATAGTTTTTGTCGCCTGTTTTTCTTGCCTAGTTGCAACTCAATTCTGCACATCTAAAATAAATTTTAGTTAAGTTCAGAGAATTAAGTCTAAAGAAATTTATAGTCCTGATTTAACCCATGATCTTGAGCCAAAAACTAACACCAAGATCTAGAGTCAAGCAATCAAGACTAAATTGCTAACCTTAACCAAATAGCTGCTGTAAAGGAATTTCCCGAGCTTGGGCTACCTCTGCAAAAGTCCGCAAAGAACCCAAAGCCTTCACCGCTGCGCGAGCATTGTTCAAGGGGTTACCAGAACCTAATTGCTTAGCCAAAATGTTCTTTACGCCAGCTAGTTCCAGCACAGTACGCACTGCACCCCCTGCAATTACCCCAGTACCTGGAGAAGCAGGACGGATCATCACCTTAGCGCCGCCACCTTCACCATCGCTGGGATGAGGGATGGAATTGCTCTTGGTCAGAGGTACATCCACCAAGTGCTTACGGGCATCGGAAACACCCTTCTTCACGGCATTGATTACGTCAGCAGCTTTGCCTACGCCAACACCGACTTGACCTTTTTCGTTACCGATCACAACAATGGCACGGAAGCTCAGCTTCTTACCACCCTTGACTACCTTGGTAACACGGCGGATTTGCACCACCCGTTCTTGCCATTCGGACTCTTTCTCAACCCGCACCCGCTCAGACTTTTTGCCATCACGTTTGCCTTTCCGTTTTTCGTCGCGGTTATCGCCCTCAGCGCCTTCGCCGCGACCGCCACCTTTAGAATCTCTGTTTCTTGCCATATTCCTAGCTGCCTATCGGGACAAATTAGTTTTAATTTTCTAGAAACAACACTTAAATAAATATTTCAATAAATATTTAAATAAAATCTAGAAGTCTAGACCAGCTTCTCGCGCTGCCTCTGCCAGTGCCTTGACGCGACCATGATACAAATTACCACCACGGTCAAACACTACCTGGGTAATGCCTTTAGCTAAAGCACGCTGGGCAATGAGTTCACCCACCTTAGCGGAAGCTTCACAATTAGCTGTAGAGCTAACTGCACCACGCACATCTGCCTCTAAGGTCGAAGCAGCTACTAAAGTGTGCTGAGACACATCATCAATAACTTGAGCCACAATGTGCTGATTAGACCGATATACAGACAACCTCGGACGCTCTGGCGTACCAGACACCCGCTTCCGAACGCGCAGGTGACGACTTTGGGTTGCTTCTTTACGACTGATTTTCATACAACTAAACCGAGTTTACGCCAAGAGGGTTTACTTCTTACCAGTCTTACCAGCCTTCCGGCGGACATATTCGCCCTTATAGCGAATGCCCTTACCCTTATAGACTTCGGGTGGTCTGACTGCACGGATCTTGGCGGCAACGTTGCCCACCAATTCCTTATCAATACCGCTGACCACAAGCAGTGTGCCTTGAGCCACTTTCTTGCCGGCATTGTCTTCAATTTCTAGGGTGATCCCTTCGGGAGCTTCAATGGTTACCGTGTGGCTATAACCAATGGTCAATACAATGTTCCGACCACTCGTATTTGCCCGATAACCTACCCCTTGGATCTCCAAACGGCGCTCAAAACCAGTGCTAACCCCTTCGACCATGTTAGAGACGAGGGTGCGGCACAAACCGTGTAATTGACGAGCCGGACGGGATTCGTTGGCTCTGGTTACAACAATCGTGTTTTCTTCCTGCGCTACCACCACGTTTTGTGGCAAGGAACGCTTCAGTTCGCCTTTGGGACCCTTGACGGTCACATCTTGCCCAGTAATGGTTACAGCCACTTTCTGGGGCAGAGGAATAGGACGTTTTCCAATCCGAGACATAGTTACGTTACTCCTTGGTTACCAGATGTAGCACAGGACTTCGCCGCCAACCCCTGCTTGACGGGCTTGACGATCCGTCATGATGCCTTTGGAAGTGGAGATAATGGCAATGCCAATACCGCCAAGTACCCGGGGCAAATCTTTGTGGTTGGCATAAACCCGTAAACCAGGCTTACTAATCCGACGCAACCGCCGAATAATAGGCTGGCGGGTCTTGCCTTGATATTTCAATGAAAGCACCAGCTTCCGCTCGATGCCCTCACCCACCTCTTCAAATTCAGAAATAAAACCTTCTTGCTTTAACACACCAGCAATGCTTAAGGTCATCTTTGTGGCAGGAATCGTGGTGGTTTGATGTCTTGCCATCATCGCATTACGGATTCTGGTGAGCATATCTGCGATGGTATCGTTCGTTGCCATCCCTGTCTCCTAGTTGCAGTTCATTTACGATTCTCTAAAAGGCATACCGACCGCTTTGAGCAGGGCACGACCTTCTTCATCTGTGGTGGCGGTGGTGATGATCGAGATGTCCATACCACGAATCTGATCGATGCTGTCATAGCTGATTTCGGGGAAAATCAACTGCTCCCGTACCCCTAGGGTATAGTTGCCACGACCATCGAAACTCTTGGGACTGATCCCCCGGAAGTCACGGATCCGAGGCAAAGAAAAGTTGATCAATCTTTCTAAAAAGGCGTACATCCGGTCGCGACGGAGCGTTACCATCATCCCCACGGGCATACCCTGGCGCAACTTGAAACCAGCGATAGCTTTCTTGGCGCGGGTGATCACGGGCTTTTGTCCTGTGATAATCGCGATTTCAGCTAAGGATGCTTCAAGGGCTTTGGCGTTTTGACCAGCTTCCCCCATGCCTCGGTTGACGACGATTTTTTCAAATCGGGGTACTTGCTGGATGTTGGTGTACTTAAACTGTTCCATCAGTTTGGGAACAGCTTGCTTAGCATAAACTTCTCGAATGGGCGTTAACATAGCTATTTGCTTTGTGCCTGGGCTTGGTCAGGGTGACTGGTGAATAGATCTCGCTTTAGAGCTAATACTTCAAAGCTAATACTTAGGCGCTAGAAGGGTCTAGGATGCTGGGCTAAAATCACAGCCGTGATGAGAGAACTTAGCGACTCGGTTCAGAGTAACTTCGTCCCCTTGATTCTTCTCAATCTACGGCAGCGATTGCACTAGGCATCAGTCTTCTTCTTGGTCTTAGGTGCCAAGATTTCGCCGGTCTTTTTCAGAACCCGTACTTTGATGCCAGCTTCAGTGGTGGTGTAACCCACCCGACTAGCAACTTTTTGCTTCTCGGAATAAATCATCACCTTAGAGCTATGGATGGGGAATTCTTTGGTGATGGTTTGTCCTTGCTCACCTTCCCGCGCGGGTTTGATGTGCTTGGTCTTAACGTTGACTCCCTCAACGATAACGGTGCTTTCCTTAGGGAACACTTGCAAAACCTTGCCAGTTTGTCCCTTGCTTGCCCCAGAAATCACCTGTACCAGGTCATCTGTATGGACGTGCATTTTAAAGGAAGTGCGATTGCCTTGATATTTCGGTGCTTTTTGCCGTGCCATTTAGAGTACCTCCGGTGCTAACGAGATAATCTTGGTAAAGTTTTTGTCCCGTAGTTCCCGAGCCACTGGACCAAAAACCCGCGTACCACGAGGATTACCTTCAGCATTAATAATTACTGCTGCGTTATCGTCGAACCGAATCCGCATCCCACTTTCGCGTCTGATGGTGGCTTTGGTGCGTACGATTACTGCTCGAACCACATCAGACTTTTTAACGGGCATATTAGGGGCGGCATCCTTAACCGTAGCGATAATTACATCACCCACTGCGCCGTAACGACGGTTACCACCTGCCAAGACCCGAATACACAGCAGTTTCTTAGCACCGCTGTTATCGGCTACGTTGAGATAACTTTCCTGTTGAATCATGGCTTATCCCTCCGTACTATCTGAGGTGAGGATTTCTACCACTTCCCAGCGCTTGGTGCGGCTTAGGGGACGGGTTTCACGAATCCGAACACGGTTACCTTCGCGGCACTTGTCTTCTTCATCATGGGCTTTAAACTTGGTGGTACGCACCATGATTTTGCCGTATTTGCCGTGGGCAGAGCGGTTTTCCACTGCTACTACTACGGTTTTTTGCATTTTGTCGCTGACTACAGTACCAACTCTTTCTTTTACTGCCATGGTTGATTACTCCTAGCTCTGGCTTCTCGATTGACGTTCCCGTTCTACCGTCAGCAGTTGAGCCAAAAGATGCTTGGCGTGCTTGAACTCATGGGGTTTAACGGTCTGGCGGGTGCCCTGCTTGAACCGCAGTTCAAACAATTGCTTTTTCACGGCGAGGATCTTATTTTGTAAATCCTCTTCTGAAAGTTCTCTAACTTCTTGCACCTTAGGTAGTGCCATGGTTATTGCTCCTTGTTACGCGCGATGAATCGGGTTTTGATGGGCATCTTAGCGGCGGCAAGGCGCATGGCTTCCCGGGCGGTTTCTTCGCTGACCCCTGCTACTTCATACAAGATGCAACCAGGTTTAACTACGGCAACCCAAAATTCAGGTGCACCTTTACCGGAACCCATCCGTGTTTCTGCGGGACGCATGGTTACTGGCTTGTGGGGGAAAATCCGAATCCAGATTTTGCCACCCCGCCGAATGTAACGGTTCATAGCCCGACGACCGGACTCGATTTGCCGAGATGTAATCCATGTTGGCTCTAGGGCTTGCATGGCGAAATCGCCGAAACTAATCTCGTTGCCTCGGGTTGCCACACCAGACATGCGGCCCCGTTGCTGCTTGCGGAATTTTAATCGTTTTGGACTGAGCATGATCTAGTTAACCTTCTGCGCTGGAACGATCTTCAAATTGCGGACGGCGCTGCTGACGACGGCGCGGCTGGGTCGATGGCGCAGGGGCTTCTTCGGCTCCGGTCACTTCACCCTTGAAGATCCACACCTTGATGCCAATCACGCCATAGACGGTGCGGGCAATACGATAGTCGTAGTCAATGTCAGCACGGAGGGTATGCAGTGGCACACGACCTTCACGAACCCACTCACTACGGGCAATTTCTGCACCGTTCAACCGACCACTGATCTGAATCTTGATACCTTCAACCCCAGCCCGTTGTGCCCGCTGAATGGCTTGGCGCACAATGCGACGGAAGGAAACCCGACGCTCAATCTGTTGGGCAATGTATTCCGAGATCAATGCTGCTTCAGCATCCACTCGGGTCACCTCGACCACATTGATGCGAATCTGACTAGTACCAGTCTTAGTCAAAGAACCGCTCTGGGTCAGGTGCTTAAACAAACCTTGACGCAATTGCTCAATACCTGAACCGTTACGACCCACAACGACACCAGGACGGGCGGTGCGAATCTCTAAGTCCACTTGGTCAGCCTTACGATCTACAACAATTTGGGCAATCCCCGCATTGTTGAGGGTCTTTTCTACATACTGCCGAATCTTGTTATCTTCTTCGATCAGTAAGCTATAGCGGCTAGTACCAGCGTACCAACGGGCTAAGTGAGAGCGGACAATACCGAGTCGTAAGCCGGTGGGATGAATTTTCTGACCCATTTGCTTATGCTTCCTCCATTGGTTTAACGGTGATGGTGATATGGCAAGTGGGCTTGCGAATCTGATAAGCCCGACCCTGGGCGCGGGGACGGAACCGCTTCAGGCTACTACCCATATCGGCAAAAGCTTGGTTGACAACCAATGTGGTGGGGTCCATGCCATTGTTATGCTCAGCATTGGCTACAGCAGAACGCAACACTTTCGTGATCGGCTCACAGGAGCGATAGGGCATAAATTCCAAAATCATCAAGGCTTCGCGATAGCTGCGTCCCCGAATTTGATCCAGTACGCGACGGACCTTATGGGGTGACATGCGGATGTATTTTGCTACCGCCGGAATTTCATTTTCGGCAAGAATCATGGTGAATTACCTAGTGTACCTCGTTATCTCTTCGCCTTTTTATCGCTCTTGGCGTGACCACGGAAAGTGCGGGTGGGGGCGAATTCCCCTAGTTTGTGCCCTACCATTTGGTCGCTGACGTAAACGGGTACGTGTTGCTTACCATTGTGGACGGCGATGGTGTGACCAATCATTTCAGGCAAAATGGTGGAAGCCCGAGACCAAGTTTTAATAACTTGTTTTTCGTTTTTAGCGTTGAGCTTTTCGACTTTACGCAGCAAGTGATCTGCGACGAAAGGCCCCTTCTTTAGGGAACGTGTCATTGAATTGATTTTCTCCGTGGGATGGCTCGATGGTGGCAAGTTTGGGTAAACCCCATGGTGGGGATCAGCCACAACAAAGACAAATGGCTTGATGTCTGTGACTTACCCCAGAAGTTTGCGCCCAATGATTACCTAAGCTGTTAACTAGGTATTTAGGCGTTCCGACCGCCCTTACCGCGCTTGGAAGACTTACGACGGCGACGCACAATCAAAGCAGTGCTGGCTTTCTTCTTCTTGCGGGTCTTATAGCCCAAAGTGGGTTTACCCCAAGGAGTCACAGGACCAGAACGACCGATCGGTGCGCAACCTTCACCACCACCATGGGGGTGATCCACAGGGTTCATCACGGAACCACGTACCTGAGGACGACGACCGCGCCAACGAGTCCGACCTGCCTTACCGTAGCTTTGGTTGCTGTGGTCGGTGTTACCCACTTGACCGATGGTGGCAAAACATTCTTTACGCACCATCCGAACTTCTGTAGAAGGCATCTTGAGGGTTACGAAATTACCTTCTTTTGCAGCAATTTGTGCCCCAGCCCCAGCGGAACGCACGATTTGCCCACCGCGATTTGGTTGCAGTTCGACATTATGGACAATCGTACCTAGGGGGATGTTACCTAAAGGCATGGCATTGCCAACTTCAATCGGTGCAGTTTCAGCAGCAATAATCTTTGCGCCTACTGCCAAACCCTTGGGATGAATGATATAACGTCTTTCGCCATCTTCATATTGCACCAAGGCAATGCGAGCGCTCCGGTTGGGATCGTACTCAATAGCGATCACTTCGGCGACCATGTTGCGTTTGTTACGCTTGAAGTCGATGATCCGATACAACCGCTTGGAACCACCGCCACGATGACGGCAGGTGATCACGCCACGGTTGTTACGTCCTTTCTTACGGTGTAAACCAACAGTTAAGGATTTTTCGGGATCCTTTTTCGTAATTTCCGCAAAGTCAGATACCACGGCTTGCCGGGTACTGGCGGTATACGGTTTATAAATGCGAACGCCCATAGTGTTCTAGAGTTATTAGTTAAAAAATTAGTTACGCTTGCAAATCTATCAGCAGAGCCTCGTCAGCACAGCCGATCAGGCTTAGGTCGTTTCTGGGAATAACTCAATGCGATCCCCATCGGCAAGGGTAATAATTGCCCGCTTGTACTGGGAACGCTTGCCGGCAAACTTGCCCACCCGACGGCTTGATGCTGGCAAAATATGGGTGTTGACTTTCTTCACCTTCACATCAAACAACTGCTCAATGGCAGCCTTGATTTCTGGCTTAGTCGCTTTTTCGGTCACTTCAAAGCAGTATTTGTTTAGCTCTAGTAAACGGGTTGCTTTTTCGGTCAAAAGAGGGCGGCGAATCAAATCTGGTAAACGCCGCGCATCAAATTCAGTGGGGATTTTAGCCATGATGCACTCCGGTTATGCGTCTGTATCTGTGTCGTCTGCGGGCTTGAGCTTGGCATCGCCACCATAAACGGCTTGCACCTTCGCCACTCCTGACTCGGTAATAACGACTTTGTCGGCATTAACGATGTCGAAAATATTTAGTTGATCGGCTGCCAGCAAACGCACATAAGGCATGTTCCGAGCCGAAAGCACTACGTTTTGTTCGGTCTTATCCGCCACAATCAGTAATACTTTCTCATCCGCAGCGGCTCCCCAACGTTCTAGGGCTTGAGCGAGTTCCTTGGTTTTAGGCTGAGGCAAGTTCGCTGCAAAATCTGCCACTACGATCAAATCTTCTAACCGACCGATCAAAGCAGTCCGCAAAGCTAAGCGACGTTCTTTCCGGTTCATCTTGACTTCGTAATCTCTGGGCTTAGGTCCAAAAATCACGCCGCCGCCCCGCCATAACGGAGAACGACTCGAACCAGCGCGGGCGCGACCGGTGCCTTTTTGCCGCCAGGGCTTACGACCACCACCACGCACTTCAGTACGGGTTTTGGTACTAGCAGTACCTTGGCGTTGGTTACCCAATTGACGAATCAAGGCGCGATGTACTAGACCTGCGGCGCTAGACTCCTTGGCGACCCGTAGCTCTAAGCTAACTTCGCCAACATTACTTCCATTCCAATCTTTAACTGTAGGCATGATCTATTTTTCTCAATCTTCCTGTAACCCTGCTTAAGCGTTCTTGCCCACAATCGTGGCAGGGACGATGTTCAACAATGCTCCGGGCTTACCGGGAACTGAACCTTTGATCAGAATCAAGTTGCGCTCAGTGTCAATCTTGAAAATGGTCAGCTTTCTAACGGTGCAACGCTTGCCACCCAAACGACCTGCCATGCGCTTACCAGGATAAACCCGTCCAGGGGTCGTCCCAGCGCCGGTGGAACCAGGTTGACGGTGGTTCTTAGAACCGTGAGCCATGGGCCCCCGTCCGAAGTTGTGGCGCTTTTGGTAACCAGCAAAACCACGCCCAATGCTGTCACCAACCACATCTACCAATTGACCCGCCTCAAATTGAGACACACTCAGGGCATCACCCAACTGATAAGCACTGGTATCCTTAACGCGATATTCCCGCAGGTGCTTAACTGGGGTTGCACCAGAGGCTTTGAGGTGACCAAGTTCTGGCTTGGTGAGGAGCTTTTCGCGAGTAGTGCCGTAGCCCACTTGAATTGCTTGATAACCCTCTTTAGTAGAGGTTTTAATCTGGGTAATGGTGCAGGGTCCGGCTTGAATTACCGTCACTGGCACTGCATTCCCTTCTGTGTCAAAGACTTGGGTCATCCCAAGCTTTGTGCCGAGAATTCCAACGGACATTTTAAGGTTAACTCCCCTTGCTGGTGCAGGTTAATTGACTGGCTCAAAAGAGATCGCTTTCGATCTCCTACCCCAAATTCTAGAAGCGCATCAAAATTAGTGGGAACCACGGGGGCTGCCCACTGGTAATTGATATAAACGCATAACCGGATTTTGTGGCAGGAGAAACGTCTGGCAGTTCATAACCACAGACATTTGAATTCAATCTCTTGGGGATTGCGCGGTGTAGCAAAAACTAACGCCGTGACGTAGCTACAGATCTAGTGAGCTTGGCGCTTTGGGCTGTAGAGGCTTGCGGCTCAAGGTTTTCCCTGTGTAAACTACGTGTTCAACAAGACCGCCGACTGATTTAAATGGCTTTAAATAATCCGACGCAAGTGCTGAAACTTCTAGAAGCAATACCCTCTGGGTGAACTGGCTTTGGGCTTAAGTTTTAGCAGCGTGATTAGGGCTGGACTAAATACTAAAGCTAATCAAAGAACAGCTTTTTGTGTACGACTCAGGACTTAAGAAAAAGCAATTGAAGACGAATGCCTTTAATCAGCAAGACTAACCTTGGCTTTTTGCTCAGTTTCCCGTAAAGAGTCACAGCTTTTCATCATAACCTGATGTTAGGAGTTATGTCTAGTGTTCAGAGCTAACTTTTTTGAGTTTCGGTGAAGATTTGTTTACAGGCTTGGTCACAAGGAGCGGCTGAGGGGCAAGTTAAGTGATAAATCACTGAGTTATAGGTGATCTATAGCCGAAGATGTCATCAAGGTTACAGTCATAGGTTAGAATGTGAAACGGCTATTACCCTAGTTCCAATGATTTCGAGTAACGACTTTCGGCCCGGTGTAACCATTGAGCTAGACGGACAGGTCTGGCGCGTGGTGGAATTTCTTCATGTTAAGCCCGGTAAGGGTTCAGCTTTTGTCCGTACAAAGCTGAAAAGTGCACAGACTGGCAGTGTTTTAGAACGTACTTTTCGTGCTGGGGAAACTGTGCCTCAGGCGGTTTTAGAAAAGAGTACGATGCAGCACACCTATAAAGATGGTGATGCTTTGGTCTTCATGGATATGCAAACCTATGAAGAAGCTACCTTGACCCGTGAACAGATTGGTGATCGGGTGAAATATATCAAGGAAGGCATGGAAGTGGCGGTAGTGCGCTGGAAGGATAAGGTAATCGATGTGGAATTACCCAACACAGTGGTATTAGAGATTATTGAAACTGATCCTGGTGTGCGTGGTGACACTGCAACGGGTGGCTCTAAACCTGCGAAGGTGGAAACCGGTGCAACTGTAATGGTTCCTTTATTTATTAATGTGGGTGAGCGGATTAAGATCGACACCCGTGAAGATTCTTATTTAGGGCGTGAGAACAACTAAGTGGAATTTAGCCTAGAACAACTACGGGAACTGGTTGCAATGGTCAACCAGACTGACATCACCGAACTAACGCTGGAGTCCGGTGATCTGCGCTTGAATATTCGTAAGAGTGAGACACGCACTGGTATGACGGCGGCGGCTCCTGCCCCTGTGGTAGCGGCTCCGGTGATGGTTCCGGCTGTAGCTGATTCTATGCCTGTGTCGATGCCAACCATTGCCGAGGCTTTGCCATCGAAAAAGCTTTTGGAAATCACTTCGCCAATGGTTGGTACTTTTTACCGTGCCCCTAGTCCTGATGATCCGCCTTTTGTGGAGAGTGGCGATTCTATTAAGAAAGGGCAAACGGTATGTATTATCGAAGCCATGAAGTTAATGAATGAACTAGAGGCGGAGTATTCTGGCAAGATTGTGGAGATCTTGGTGGAAAATGCCCAGCCGGTAGAATATGGTCAAGTTTTGATGCGAGTGGAGCCACTGGTCTAACGCTTCGACCGGTCGGGTGTAGGTTTGCCCTGATTATTTTAAAGAAAATCTTTTACTGTAATCGTTTCAGTATTTTATTTGAGTTTTTTATATCAATTATTTTAATCATTAGGTTTTACGGATTGGCGCTGTTCTAAGGAGCAGTGCTTTTTTATTAAGTTCCATTGCATCTCAAGAGATTCTATAAGATGTAGATATATTTTATAGAATCTTTTATCTGGAGTGCCACTATGAAATTTCGCCGTTTTATGGGTTATATCTGGCATATCAACGGATTTTTAATCCTATTTGTTGGCTTACTTGCAGGGGGGGTGTTGGCTTTGTCAGCCCTCCAAATTTTGCGTGATGTTGGACAGAGACGTTCCGTCAGCGATGTGGCAAATGTATCATCCCAGGATTCTGTAATTGCTAAATCAGAATTTGGTGATTTTGAAGTGATTCCCCAAACAAATGTCTCCCGTGCGCCACTGTATATAAGGCAGGAGTATGATTATCGCCTTAGTGGGAAGGAAGCGAGTTCAGTTCGTAATTATGTTTTCTTTGATGGTAATAAGAAGGTGAGCTACTGGCTCAAACCACAAAATAATGGCTTAATTATGAGCTATGTTCCAGTGTTCAGTTTGCCGAATCATGTCAATCCGTCTAATGGGAAGGAAGCGTCAGTTCTTGAATCTAAACCGTTACTCAAACCCTTGAGTAATATCTATGTGTTGATAGAATCTGATACTAATCAAGATCAAAGATTGAATGAAGCAGATTTAAAAACTATTGCCGTATCTACTCCAGTGGGGACGCAGTTTAAGCCACTGGTGCCGGGAGTGACGCGCTTTCACGGTCATGCAGTGAGTCCAGAAGGGAAGGTGACAATTTTCTACTATGGCGGTAATAAGTTAAAAGCGATGGAATATGATCCCATCACTCAAAATGTGATTAGTGAAGGTGAAGTAGCAGATTTGTCTAGTAAGAAGTAAGTTGATGAATGGCTAGCGGTCGTTGATCAGACATAACTAGCCATTAGTCACTATCAATAGGCTATTTCCTAAGCTCTGCCGTGCCAAGTACCATGAAAACCCATCGGTACAACACTGGGTAATCTGAGCCGACATACAGGACCATCACTTAAATAATCTGCGGCTAAGATATAAACCTCTGAAGTTTCCTGAATGCCATCAAAGACTACGGTTAATAGCCAGCCTGCTTTAGATGGATCACGATCTGGAGCGAGTAATGGCTCCATGGGATAAAGATGATTCCCCAAATTCAATTCTGTTACATGCTGATGGCGATGGTCATAACTCGCAATCACATTAAACAAATCCTGTCCGAGTAAGACATCCTGACGATGTAATAACAGGTAAGTACGATCTGAAGCTTGACCAACTGCTGAAGGGGAAACAGTGGGAAATTCTGCACCGCGATCAATTAGAGTTGTGGATTCTAGGATCTGTCCATTGCTGGGACTGAGCCGCAGTTCCACTAAAACTCCTTTTGCAGGGGTAGAAGCTTTACCAGTGGCGATTTCCTTCAAAAATTGATTGGTACTAAAGTCGGTATAACGAACTAGAGTGACCACGAGATTACCGTCGCAATCTGTATAGCCATTGCCGAAATGCCACTGAAACCAAGGCTCTACGGTGTTACGGCTGACTAGTTCCAACGTATCCCCATCAATAATCAGAATTTCGGTTCCTTCCTGTGGTTGCCATTGCAGGGCATCACTATAACTGGTCAGATTCAGTAATAGGGGTAGAGGATTCATGCGTAACGGCGGCACACAGAAAATCAAATATTTACCTGCTAAGACGAAATCATGAACCATTGAGGAACCAGAGAGCAGAATTTGATTCTTACGCTGAATTTGTCCTTGCGCATCACTGCGATAAAGATGAAGTGTCGTATCTTTACCATAGGAAACGCCGAAGTTAAAAATCGCTCCAGTTTGGCTATCCCTTTTAGGATGGGCGCTGTAGGGGGCGGGCAATTTATCAACGTAGGCTAAGCCTCTGGTTTCTAGGGTCGTTAGATCTAGACTGTGGGGCAGTCCACCTTCCCATAAAGCTAAAAGCTGATCCGGTAAAGCTAAAACGGAAGTATTCGCGACATTTTTAGAAGCTTTGCCAAATCTCTGCCACCAGGAACCAGGGGCGGTCATGCCATAGTTGCCATAGAGCAGTCGGTTGGCTTTGGTTTCAGCTTGGTAACCTGCGGTTTGCACGTAGCGATAAGCCCCTTGAGCTTTGCCATTCCCGAAATGTACCCCTAGGATCGCACCATCGCCATCAAACCAATGTCCCATTTTCATGCCACCCCGTTCGAGCCGTGCCGGTCCGTTGCGATAAAGTGAACCGCTTAAACCTTCAGGGATGGCACCTTCAACAATGGTGAGATCGGTCAAGGGAAATTCAGTGGCAGGCTTGGTGATGGCTTTGTGCCAAGAGGGTTGGGTTTGTGGGGCTACAGTGGTCATGGGCTTATATGCACTTAGTTGAATATTATTTGCAGTGTATATGCAACTAAGTTAATATGTCAAGGGCTGATCTAGGCTGAATTTAAGGTCAATTTAAGGTGAACTTAAGATGAGTGGGGGCGGATTTACGTTATTACTGGAAAATTAATGCAAAATCGATTCAATTATTGATTTGATTATTGGTTTAATTTCTAGTTAGTCCCGTGTGGTTAGCCATGAACGAAACGGAAATAAACCCATAATAAATTTGCCTTGGGGATTCATTCTTGGTTAACTTAACTGTCGGTTAAATTTAGTAAAACTTAGTTAAAACTCTTTATGTCTCTTGCTCATGCTTTATTAGTTTCCCTCGTGACTGAACCGAAAAGCGGTTATGATCTCGCCAAGCAATTTGATGGTTCCGTTGGTTTCTTTTGGGAAGCGACCCATCAACAAATTTACCGTGAATTGACCAAATTGGAACAACAAAACTGGATTAGTTCGGAAATCATTGCCCAAGAAGGTCGTCCAGATAAGAAAGTTTTTTCAGTGACTGCGGTGGGACTAACGGAAATGACCACATGGTTAAAGCATTCCACAGATACAGCAACGGTGAAGGATGAGTTTTTACTCAAGGTTTACGCGGGGCATTTGGTAGATAAGACTGTGATCATGACGCAAATTCAACAACATCGCGAAATTCACGCTCAGAAATTACAGACCTATCAAGTGATTGAGCAACACTTTTTCCCTAATTTGGATGATTGTCCCTATACAGCACGGTTTGCCTATTTGACTTTGCGGCGTGGGATCGCTTTTGAACAGGGCTGGGTGAATTGGTGTGATGAAGCCTTGACTCTGTTGGCATCTTGGAAAGCTTAATCAATCGATGAATTTTAACTACTTTGATGGAATTGATTCCATTACTAATCTTCCTACACACCCATGAATCTTGAAAATCCAAAACGTTATCAGAAACTGCGGGACGAAATCAAAAGTCCCTATCGTCCCCTCAGGCGATTTATTTATGTGGCATTCGCTGGCTCTGGGTTGATTGGTTGCGTGATCTTCCTAATGAAACTCCTGGCAGGAAATGGCGCATTCACCGATAATCTGACTAATTTATCGATTCAAATTACAGTGTTAGCGGCAATGATTTGGCTCCTACGGCGGGATAAGAAACCTTTATAGTTTAAACCTTTATAGTTTTAAATTTAGGAGTTTAAGAGCGTGTTTGAGAAGTTAAGCGAGTCATTTGAGGAGAATGTGAATCATGGCGACATAGAAAAAAGCCTCAGAAGTTTTTAGTTTGAGGTAAAAGTTCATAGTCTCTGTTGAGGTGACGAAAATGGGAAAACCAAGCAAATGTATACTCAGAGCGTGTTTGAGAAGTTTTGATCCCCCTAAATTCCCCTTAGAAAGAGGGACTTTTTTAGTCTTTTCCCACCTTTTTAAGGGGGGCTAGGGGGGATCAATCATTATTTTTAGCGAATATGCAGACTTCCCAAACACCCTCTCAACCACCCAACGCTTTTGTTGAACAACAAAGCCTCTTGACCCAGCGGGAGGAATAACGACTTGTAAACATCAGTAAAAAGTATGC
>JBIKNH010000274.1:0-4527 GCA_044358815.1 Pseudanabaenaceae cyanobacterium | reverse complement strand
ACAAGATTGAGCATAACTTTGCTGCTCTGAAAAAGAGAAGAGCTTATGCTCATCAACATACATCTTTGGATTCTCTCATCGCACAATATTTTAATCCCATCCTCTAGTCCTTATTTGATTCTACTATAATTAAACGAATCAGCTCTAACTGGCTCTTGTTAGGAAAGGGGTTGCGTCAAACGTGTTTACCAAAACTGTAGCAGAAGTCATCTACTTCACAGAAGATTTGAGTGACATCTAAATCCGATATGGTGCATATTGCTGGGGCTTTCATTCTTTTGTAAAACCCAGTAAAACCCAGTCTGAAGCCTTTCTTTTACTTCTGTCTACTACGGCAAACTTCTACGTCAAACTTCCATCAGGCAAAGGCTCAGGAAGCGCCAATGATTGACAATGTGATCAAGACTAAAAAGGTGCGTCACATTTCGTTAACGCACCCACCCTACCCTAAATAGACTTATCCCTTCACCCAAAGTGATTTAGGAACAAGACAATGTACATGCTTAGCACCTGGTTCCAGTTGACCAATCCGAGCATCTAGCGCCAAACTGGATAATGCATAAGCATCCAAAGGCGAAAGTTTTTTCATCTCTTGCAACCGTTCAATCATTTGCATCGCTGCTTTATTCATCGCTTGCATTGAGTCACCATCCACTGCATAAGTGACAAAATCATCCGCTGTATCAGACTTAGGATTAGGAACTACTACTTCAGTGGGACGCTTGGGCAACATACAGTATACGCCCCGCAATTGGTTCACTACTTCCGACACTCGACAATCAGCATATTTTGCCATGAATTGACGAGCTTCCATTCCTCTCAAGTTGTATGATTCAGAGATGAACTTCATTGTCTCTTCGTCAAGGATATTCAGGGCTTTGTTCAGATCACGATCGTAGCCCATTGTGATCCAATGGGTTGGGGTTTCGATCCGTGGCCATGTCAGAGATTTTCCCTTGATCACATTGACAGTGATATTCAATTCACTGAAGGCTGTTTCAATCGCCGTTAAATTAATTTCACCATTGCCCTGTACCGCATGGGAATCCCCTGACCACAGCAGCGCCCCGTCTACAAAAACCGGCAGATAAATTGTCGTGCCTTCCACTAGTTCCCGACAATCCAGATTGCCGCCGAAAGGTCCAGGGGGAACCGTGCTATACCGTCCGCTTTCTGCTCTGGCTACACCGATGATGCCAGGGAAAGGACGCACAGGTAGTTCAATTCCTGGCAAGAACTCAGTTTTACGACGATCCCAATTAAGATAGAAATGTTTCACCTGCGCTTTGGTAAATACACTGGGAAACATCCCCAGTTTCAGATCCCCTGGCAAATTCCAGTTTGCGCCGTAGGTACGAGGCACAATACGATTAAGGCGAATCTTTAACACATCCCCTGGTACTGCTCCTTCGACAAAAATCGGTCCAGTTACTGAATGAGGACCCCGACCGGGATTATCCACCCGCAGTTTGGTAATTTCATCAATAGGAACACCAGGTAAAACTTGGTTTAGGGAAGCCATCATCGTTTCCATCACCACCGTATCTCCCGACTTGATGCGGGCGCGGGGTGGTTCTGCATTATTAAACCAGCCCCATTGTACGGTCTCATCATTTGCTGGCAGTAGATAAACGCCGCCCTGATATTGCCCTACATAACCTTTCTGAAGAGCTTTCATTTCTGGACGTTTCGTTTCTTGTGCCTGACCACTCAATACACCCGATGTGGCAGCAGCGGCAGCAGCAGCACCTCCGAAAAGGAAATCACGTCTTTTTGGCATAACCTTACTTCAGTTGTTGTTGCATTCATGTTTTCATCATAATGAACAGTATTTTGTGGCTCAAGTTACACTCTTGATGAAAATTTAGTTGTACTTACTAATCGTTTTGATAGATTGATTGCTATCATCCCAATGGCTGATCCAGTACTCAATCAAATGCCAAATCAAATGACTAGCCCAGAATGACAAACGAATAGCCCAGAATGATAAAGCGTGAAGCAAATATAGATATTTTCTGGTTTCGCGAAAATTTACTGTTAATATCCGAATTTATAACTTAGGTTAGTTTCAAGGTAACCCACAAAAAACCATAAATAATTGGCATTAAAAATTATTAACATCAAAAAAAGTGCATTATGTCTTATCAAGTCATTCCTTATAAAGACACCTCACTTAATCCTTAAAACTTAATCCTTAAAACTTAATTCTTAAATTAGTGGTAGCATAATGACGATCAAAATCATCCCATCAGTTGTAAAAGCCTGTGATTACGCTGAGTTTATTACACCCCACCGAAGATAAAGTTGCCCAAACCTGGCGATTTGAGAATGAGTCCCTAATTCGCATTGGTCGGGCTGCCACTAACCAAGTAGTTCTATATAGTTCCGTCGTCTCCCGTCACCACCTGGAACTACAGCGGAAACCCATGTTTTGGCAGGCGGTGAATCTCAGTGCCAATGGTAGTTTTAGTGATAATAAAGCCATTGAAATTCTCAAGATTTACAATGGAATGGTGATTCGCCTTGCTTCCACTGGTCCGCGCTTGCAAATCAGTCTTGATGATTTTGAATTTCAAGCGAGAATCCCTGAGATTAGCCAACCCAAAATACCTGAATATCATCCTAGTAAATTGCCAGAACGTCCCACGTTTATGCCAATTAAAGACGCTGACAGAGATCCCAGTTAGAGATCACAGTTAGAGATTCCAGATGCCAGTCAATACAACTAGAAAGCAGATGGCTTGGAAATCCCTGGGAAAATCCCTAATAAACCTCCTAAATTGATAAATCTAAAAGTTGTTTAAGGTTAGGGCTTGGCGTTCGTAACTGGTGCGCCAGAGTTGTTCGAGATGGGCAGCGGGAATAGTCAAATACAGCACATCCCCAGCACTCAAACAAGCATGGAGCAAATCCCAACCGTGAATTGTTTGGGCAGCAGTTTCCACATAGAGCGGCACAAAATCAGATTCCATTGCCGCATTTTGCACCAATTGCCCACAAAATGGATGATTCGGCGTAATCATTGTGGCAATAGCAACCCATAACTTATCCGCAATAATGCCATTACCGAGGATCCGTCCCCCCAGAGCCGAAGCCGCAAAAGCCGGAGCCGCAATTTCCGAAGGACTCAGCACCGCATCGAAATCAAAAACCTGTTGTGCCATCGCTGCATGGTGGGGATCGTCATAGCGCAAGACAATGCGACTTTTGGGATCGATCCCCCTAGCATTCAAAGCAATTTCGAGATTACTGGTGTCATTATTAGTGACCACTAAAACCCCTTCCGCAGTGGCAAGGTGGGCGGCTTTTAGGGTAGAAGCCAAACTTGCATCATCTAGAATTACTGGTAAACCCATACTACGGGCAGATTTAAGGAAACGATTGTTGGGATCTCGTTCCACAATTAGCACATCATAACCATAGTTAGTTAAATGGGAAGCGATTTGCATTCCCACACTCCCCAAACCGCAAATAATAAAATGATTCCGTTCCGGAATATGGGCAGAATCCCACACCTGCCTTAATCTTGTACCTAAAACAAAATCATTGAGCAGAGCATACCAAATCCCAATCACCGCCGTCCCGATCAGCATCATCACCACCGTGAGATATTTCAGCCAATCGCCGCCTTTTTCCACCACCTGCTCATTACCGCCTGCGCCCGTGAGCATTCCCACTGAGAAATACAGAGCATCACTAATTGAAACTCCTTGTCTAGCGGTAGTGTAAATAATCGTACACAGCGCAATGATCAACAACAGAGACAGTGCCACCAAAAGCATTGCCTGACCTTGTTTATGCAACTGTTTAAGGTTAGTCATAAACTTCACTAACCGGAATAACCAGGAGCGATTATTGGAACGAACCTGGGGCTGAATACCCACCAACAAGTGATCCCCACATTGTAGCCGTCGCCCCTCCACCACTGCCGAGACTAAATCACAGTCTGCCCCTAGATCATCTCTTTGATGCTCTTCAGAAACCGGTAAATAATAAATCAACATTCTGCGGCGATCTGCCCAAAGATCCGCCAGAGACATGCCCAGCCAAGGGTGTTTTTCGTCAATAAACACTTCGTAAATGGGCCAAATCTGTTGAAATAACCGTAACTGTCCGATGGCTTGCCCCCCCATAGCACTAAAGGCAAAGATCGGCGCGGCTAAAGCTGCCACACTCATGGTCAGATGGTCGGGCAAAGTTAAATCTAGCTGCGTCCCCAAGCTGGTATTAAACAGTCGGTTAATAATCCGCACTTGAGGGTTTAGGACCCGTGCCTGCATCAAAATAGCAAGGTTTTGGGCTTCGTCAGCGGAGGTTAGCAGCAGAGTATGGGCATCTCTAATTCCAGCTTGAATCAGGACACTCTCAGACTGAAGATCGCCGACAATAATCTCCGCTGCCGCTTGATGAATTGGCTGATGATGAATCCCCACCACATTTGCCCCTTGGCGCTGTAATAGGCATAGCACCTTATAACCAGTACGGTCTAATCCACAAACAATAATGCGCGGTTTCATGGATAGTTAC
>JBIKNH010000319.1:0-4528 GCA_044358815.1 Pseudanabaenaceae cyanobacterium | reverse complement strand
AGCGAGAGCCGCATGAATAAAATAATTTTCACTCACTAAATATTTCCCGAAACCCTCTTCCGTAACAACCAACAAATCCTGCAGACCACTTAAATTTATTCCAAGCAGCGGGTTTGCAATGTTGGTTACAACGGCATCTGAGAAACCTGCGGCCACAACAAGGAGGGCGAATATTATGAAAATATTTGACTTTTTAAAAATATAATATCCGAGTAGGATAAATAAAAATATTACTGCCTCGTGCGGACGGTTAAACCCCGAAATAATAATCGCGCTTAAGAGTTGTATAATTGATGAAGCTTTTTTTTTCGCTTCGTAAGAATATATCGAAGCCAGCATTAAGAGCGCGGCGGATATAGATAATATCTCTTTACCTGGCAGGCTTACGTAATAAAGTGTCGTAGGGATCGCAGCGAAGGCGAGTGCAGGAATGATCGGTTTTTTTTCACTTAGATCTCTACCCGCCCTCACCGCAAGTAGAAACGTTACGCAAAATAAAGCAAGATTGAAGGCTAAATATCCAAATACGCCGCCGATGAGCCTACAGGCGCTCGTTAGGTAGGCCACCACGCCGCCAGACGTCCAAGTCACATTAAAATCGGAAAAGTCCTCGGGAGGGGACTCGCAGTAGTATCGAGAATAATAGAGATAAAAGTTTTGATCTGAATAATCTGGATCTTGATAAGAAGTATAAATTTGATCTAACTGATATAAAGGAACTATCCAAAATAAGAAAGAACTCGCCAGAGAGAATATACAGCAAAAAAAAATGAAGACGTATGGAGAGACTGTCCTCACCATGTCCACCCGACAGCGTAGGCAACCCGAGCTGCGATCTTCCGAAGACGAGAGATTCTGTGAGACGGTTCAAACGCTATCGCATCATAATTCGATTTTAAAAATTGTTCCGCGATTAATGCGATGTCACGACCAAGAAGATCGCCACGTCGAAAAATTTTAAGGGGACGCAGTTCCGTAATCTGTTCAGCAGAGGTCCTGAAAGTCCCGAAATATTGGTACTCTGAAAAGTCAAGATCAGGCCTAAGAATGATGTTATTTATTACATTTTCGAGGTTAATGCATTTAAGGTGGTCAAGTAATTTTTCGGAAATGTACATCCCATTAGTCACGAACGATGGGTAGTTGTCTGTAGTGGTCGGTAGCACGCGGTCGTTAAACCTGTCGTAACGCCATGTCTTCTCTCTTGTGAAAAACATTACATTTTTTGTCATTAAATTCAAAATACTCGCTTTAAAAATACTATCGCCGTCCAATAATAAAAGCGGTTGGGTTTGAGCTCGGAGAAATCCGATTTTTAAAAGTTGCTGTCGGTACCAATTTCTTTTTTTTTCAGGAAGCATTGAGCACAGTGACATCATTGTCGAATAGGAGGCGACATCCTCATCCTTAAGAATCGGGATACTTCTCGGAACGAGTGGACGCAATGTATTCGCCACGTTCGTTGGGCATATTAGAATGGGAGAAAACGAAGTACATCTGCTTAGATAGTTAATCTGAAACTCAGCGATAGCTTGATGACGTTGTCCGCAGAATATTGCGACGGTTGTCATGAAAAATCCCTCAACTGCACGAGTTGCGATTTAATATCACCCATATCCAGTGCGTCGACGATGCATCGATTTACTGCATAGCCCGCTTCGACCGGTGAGACGTCTACCTTCAAATTCCAGACATCGGATATTTCGGTGGCTAGATGAAATTTTGTCAGGCAACTCGATGAGCGAAGACTGTGGAGTCCGTTGATCATCGAGCCCGATATAAGTGTTCGTACGAACTCGCACCATTTCAAAGTGGTGACGCCGTTCCAATAATGATTAGTGAAGCCCGGTATCGTTGCCCCAGGGGCATGAGATAGGATCCAGCTTAGAAATCCGTTTCCCGATGCTCGATCGTCTATGCCAATAATACTGGTACGAACTATTGCAGCATTCGGAGAATACAGACAAATGCGCTCCGCGAGGAGCTTGCTTACACCATAAGCATCGGAAGCGTCAGAGAAGGACTGAACTTCGTATCCGGTGGAGGAGACGCCTGAGTACACGCAATCAGTGGACGGCTGAATAAGTTTGACTCGGTCATTAGTAACGCCTAAGACGTCGAAGACTGCGGTGGTATTAATTTCGAAATATCTATGCGAGGACTTACCGCGCTGCGGCACGGCGCCCATACAATTTAGGATTATCCATCGACCGCCAGCTGTTATTTTCTTTAGTTGCTCTATGAACGATACTCGGGTTTCTAACGCATAACGCTGGTGGAAAACGTCAGTCGGATAATATTTAGAAAAATAATATTTCGCGATTTTGCCAAGCATCCCGGTGTGGCCTAAGATTAGCACTTTCACAAGGCCATACCCGAATCAAGAATTTTTTTTGCTAATTGTTTCGCGCTCAGTTGCTTTACCGTATTCGACGCTAGGTCCATTGCCTGCGACATCGTCACCTCGGATGCCCTGCCCTTATAATTCAAGTCTCTCATATCGGGCTCAATGGATAGAAATGAACCTATATGTTTCGCTACCGAAACTTCCTGAGCTGTGGCCAACGTTTCATGAAATTTCTCGCCGTGTCGCGGCCCAGTAATCCGATATTTTATCGGGTGTCCAAAAAGCAGTTCCAGAGCATCGAGCAGGGTGTTCAATGACGCGGCATCTGCTTTTTTAACAAATAACTCTCCGCCTTTCGACGATTTGAATGCATGAAAGACGAGATCAACGGATTCCTCCAGCGTCATCATAAAGCGAGTCATAGTAAGATCTGTTACCGGCACCGGCAGCTTTTCCTTAATGCACTTTACGAACTTCGGAATCACGCTACCTCTCGACGACATTACATTTCCGTACCTTGTTACGCATATCGCGGTACGAAGATCGTTACGGCGGGCCTCCCGTCCACGCGCAGTCGCGATTTTTTCCATCATGGCCTTACTAATTCCCATAGCGTTTATGGGCATAACAGCCTTGTCAGTGCTTAAAACAACGAGTTTTTTTACTTTGTGGGTAAGGCATGCGTCGATGACGTTTGCCGAACCAAGCACATTAGTCTTAACCGCTTCCTCTGGAAAGAATTCGCATGAAGGCACTTGTTTTAAAGCGGCTGCGTGAAATACCAAGTCTGCGCCCTCTACCGCGCGGAGGCAGGACGCGTAATCGCGCGTATCTCCGATGAAAAACTCTATATTTGGCGCGCCTAATTTTTGCCTCATATCATCTTGTTTCTTCTCGTCTCGACTAAAAATTTTTATCGATCTTACGTTTTCTTCTTGCAGGCGTTTGACCACCGTCGAGCCAAAAGACCCGGTTCCGCCCGTGACAAGCACGTTCATATTCTTTAAGTTCATTTCAGCCTCAACTTAAGTTCAATGCTAACGCGTGTTGGCGCGCGTTCGCACCCCAAGAAAAATCCCTCTCCGCACGCGCGATGTTCGCGCGACGAATGACGGATAATTCCTCAATCGAAGTAGCATCTCTAGTCTTAATTTGGTTCGCAAGTTCTTTTTCCGTTTTAAAATATTTCGCATCGACCCCGCCAACAACTCTATTTGACTCTGAGTCATATGCAATTAGGAAACTGCCATATGCCAGCGACTCGACTAAACTTGGATTGGTCCCTTCACTTCCGTGGCCATGCAGTAAAGCCCGTGAGAAGGCCCGAAGAGACCCCAACCGACGAGAATCATAAATCGATCCTAAATACTTAACTTTTCCGCCTAGTAACGGTGCCACCTCAGTATCAAAGAATTGCTGATCTTTAATCGGCCCGATAACCAAAAGATCGGCGTCGGTACCCGACAATAAAAAGCCTTTAATTATTAAAGGGATATTGGTTTCAGGGACCATGCGGGCTACCGCGAGATAATAAGAGGAGTTCGGAATGTTTTCGTCCGAACGCGTCAACGCGACTTCCTGAGCCACCTGAGCCCCATACGGAATCACCACCGCCTCCCGCCTGAATTTAGATTTAAAACGACAAGCGATGCTATTAGCATCCGCTATCAAAATAGGAGAAGACGCTGCGCAGCTAAACTCGCAAAATTGCAACCAAAGACGGGCAAATTGGTTCCACCGTTTACTCCTCCACTCGAACCCATCGGGATTCACCGCGTATTGGACCCCAGCTAAATTCAGCAACCAGAAAAAAGGCGCTGCTCCATAGCCACAAATCAAGACACGTCGCGGTCGTCGAATGCAGCAAACGATAACAGATAAGAAGTCGTACACAATAGTCGATACAGCTTTTGCATACCGACCAGTCAGCTTGGGCTCAAAATCCATCACAAACCACCGAATTACGCGGTGAGTTTCGCGCATACGCTCCGACTTACGATGGCTAGGAGTCACCACCGCGACCGAGTAACCAAGGAGCGCCATCTCCCTCGACAAGTTTTCAGCATACGTCTCGAAGCCGCCGTACCTGGCCGGGATACCCCGAGTCCCAATTATCGCCAAATCAATCACGGTGCTTTCGGACGGCGGATTGATAGATTTCATAGTAGGTTGATGTGATTT
>JBIKNH010000273.1:0-4593 GCA_044358815.1 Pseudanabaenaceae cyanobacterium | reverse complement strand
ACCCCCTTCCAAAACCAAAGTGCCAAGGTTCCCGTCCCCACCGTCTGCCACACCGGTCAGTACCCCGTCAGCAGTAAAGGTGAATGTGGCATAGTTCTGAGCCGCAGCTTTAATATCACCGACGTTACTGAACTGCACTGCACCAACTTGACCTTGGTTTGCCCCCGTTACCCGCCAGTTGGTATCTAAACTAGGTCCAAATAAACTGTTGTTGCCCGCTCCACCCTCAAACTGCAAACTAGCACCAAAATTTTGTAGTGCAGTGTATAGGGATGAATCAATATGCAAACGGTCATCCCCTGCGCCTAAATCCACCAACAGGCGGCTATTTGCCCCCAAGGTAAAACCAGTCGCCCCATAATAATTACTGCCATCAGTACTAATGGCTACTTGATTGTTACTATCCAACCTAAGGTAAATGTCATCATTAGCCGCTCCCCCTGCCAATGCCAAGGTTAGGGGCGTATTACCCACCGAGAAATCGGTCTGCCCTGTAAGTAAGCTAAATCCTAAATAGTCACTATTATCCTGTTGATCTAATAAATTACCCCCTAAGCCTCCCAGATAAACTATGCTTTCCTGAGAAGATAATGATCTTATAGTAAATAATGATGGATCTAAAATCTCATTAGACACATCAATAGCACCAACAGGCAGGCTGCTGATGCCATTTTGGCTGATTAAGGGGGAAGAATTTATGGATGGTGAAAAATTGCTTGCGGCTGTCGAATCAACATTCAGGGAGTTATTGGCTGGATATATGTTTTCCACTTTAGTGTTCCTCTAGATTTAGGAATTACGATAATTGGGTGATGGCAAAATGATCGACTTAGATCCTAGCTTTAGATACAGAAACTTGGTGTGTTTGTGTAGATTCTGCCGATTTAGGTGTGTGGCTTTGTTGCCTGGGGTGGTTGCCTAGGGGCATCTGTCAAAGTTTTCCTTAAAACGTAGCCGATTCAACCATGCCCCCAAATTTAGCTTAACTATCGTGCAACCAAATTTTTATTCAGTCAAATCTAGGTTAAGCAAGATTTGTGTTATAGGGTTTGGATCGAAAGCATTTCAAGACTCAGCTTGAAAAGTGGGACTAGGTGACCTACTAGAGAGCGCAGTCAGTCTTGTATGGGACTGAAACATCGAAATCGCCAAGACAACCAAATTCTCTTGTATGTGAAGAGAAAGTTTTAGTCTTGACTAGTTTCGTGTTTTTTCTTATGGTTGCTGCTTTTTTAGTAATAAAACAACGAATAGATAGCGAGTAGACAAGCGTGCCAACTATGGTGTCCAGCAAACTTATACAGTCTATATTATTCCCCATAAAGCCTTGTGATATACCATCACAAAACATAAATTTGCTGAAGATTCAAAAAACTCTTTAGGGAGGATCACGAACCTTCATGTATGAGGATGGGAGGCTGTAAAATGGCTGTAAGTCATAAATGCATTCCCAAGGAATTTATTGATGATCGGCTTTAAGGCATTAATTTAAGCCATTTTTAAGCTATTACTTTCGTATCACGAAATCAGGACTCTCCAACAGATAACCTAATTACAGCATATCTAAGCCTAATCGCTGATTTATTGTGACGACAACTGCTGATCCTATGGGGATCATTGACAAAGTACAGATCGGAAATTTTATAAATAATTTTTATAAATCAAATTGTTTAACGGTTATTCGATGCTCTGCCATGAAACCCAGTCTCCTAGATATCACTTTCACAACTGGGACGAGCAATGACATTGGGGTATGGTTCCAAGGCAAAAGGGGTTTCTGGTGTAGTCAGTAAATGCTGTTGGCAGATCTCCCAGAATTGAGGGGCAGTTTGGGCGCGGCGCATGTCATAGAGAAATGCCCCCGCTGGATCGACACTTTGGGCAATGAAGTTTAAATATTTTTTCATCCGCTGAATGTGTCCCCGTTCTGTAGCACTGTTTGTGTGTGGTTGGTCTAGGGTGGGTTTGGGATAGGTGTATTCATATAGTCGGCGGATGTACTCATGGACCTGTGCCAAGGTGATGACTGTAAGGGGTTGTCCCGTAAGTTTTTGGCGGATTTGTTGAAAAATCCAAGGATTGCGGATGGCAGCACGTCCTACCATCACCCCAGCGGCTTGGGTTTGAGCTAAAACACGGCTGGCTTGGTCCGCAGAACTAATATTACCGTTGGCTAAAACCGGACAGTCTAAGTAATCCACAGCCTGGCGAATGTATTCATAGTGAACTGCGCCGCGATAGAGTTCCTTAACTGTACGCCCGTGAAGGCTCAGCAGATCAACCTGATGTTTTTTGAGTAATTGTAGGAGCGCCGGAAAATGCTCGGTGGAGTCAAAACCAAGGCGCATTTTTACTGTGAATAAACCAGAGATATTTTGCCGCAGCGCCCCGAGAATTTGATCTAGGGTTTTTAGATCCCGTAACAAGCCACCACCGACATTTTTGCGGTAGACCCGAGGGGCAGGACAACCTAAATTTAGATCAATACCAGCGATGGGGTGATGTTGCAGCAACGCTACTGTACGGCACAGATCAGGGATACTTTCGCCAATGAGTTGGGCAAAAATAGGACGACCGGTATGATTTGCAGTGATTGCCCGCAGGATATGTTTTTCAAGGTGGGAAGAGCTATGGACCCGAAAATATTCTGTAAAGTAATAATCGGGACTGCCAAACTCACTGATCAATGACATAAATGACTGATCGGTAATGTCCTGCATCGGTGCAAGGGCAGTTAGGGGGAGATTCGGCAATAATCCTAAAGGTAAACCTCGCTCACACGAAGGGGATGAGATGTTTTGCCCCGTTTCTTGGTGCATTGTGACTTAATTCCTCAATCATCTTGGCATCATCATTTCTGAATCATCATCTTGCAATATTGTCATCCTGCATTATTCCTGCCATTAGTGACCTTGCTATGATAGCTTGATGGGGATTTTACGGGGCAAACCATGAATACCTGATGAATGACCTAATGGATGTCTGATTGATGTCTAAATGTAGTAGTTCCGTAAAGTGCCGTAAGTTTCGGGCAAACCCCATCCGCCTACCACATATCATGAGCGCATCTGCTCCTAAGCCGATCATGACCAAGTTATCGCGCCATCCCAACCAGCCCAAAATCTATCTGTTAATTGTGAAATCCTTGGCATTACTGATGATAGGGCTAGGCAGTTGGGTCATTGTAAATCGACTGCACCACTGGCAGCTTTTCGCCCCCCAGGACACCAGTAACTTTGCCGGAGATGCCAGCATGATTAACCTGCGGCTTATGGTAACTTTGGTTTTGGGTAGCGCCGGACTTGTGCCAATTATTCTAGGAATTGGCTTATGGTATCGCCGCTGTTGGGCCCGTACCCTTAGTCTATGTTTATTTACTGCATTGCTGGTTCCTGCCTTAGCTGCCACTGTTAACCTGACCACCAGCCCACTGACGGAAGAACGCCCCTTACTGAACCCCATAATTATTTCGATCAGCACTTTGGGGTTGGGAATTTTACTATGGCCCAATCTGACCAGAGGTTTAACCACTCCTAGTAATAGTAATAGAGAGCAGTAAAATCTTATAGTTTGATCACTAACACCATTTGATCATTTAAATTTGATCACTAGCCTTGCTCGCTGATCATGATCTTGTCTTAGGGATCTTAATTTAACCAGTTTAATTCACGCTTAATTCACGCTTAATTCGCAGTTCTAATTCACCAGGTCCTCTCAATAGTAGTGAGTGGATTTATTTCTCAGTTTTGCCATGCATCCCTTGGAATGTTATCGCCTTTTAGGATTACCGCGTAATGCCACCATCGATGATGTGAAGGTGGCTTATCGTCGTTTAGCACGAAAATATCACCCTGATACCAATCGCGATGATCCCTATGCAGCGGAAAAATTTCAGCGGGTCCAAGAGGCTTACAAGATTTTAAAGGACCATGAAGGTAAGCCATTACCTCCGATGCCCCAACCAAATACTCAGCCACCGCGACAGTCGCCACCTCAAGTAAAAGTTAAGGTAGAGCCAAAAACAAATCCCAGTCATCCTAAGCAGACGGCACAGGGGAAAACGAATGCTAAAGCGACACCAATTCAGGACCCTGAAACCAAACTGAAGTTAGATATGATCAATCGGGTGCGGGAACTGTTGCGGCAGAAGAAATATTTGGTGGCAATACCCCTGATGGAAGGGATGAACGGACGATTTCCCAATACGCCAGAAGTGATTCACTGGCAAGCGGTGGTTTATTATCGCTATGGCAACGAGTTGATTTTGCAAGGGAAATTACGACAAGCCGAGATTTTTCTGCAAAAAGCTTTAAATACTGATCCCGCTAATCGGGAATTGTGCTTTGAGTGTAAGCGGGATCTAGAACGGATTCAAATGCAAAAGCCTAAGGAAGGTTAAGCTTCAGGAGTCAGTCCAGACCAAGGCTCACCCCAGTTGTCGCCAAATGTAAATTCAGCTAGACCAAAGCGAGTGCGGGGGGCTGTTTCCCGTTCTTGGAGTTCAGGGGTAGGTAAAGTGGTTGGGTCAGCACCATAACCAAGGGCAATGACTGCCACAGGACGCACCGTAGCAGGAATTTGTAACTGATCCAC
>JBIKNH010000093.1:0-15635 GCA_044358815.1 Pseudanabaenaceae cyanobacterium | reverse complement strand
CCAGTGCCGGACTTGGAAATTGCTGGCAAAGCGAAAGTATCGGCATGGCGACTCGAAACTAGTTCTTGGACTTCAGCAAATGGTCAATAGGAGTCATTATGAATGATTTACTCCTTTGGTCAGTTATCATTGTTACCTGTTTTCCTATTGTCACCATTACTCTAGGAGAGATAATTCACCGTCTCAAAAGACAGGGACATCCCCTCGCCGCGACCCTCAGCCTAGTACGGAATCTCATTGTACCAGTGCTAGTTTGTCTCTTATTTATGCAGCGAGTTCTGTTACTAGATAGTGATGGAAAACTAGTCAAAAGCGTTCAAACCCTGCTATGGATCTGTGTAATTCATACCGCTCTCTCGTTATTAAATGCGCTTTTATTTGAACGTGCCAAAAACGATACTTGGCGCTCCAGAGTTCCTAAACTATTAATTGATTTGACGCGCCTCTTTTTGATTTTGCTCGGTACAGCCATCGTTTTAGCTACAGTCTGGAACGCTGATCTAGCTGGATTAGTCACTGCATTGGGCATTAGTTCCATTGTAATTGGTTTGGCATTACAGGATACTCTCGGTAGTATTACTTCAGGAATCGCTCTATTATTTGAACGCCCTTTTTCTGTTGGTGATTGGTTGAAAATTGGGGATCGGGTGGGCAAGGTGATCGATATTAATTGGCGAGCGGTGCGGCTGATCACCTTAGAAAGGGAAATGCTCGTAATTCCCCATAAAGTGATTAGTAGTGAAGTAATTCGGAACTTTAGCCAGCCCCAGAAACTCCATGCCGAAAGAATTCAGATTGGTTTTTCTTATAAAGATCCTCCTAATTTAGCGAAA
This sequence comes from Pseudanabaenaceae cyanobacterium, assembly GCA_044358815.1. GTDB lineage: Bacteria > Cyanobacteriota > Cyanobacteriia > Pseudanabaenales > Pseudanabaenaceae > JBAXSK01. Next base: position 14,802 of record JBIKNH010000093.1, on the reverse strand, counting down.
CAGGTCCTAAAAAATACGGCTCTAATGACTCAAGGTATTTTAAATGAACCGGAACCGGAAGTTTATACTTTAAGCTATCAGGATTCGAGTATTAATTACGAAGTAAAATTTTTTATTGAAGATTATGGCGATTTAGAATCAATTCGTGATCGATTCATGACCCGTGTTTGGTATGCGGCACAACGGCAACACCTATCGATTCCTTTTCCAATTCGCACTCTTTATCATTTCAATGGACCAGCGACTCAGACCCAAAATAATGCTAAAAAATTTACTGAAAGTCTGCGAGCTATTCCTGATTTCATTCCCCTTGATCAAACGGAAAATAACGGACAAATTGCCGCCCAAGAGGTGATGTTACAACATTTTGCCGCTGGAGAGAAAGCAATTCGCCAAGGTTATCCTAGCAATGCTTTATATATCATTATCTCTGGCAGGGCAGTGTTAACTATCTGTAATCCTTCAGGAAGAGAGCAAGAAATTATGACCCTCAAAGCGGGGGAATTTTTTGGTATTACGACTCTTTTTTCTGACGAACCTAGCACGGTCTCAGTAATCGCTATGACAGATTTAGAAGTAATGATGATTCCTGCCGCTATCGTAGACCGCACCATTGAACGTCAGCCTAGTTTTGCCCGAGAAATTGGGCAGATTTTAGAACAACGACGACGCGCCATTCAAGGGATTCAATTTGAGAATTAATGCCCTGATCACACAATATAAATCAGGATAAATCAGGGTATTTTTTTGAGGTTTTTGGGTTTTTCTTTGAAATATTTGGTTGGTTACAGGGATTTTTATAACCTGAATATGATTTAATCATAAACTAAGTCATAAATATCTTAGGTCTGTTTCAGTGCCATGAGCCTTGATATGATTGAGTTTGCTGTTGGCTTCATTACCAAGTGAACTGCTATAGAATGGGTGCATATACGCTGCTAATTTATCGATTTAGGAGGATTCAGTCATGACTGTTACAAGTCCTTTCCTGACACTTACGGAATATCTTACCTATGAGGATGGAACTGATACACGCTATGAGTTAGTGAATGGAGAGTTGGTAGCGATGGCACAGCCTACAGGAATTCATGGGGGCATGAGTGAATTTGTCAATGATTCTTTCCGTTTGGAGATTCAGCGTTTGCAGTTGCCGTTGATTTCTAAGCAGGATTTGATTGCAGTACAAACGGGGCAAGTCAGAGGCAAAATCACTTGCAGAATCCCTGACGTGGTGGTGATTACCTCCGAACAGTGGCAAGAGATGCGATTTCGGGAAGCGGTGTTAACGGATTCAGTTCCTTTATTGGTTGTGGAAATAGTCAGTGATAGTACCCGCAATATTGACTATCGCAAGAAACGCGCAGAATACAATGCGATCGAGATTCCTGAATATTGGATTATCGATTTTAGTGATCGCAAGGTGACGATTTTACTGCTCGAAGATGGGCTATATGAGGAAATAGTTTATCGAGATGATGCGGTGATTAAATCCTTGCTGTTTACTGAATTGAAGTTAACTCCAGCACAGATTTTTAATGCCTAGAAAAATATTCTCATGGAAAAAAGTTCTGTAGCATTGGTGGGGCACACACAAGTGTTTTATGGCTACATAAAGTTTTTATGGCAGAATAAATCTGTGGTGAAGCGCTTCTCAAGTAGGTTTGTTAAAAAAGTTGCTTGAGGGGTATGGCGTTATTGTGACAAACTTTTTAGCATTATGGCTGATCCCTTGGCTGACAAAATTGGTATTAATGTGCAGGGCGGGACTGTGAATGTGCAGAACCTGAATATCGGCATTGCAGAAAGGTTAGCGCAGTCGGGCGATCGCGTGAGGATTTTGGTGGTGGCGGCTAATCCGTTGGGTTCGTCACCTTTAAAACTGGATCATGAGGTAAAAACCATCCAAGAGGCTTTAAAGCGAGCGCGTAAACGGGATAATTTTGTAGTGGAATATCGGCTAGCGGCAACCCCTTCAGAATTACGCCGTGCTTTACTGGATGTGGAACCTCATGTGTTGCATTTTAGCGGACATGGTGCGGGAGATCGGGGACTGTTATTTGTCAGTGATGAGTCGGCAAGCGAGATCTATCGTTCGGAAGGAGGAGAGGTGCGATCGCGTTCGACTAGTACTAATGAAATTAGGTTTGTACCCGCACAACCATTGGCGAATTTGTTACAGCTTTGTGATGAACATTTGGAATGTGTGGTGTTGAATGCTTGTTATTCCGATGTGCAGGGTGATGCAATATCAGCAAACATCCCCTTTACGATTGGGATGCGGGATGTAATTGGGGATAATGTAGCAATTAAGTTTTCGCAGGGGTTTTATGATGCGATCGGGGCAGGGAAGGGTTATGAAATGGCTTTTAAATGGGGCAAGGTGGCGATTGAGGTTGATTTGGTAGATAATCAAGCATCGCAAATTCTTGTTTTAAGAAAGAAGGGTGATTCATTTAGTGAATATTTTGATTGTGCCTATGAGAAATCACAAAAAGGAGACAACCAAGGAGCGATCGCCGACTACAACGAAGCCATCCGCCTCAAGCCTAGTTTTGTTGATGCCTACGAAAAACTTGATGTAGCTGAATCTTCACTAGTAGATAAACAGGGGAGAGCTACTAAATTCTATCTCAATCCTAAACATGCACGTAATCACTACAATAGCATTGTAAAACGTATCAAGACTGATTAGAAATAGAATACAGAATGGTATAACAACTCTCTCGCTAGAATTAGAGAACTAGGAGGATGATGGGAAGGAAAAAAGTTTAAAATAGAGTCAAAAGTCATTTATAAAAAATAGGAAAAAACCAAAATGACAGCTAGAGAACAACTCTTACGAGAAATTCAACATAGTCCAGAACCACTGGTTAAAGAGGTTTTAGACTTTTTGCTTTTTGTGAGAAGCAGAAATTATCCCTTTGTAGAACCCGAAGTAGGCGACTGCCAAACACCACCACAACCAATTTGGGAATTTGCCCAAGAATTAATGCAAGATGCCCCACCCGAAGAACTTGCCAAACTTCCAGCCGATAGCGCTAGAAATCACGATCACTACCTCTATGGCGCACCAAAACAACCATGAGAATAGTCTTTGCTGATACCTTCTACTGGATTGCACTTTTAAACACCAATGGCGAAGACCACAAACAAGTCATTCAATTTGGGCAGTCTAATCCAAACATAAAACTGGTGACAAATGATTGTGATGCAGAGAATGGGAATTTTTGAAGTACTGACCCATGACAAACACTTTACTCAGGAAGGTTTTACAGTCTTATTCCCTTAACAAAGTAATACAGAAGATAATTTAGGAGATTAGCCCATGAATATGACCCAACAAGAACTCATCGAAACCTTTGCCGCCCTTCCCCCAGAAGCCCAGCGCCAAGCCCTAAACTTCATCGCATTCTTACACCAAACCTATCAAAAACCTGTTACGGATCTTCCTAAAATCACAGTCAAAGCCCCAGATATCACCATACAACATCAAGAATTAACCATTAGCGATTTAATATCCAGTATTCCCAATAACTTTACATATCCTGACGATGTAATGGAATTTACTGAAAGCGAACCACTAGGGTGCGAACTTTTATGAATATCCAAAGAGGTGAAATTATCAGAATTAATCTTAATCCCACCCAAGGCAGAGAACAGTCAGGAAACGCTCGTCCATGTTTGGTAATCAGCAACACGCAATACAACCAAAAACGTCAAGGAATTGTCATCGTTCAGCCCATTACCAGTACGATTAAACCTGAAATCAAAATGATGATTCCTATTCCCGAAGGTTTCAAAATAGAGGGTTCAGTTATTGTAGAACAAATAAGAACCCTCGATCTAAATCAGCGCTGGTGGAAAACAACTGGAGAAATCTTACCTGAAGATTTTGTTAATCTAGTTGTCCAAACTTTTAGCGTTATCATCAGTTAAATATTTCTATCAACTATTGCCTGATAAACTAAGAGAAGGCTTCATTTAATGGAACACACTACACAGAATCACGAGTAAGTCACTTTCTAGATAATCTCCCTCTCCTCAAAACTTACTTAATCAGATTTTCCCTCCAAAACCATACCCGCTAAGACATCAGTTGCGGCTGAGATGGTTTCACAACGGATCAAACCACCACCAGCCGAACCTTGAGACAGCCAGACCTAGCACTCGTCAAAAGTTTCAATGTCGAGTAAATGGCGATATGGCTCCACCAACTGTGACCCCTTAAAAGCCAAAGCGCGTAACATGTGCCAATCCTGCAATCCCTCGAATGCATTACTGTAATCATCCTGTTCTAGCCGCGCCGCAATCTCTGCCACCTGCTCTGGGGTTAAATGAGAAACATCAATAGTTTCGTGGTGATTAGCATCGTGGGCTAGGGATTTGTCAGAATCTGGGGCTGGCTGATTGACCATAATATTAGGAAAGTAAACCTATAGAAAACTTGATAAAAAACTTGTATTGGGGGGCTAACGAAATTAAATCAATATTAAATTAATACTAAATCAACATTAAATCAATGACGGATCACCAATGACTTAATGACCACGGATTAACTCCCTCAGACTCAAATCTATCATAAATCTTCAGCCAAAAATTCTCTAGCCAAAAATTTAGAATGTTTTAGAATCTTGATGGCAACTCGCAAAAAGAACCGTAACTACAGCATTATTTAGAACCCATGAAGATACAAAAACTCCAGTCTGATGGGGCAGCCGGAGTTCATGGTATCAATGGAATGACTAGTAATAAATGTCTGGTAATAACGGTTTGCACTACGGGCTGTCTGTAATACAGTCTGTAATTAAGATTTATTCTCCGAATCTTCAGGTGAGGTTTCTGAGGTTTCTGAGGGTTTCGGTAAGGTTGCCACAGGGGTAGTTAAGTCGCTTAAATCCATTGCTGGGGCAGACTTACCACGTTTTTTCTTAGTCTTTTTCCGTGCCCAACCAGTCATTGCCCACAAACCAATCAGTAAAATACTGGACACTAAAGCTTCAGCATTCCATTTGACAGATTGCTTCAGTAATTGCCGCGTGGTACGGGCGCGATCTTCCTCGATCCGGCTGCGGGTCGTAGCTTCTGTTTTTTGGATTTCTCCTTCAAATTGCTTCCTGAGTTCAGCGGGATTATTTTGATTCTCTTTAATTGCCTCACCACCAGCGGGGTTACGTTGCAAGAGTTGTTTGGCAATTTCCGATAGGTTCTCGTCCTTGGTAACCTTGAGATTATTCCTAGCCGTTTCAAATTGAGTTTGTTGCTGAGTCAGGACGAAATTTGCTCTAGTAGAAATTTCGGTATTCAGGCGTAAGGTGGCACTAATTCCCACAAACATCATTACCAAATACCCCAAACCCATCAACAGCGGCAACCATGCCACAATGGGCAGCACTGTTTTACCAATGGGGGACCGAGCCTTAGACTCACCGAAAAAAATTAAACTAAACCCAATGATTGGCAAAGGAGCCGAATTAACCAATGCCCCAAGGGTCTGGAACTCCCAGTTAGGATCTTGGGCAAACCTAGGCGGAATCAGTGCTTCGGCATAGTTGGCTACGGCAAAGAACAACAACCCATAACCGACAAAACGCAACAGATTAGGCGATATGCCTTCAATAACTGACGGATTCATTGTATTTAGACTGTATTTAGTGGAATTTAGTGAAATTTAGCGAAATTTAGTAAGGGCTTGGTGGGATAGATTTAATAGATTTAAGGGACATGAGTTCGGGTAGCAATTGTTGGCACTTGACTATGGTAACGATAGCAATAGGGATAGTTGTTGACCATCAGTCAAAGCAGTCAATCTGAGAAACTCAGAGAAACTATGTCTGGGAAATTATAGATTAATGGTTAAGGCTAATATTAGGGCTAAATTTTAGATTTAGTTTGCCTAAAAACCAGATTTGACAAAAAAATTAATCTAAAAAACTAATCCAGAATCTGGGAATTAAGCAATCTAGGAATTAATCAATTTAGTGATTGCATCTGGTATAGTAATCTTATCAGTATTCAACATTCTTGGTAAATGTATAAAGCATACAAATACAGAATCTATCCCACAACTGAGCAAGAAATCTTGCTTGCCAAGTCTTTTGGCTGTGCGCGATGGTTCTGGAACTATGCCTTAAATCTATGTCAAGAAACCTATAAAAATACTGGTAAAGGGTTGACTAGAGGATACATCCAAGGCTTACTTCCCGCTCTCAAAAAAGAATATGCATGGCTAACCGAAACATATTCTCAGTGTTTGCAAGTTGTGGCTCTGAATTTATCCACTGCTTACAAAAATTTCTTTGACAAAAAGGCAATGTTGCCTAAGTTCAAATCAAAGCATGGTAAGCAGTCAATTACTTATCCTCAAAACGTTAAGTTTGACGGTGACAAAATTTATTTACCAAAAATAGATTGGGTTTATTATCAACGTCATCGTGATTTTGCAGGTGACATTAAAACTGTGACTGTATCCCGTAATCCTGACGGTAAATACTTTGTATCTGTTTTAGTTGATGTTTTAGTTGTTGCTTCGACAGGGCGCAGCACAGGGGATAGTCAACCTAATCCTGAATTAGTACCAGTGGACAAAGCTGTTGGTATTGATGTGGGATTAAGCCATTTTGCGATTACCAGTGATGGCTCTAAATTTGGTAACCCGAAATTCTTTGTCAAACATCAGCGCAACTTAAAGCGCAAACAGCACAAGCTATTCAAGAAAAAGAAAGGTAGCCAAAACCGTAAAAAAGCAAAATTGGCAGTGGCAAAAGTTCACGCCAAAATTGCCAGATGTCGCGAAGATTTTCTACACAAGCTATCCCGCAAGATAGTCAACGAAAACCAAGTTATTGCGGTGGAAAATCTCAGTATCAAAGGACTAGTCAAAAACCATAATCTAGCCCAAGCAATTAGCGATGCTGGTTGGGGGATGTTTTGCACAATGCTTAAATACAAGGCTGAGGGCGCAGGAAAACAGTATATCGAGATTGATCGATGGTTTCCTAGCTCTAAAACTTGTCACGTCTGTCTAAGTCAGATTGCTCATCTCAGTCTTGATGTAAGGACATGGACTTGTAAGCATTGTGGTACTCGCCATGACCGTGATGTAAATGCGGCAATCAATATTAGAAATGAAGCCTTGCGGTTAAGGGCGTTAGGAACTAGCGCTTCTGCCTGTGGAGGGGATGTCAGTCGATCTGGTAAAACTTCGGTTTTGTTGGACGCGATCCCCGTTGAATCAGGAAGCCAGTGCTGTAACGCCTAAGCGGTCAGCGTCTGGCAGTTCACTTAAGTACCCCAGTACCCCCCAGCCTCATTTTTTGCACCGCTTCATTTAATCCCTTTTCTCTACCTCAAATGTCCTCTTTGAACCCGCTGCCCCAATCTGCTGAACAACTAGAGCCACTCATAGAGCCACTGACTTCATCCCCAGTCAATGCAGCACCTAATGGCAATTTACCTGCACCAAATCCCGATCCTAGAGACATGCGGAAATGGTTTGCGACATTGGGCATTGGCATTGGCGTGTTTATTTTTGCGCTGGATGTATATATCGTCAACTTGGCGCTGCCAGTGATGGTGACGGTTTTAGACACCAACTTTGCAGCGATTCAGTGGGTAGTGTTGAGTTATCTCTTGGCGATCGCCATTTTTGTGTTGACCATTGCCAAGCTAGGGGACTTGTTCAGCAAAAAGCAGCTTTATATTGGCGGTTTGCTTTTATTTACGATCAGTTCCCTGTTATGCGGACTTGCGCCCCATGTGGGTTGGTTAATTGCCGGAAGATTTTTGCAGGGCATTGGTGCGGCTTTTCTGTCGGGGCTAGGTACAGCGATCTTGGTGGAAGTTTTTCCTAAAGAACAGCGGGGGTTAGGGCTAGGGATTCGTGCCGCCATCTATGGTTTTGGCATTACCGCTGGTCCGACAGTGGGGGGATTTCTGCTGGCTTTAGGGGGCTGGCAATTAATTTTCTTAATCAATGTACCCATCGGCATTATTGGCTGTTTGATCGTGGCTTGGTTAGTGCCACCATCGCGCATTAATGGCACATCGACCAAATTTGATGTGATTGGCACAGTGGTTTTAACCCTAACCCTAACCTGTTTTACCTTGGCAATGACCCTATGGCAGCAACAGTCTCAGGGTCTATTGGCATTACCTCTAGCAACGGTGCCTAGTTTATTGGTGGCGGCATTCATTGGTTTGGTGAGCTTTATGGCGACCCAGATAGTCGTCCCCCATGCCATGATCGATCTGCAAATGTTTCGGGCTTTGCCGTTTACTTTGGGGCTAATCCTGCGGTTTATCGGTAATTTTGTGATTGCTGGGGTGTTGTTAGTGTTGCCGTTTTTCTTGGAAGTGGGGCAAAAATACACTGCGGAGAAGGCGGGTTTATTGCTGGCGATCTCTCCGCTGGTGATTGTCTTAACTGCACCAGTGGCAGGGACCCTAGCGGATCGATTTGGGGCGGGGTTTGTCAGTCTAATCGGGTTAGGTTTGATGACTTTAGGCTGTGGCTTAATGGCTTGCTTTAGGATTGACGCTACTCCCTGGGAATTTATGGTGGCAGTGATTCCCTATGGTTTAGGTGTGGGGATGTTTCAATCCCCCAACAACAGTGTGATTATGGGGGCTGTGGCGGCTAATCGGTTGGGGTTAGCTTCGGGGCTATTGTCTTTGGCGCGAATTTTGGGACAGACGGTGGGTGTGCCCTTGGTGGCGGCGCTGTTGGCGCATGTGACGCTACAACACAGTGGAACGGAAATCCCCAAAGACATTGTTGATGCTGCCCCCGATGCCTTGTTGTTTGGGGTGCGGTGGTCCTTTGGGGGAGTAGCGGTTTTACTGGGTTTAACGACACTGATAGCATTACCGATTACTTGGTGGCACTATGCTAAATCTCAGCAATCTTAAACTTCGGCAATATTAAACCAACCTCACTTAGTCTTCCATGTAGGCAATAATCAATGCCACCGCCGCGAAAGCAAAAGTTAAAGGTAAAGGATTCTGCCACAGACAGCTTACCATTGCTGCCGTCCCTGCAATTCCCACCGCCACCGATGACCATAACCGCTCTTCACGACTCATACCCTTAGCCGCTTTAATCTCAAGCAGTGTATCTGTGGGGATTGGTACGGGCATCACTGCCGCTGGGGGAAATGCCCAATAATTTGAGGCTCGCTCTACAAATAAATCTGTCCAACCTTGGGCTTCACACCACTCTAAAACCCATTCATCACACAAATGCTTAATCGCCATAGGAAGTTCTTTAGTCTTGTCAAAATACGCACAGCTATGTAATTGATTAGCAAATATTTTTCTGCCGTAGCGGAAATGTTTCTAAGACGTATTTAGTCGTAATAGTTGTTAATAAGATCGCCACAGTTTCTAACGGTATTTATAGCGATCCCGAATTAATGCCGCATATTTCGCAGGGCATACCCCAAGTAAAGATGCTGAGAAATATCGGTAATGCACAAAAAATAAACGCAATGGTAAACACAACTAAACATAACTAAAAAGGGAAGCAATCGATTAATTGCCCCCCTGTCATTGACCTCTATTCTGTAAGACTATATTTGTTTGAAACAACTTGTAAGTGTGGCTTTGACTACGCTCAGCCCTGAGTGTAAGTTAGCTGAGCGTAGTCGAAGCTGTATTTTTTATCGATGGTTTTGTGACCTAAGCCGCTAAAACTTCCATTGCCTGCGCCATGATCTGCAAGGCTTCATCGATTTCAGCCGCAGATACGGTCAAAGGCGGTACAAATCGCACCACTTTCAAACCAGCGGGCACTAACAACAAACCACGCTCTAAACAGGCTGCCACCACATCCCGCGCCATGATTTTGCTGTCTTCTGCCAAAACCAAGCCATCAATTAAGCCCCAGCCGCGTACCAATTGCAGATGGCTCGAATATTGGCTGACAATGGCTTCGAGACCTTGGCGCAGTTGTTGACCGCGCTCTCTGGCATTGCCGATCAGGTTCTCTTTGACGATGGTTTGACAAACCGCCAACGCCACACTACAAGCAAAAGGATTACCGCCAAAGGTACTGGCATGATCCCCAGGTTCAAACACGTCACAGCTAGACTTGCACATCATTGCGCCGATGGGAATGCCACCACCCAAACCCTTGGCAGAAGTAAATACATCGGGTTGAACACCAAGGTTTTCATAACCCCATAACATACCACTGCGTCCCATACCCACCTGCACCTCATCAAAAATCAACAGCGCCTTGTGGTCATCACACAACTGGCGCACCCGTTGGAAATACAGCCGATCCCCTGGATTTACGCCCCCTTCCCCTTGCAACGGCTCTAACATGATGGCGGCTAAGCGTCCGGTATATTGGCTCACCTTAGCTTCGAGATCGGCAATGTCGTTATAGGTGATGTAGTCAAAACCCGTCGGTAATGGGGTGAAATTCTTTTGATATTTGGGTTGCCCAGTGGCGGTGATCGTAGCGAGGGTGCGACCGTGGAAACTAGCATGGGCGGTTAAAATTACCGGTTGGTCAATGCCGAGTTTGACATGGGCATACTTACGGGCTAACTTAATTGCGCCCTCGTTGGCTTCAGCGCCAGAATTACAGAAAAAAGCCCGATCAGCACAGGAATTTTGTACTAGCCATTTCGCTAGTTCCCCCTGGGGTGCTAGGTAGTACAAATTAGAAACATGGTGCAATTTTTGGATTTGGTTGGTCACCGCTTCGACCATTGCCGGATGGGCGTGCCCAAGGGTGCAAGTGGCAATACCTGCCACAAAATCTAAGAAACTTTTACCATCGGGAGACCACACTCGGCAACCTTGCCCACGTTCTAGAGCCAATTGAAACCGGGCATAGGTATGCATCACATACTGATCAAACTCGGCAAAATTATCGGTGGTCGTACCGGAATCGGCGGGGCGTTCTAGGGTTGGGGAAGACATGGTGGCTTTAATTCAGTGGGAGATAGAAGTTACAACAGAAAAAAGTTACAACAGAAAATTAGTAGAAAGATCAAAAACAGCCGAAATTGAGAAATAATCCAACTCGCGTTACCTTAATAGTATGCAACTTTTTTCCCTTGCTTTTGTATTTGATATAGCTTTTATTATGGGTTAGACCCATCGCCCTCTGGTAATAAACTCCTGTTTCTACCCCATGCCCGCGAACCGCTCCCCGTCTATTCATCTTTAGAATTAATTGCCAACTAAATCTCAAATTGACTCTCCACCCCAAGTGCCAGAGGTGCTGCAATGCCATACATCATCCAAAATGCCGGAACTACTGAAGAACGAGTTTGTACATTGCGCTATGGTTCCAATACCGTCGGTCGAGGTTTGGATAATGCCATCGTGGTAGAGGATGATGCGCGTAGCTTATCCCGTCACCATGCTGATATTAAAGTCATGGATACAGGGATTTTCGTGACAGATCTCAACAGCAGCAATGGCACATTTGTGAATCAGGTGCGGATTACTCACCAGCGCATCAAGGGTGGTGATTTGCTGCAATTTGGCTCAGTAGTATTCAAGTTTATTGATGATACGGTGGTCAAACCGTCTGTGATTCCCGCTATGGCATCGACTAATGCTGGGCTATCGATTTTGGCGCGGGTTTCCCCAGAAAAGTCACGGGTGGCAATGGGGGAAATTTTGCGGTCTAATGCCGCAGGTTTACCCACTGGTTCAGTCCTGTTAATTGCCGAAGATGATAATGATCACCAGCGCACCGCCAATAAGTTACGAATCTTGTTGGAAGTAACTCAACAGCTATCTTCCCCAGAAGCCGCTGCCAGTCTACCGGAAAAGATTCTGGATTTACTATTTCAGATTATGAATGTGGATCGAGCCGCATTACTTTTGGTGAATGAGACCACTAATGAACTAGAACCAAAAGCTCTTAAAGCGCGGGCGGGTATTTCCATTGACTATGAGTTTTACAGTAAGCGCATTGTGACGTTTGTACGAGAAAATGGCGATGCAATTGTCACCGAAGATGCCTCAATGGATCGGCGGTTCAATACGTCCCATTCCATTATTCAGCAGTCAATTCAGGCGGCGATGTGTGTGCCCCTGAAGCCCAAAGATCAAACCATTGGCGTGCTGTATGTGGATAACCTGTCAATGACGAGTATTTACAATAAAGAAGATTTGGAATTTCTCGCTAGTTTAGCCACCCAAGCCGCCATTGCCATTGAGAATGCTGTTTTAAACAAGCGGATGCAAACAGAACTAGTCCGGCGCGGTAAATTAGAGCGGTTTTTCCCTTCGGCAGTGGCAAAAAAGATCGAAGAAGAATTTGATTTAAAGCGAATTATTGAAACGGAAGTGACGGTTTTATTTTCCGATATTACGGGCTTTACGGAAATGTCTGCCCAAATGCCCCCCCGTCAAGTTCTGGAATTTCTGAACGAATATTTTAAGGTGATGGTCGAAGATATTGTCTTCCCATTGGGAGGGGTCTTAGAAAAGTATATTGCTGATGCCTTACTGGCTTTGTGGGGTTCGCCCTATCGCAAGGAAGACGATGCAATTCAGGGCATTAACGCAGCGATCGCCATGCAGTGGGCAATGCAACGCCTCAATGAGCAATGGTCTAGACAGGGGCGTAATTTACAGTTCCAGATTCATATCGGTTTAAACACGGGCACAGTTGCCGCTGGGAATATTGGGTCCGAAAAGCTGATTCAATATACAAACATCGGCGACACAATGAATGTAGCCAGTCGGATTTGTTCAGCAGCAAAGGCAGACGAAATCTTGATTTCCGAAACTACCCGCGCCCAAATTATGGCTTTAAATTTGCCTTTGGATCAATTAGCACCAGTCATGGTCAAAGGTAAAACAGAACCGTTGCAGTTGTACCGCGTTCGCTGGCAAGAGTTACCAGTACCTGAACTATTATTTCGTACCCGCACAGGAGTGTTAGAAATAGGAGGATAACCTAATTTCTTTATTTGGCACCATGATCAAGAATTTTTAAAGAATCATTTACTGATCTCCTTTTGTCCGTGACATTAGCTAAAATTATTGGCTAGACTTGTCTTAGGAACCCTTAACCAGAGAACCAAAAGGCGCATGGTCATATCCTGTCGCCTTCAGGCAGTAACATCCTGAACTTTTGTTGCCAGATATTTAGACAAATATTTAGGCAAATGCTTAGGCAAACGTTGAGTCAAATTTAATTTAGGTTGACTGACCCGATCTTCCTAAGTTTAGTTATGATTGATTTAGTTGATCTAACTGAATTTAATTCTCAGTAAGTACTCCATTTGACCTAGCTTAGTGCCATTAACTTGCTGAACATAGCATCTGTAGGTGAAACTTATGGTAGCTCAGCCTCCATCCAAGCTGACAGAAATAAACACCATCGCTACTACCATAAGTGCTTTATTTGCCTCGGTAGACGGCACAACTTGCCCTAAACGCTGTAATTTCCACCTGCATACGGTCCACTCTGACGGCAAAATGCTGGCGGAACAGGTAATTGACCAAGCTGTTAACTTACAGGTACAACACTTGGCAATTACCGATCATCACACAGTGTCGGGTTATTTTACTGCCCAAAAGTACTTAGCCCAGAAGTACTTGGCTCAAAACTTAGGTCAAAAGCAGTTGCCGAAATATTCAGGCTCGCCAGGGTCTGGTTTGCCTCATCTGTGGTCAGGGGTAGAAATTAACGCCAGCCTCTTGTTTACAGAGGTGCATATTTTGGGGTATGACTTCGATCCTTCCCATGAAGCAATTCAGCCTTATATTCAGGGGCGCACCACCGCTGGACTGGAATATCAGGCGATTAGTGTGATTCAAGCCTTGCATCGTGCCGGTGGTTTAGCAGTCCTCGCCCATCCTGCCCGCTATCGGCGATCGCCCGAAGAGTTGATCCCCGCTGCGGCTCATTTGGGCATTGATGGGGTAGAAACCTATTATGGCTATGACAACAGCGACCCTTGGCGACCTAGCCCAAGGCAAACTGAAGCTATTTATCACTTAGCGCAGCAACATGGTTTAATGCACACCTGCGGCACAGACTCCCACGGTTTTCAGATTAGCCGCCGCCTCTAATTGTGTTTAATTTTTGGGTGTTTGATGCTTGGGTGGTGAATTTTGGGGTGTTTGATTTTTGGGAAAGATGGATCAACATTAAGTGAACATCCGATAAACGTAATCACAGGCAAGATGCCCGTGCTACGGTGCTTTAATTCTTCTAGCTCAAACAAAACGGGCTTAAACCCATTGGCTTAAACCCATTTTTTGATGTATTGGCAAAATTACTCTTAGAAAGGATTTTTCACCTTGGGTTCTTTGTAGTCTAATTCCTTAAGCTTGCGGAGAATCCGACCGAAATATTCTTGGAAATAGGCATCTAAAGTGGTCATGTCATCTTCTTTCAAGCCAAAGATTTCATAGGTTTTGGTCATGTCGGCATTAAAGGACTGACCGCTAGCGAGAACCTCAGCATACGCCATCCGTTCCGCAAAGCCCCAACCCCACTCAAACGCTAAAGCCACATTACGGGCAAACCGCTCCAAACCTAGGGGCATATTGGCGGTCCGGGCAGTGCGTCCTGACATTCTCTCTGCAAGGCGAATGATTTCCTTGGGTTCCCATGCTTTAGGACCAGCTATGGCATAGGACTGGCGATCAGTGGCAGGAAGCCCCAGGGCAGCTATGGCAAATTTTGCAATGTCTTGGGTGTTCATGTATGCCACTGGTGAAGATTCCCCCCCTAACCAAATGGTTTGATTTTCGAGGATGGGAATCGCATATTCACCAATCAGGTTTTGGAAGAACCCGCAGGGCTTGAGGATCGTGTAA
>JBIKNH010000272.1:0-4600 GCA_044358815.1 Pseudanabaenaceae cyanobacterium | reverse complement strand
TTATTTGTGACTGATTTAGATCAGACTTTAGTTGGTGATGATCTAGCTTTAGAGAAATTAAATCAGTGGTTAAGTAAACAGCGCCGCATTGACGGTACAGTTATCTGTTACACCACAGGGCGTTCTCTCCCGCTCTATCAACAACTGATCGCTCAAAAAGAACTCTTAGAACCTGATATACTCGTCCTGGCAACGGGTACAGAAATTTACTACCCAGGCAGTGAAACCCCCGATTCTGAGTGGACAAACAAAATCTCCCTGGGTTGGGATAGAGAACAAGTAATAGAAATAACCAGCCGATTTCCTTGCCTAGTCCCCCAATCTCCCTTAGAACAAACGGACTTTAAGGTTAGTTATTATACTAATACTAAAGGATTATCAGTAACACTTCCGCGATTAAAAGCTATTTGGCAAAATCATGGTTTAGCAGTACAAATGATAGATAACTTTGGGGGTGCATTTTTAGATATCTTACCAGCATTAGCAAATAAAGCTGCATCTGCTCTTTTTCTGCAACAACGGTTAGGTTTTACTAATGAACAAACTCTTATTTGCGGAGATTCAGGTAATGATCTATCTATGTTTGAAAATATGCTTTGTCCCGCTATTATCGTTGGTAATGCCCAACCAAAAATATTAGAGTGGCATGAAAATTCCCCACCAGGGAATCGCTATCTGGCAAAAAGTCACTTTGCAAATGGCATTTTAGAAGGATTAAAATATTTTGGATTTTACAGAGAATAATTGATATGAAAACCATTGTTTATCAATCCTATCGGGGAAATGAAACACCAAATTGGCTGGAAACTTGTATGCAAACAGTCAAAAATTGGGCAGAATTAAAAGGCTTTGACTACCGAAGAGAAGATAACTTTTTTAACTACGTTCCCGATTGGTATATAGATAAATCTCAAGGTAAAATTAACGTCATTGCTGATTTAGCTAGATTAGAAATAGCGAAAAAATTTTTAGAACAGGGATATGAGCAAACTATTTGGATGGATGCTGATGTGGTAGTATTTGATCCCGATAATTTAAATATTGATACTTCAGAAGAATATTTAGTCTGTCGTGAAGTTTGGTTAGATACAGCAGATGATAAAAACTTTGGAGAAGGGGAGATATTTTGTACTGAGAAAGTCACCAATTCATTAGTTTACTTTACGCAAAATAATAGCTTTTTAGATTTTTACATATATGGGACTAAATCTCTGGTAAAAAATCAACAAGGGAGATTATCCAGATTAGCAGTTAGCACCAAATTTTTAAGCAAACTTCATGAAATTATCGAATTACCACTATTTATGAATATGGGGCTTTTTAGTCCTATTCTGATGCACGCCATAGTGGAAGATAAAAGGGAGATTATTCAACTGTATCAACAAACTTTAAAATCTCCTATTTATGCGGCTAATTTATGTCTATCCTTTAGAAATCAATCTCATAAAGGCATCATGGTGACAGATGAACTCTTTCAAGAAACCATTGATAAACTAATTCAAACTAAAGGAGGGATGATAAACTGAGACTTCTCTCCCTAACCATCTTTCGTTAAACTGGGAATCACAAAAATAATAATAATTAGCCATCAAAAACTATGACATTAAGGCGGTAATAATGACAGTATCTTTCCTGGAAAATTTTAAACAACAAACCGAGTTAGAATTTAATATACTCAAGTTCCGCATAGAAAATTTTAGCAAACAAAAATTCAAATGTCCTGTTTGTGGTTATTATAGACCTTTTCGAGATTTAGCACCCACTTTCCGCACCCCAAACTGTCATACAACGAAAAATCGGTAAAGAATAATCAACAACAATGATGAGGTTAATGTTTCAGAGACCATGACAAGTTTCTATACGAAGATTAATACACCTGATTGGGTTAAAAACGCCGTTTTTTATCAAATATTTCCTGATCGCTTTTCTCGAAGTATTCCCACTGAACAAAAGTGGTTACTTAATGTACCCTTAGAAGACTGGAATACTACTCCTACATTTCATGGTTATAAAGGCGGAAATCTTTGGGGAATAATTGAAAAACTAGATTATTTACAAGATTTAGGTATTAATGCAATTTACCTTAATCCTATTTTTATATCTGCCAGTAATCATCGTTATCATACTCTTGATTATTATCAAATTGATCCCTTATTAGGCGGTGAAGAAGCATTTACCAATCTCCTTAAAGAAGTTCATCATCGTAAGATTAAACTTATCTTAGATGGAACGTTTAATCATGCTAGTAGAGGCTTTTATTTTTTCAATGATATTCTCGAAAATGGACAAAATTCTCCTTGGTTAGATTGGTTTAAAATTACAGGTTGGCCTATCTCACCTTATGATAATTCTCGTCCTGCTAATTATGCTTCATGGTGTGATCTTCGTGCTTTACCCGAATTTAACACTAATAATTCAGGAGTGCGCGAATATATTATGCGTATAGGTGAATATTGGATTAAACGTGGTGCAGATGGTTGGCGTTTAGATTCGGCAGATTACATCAAAACTCCTGGATTTTGGCAGGAATTTCGGGAAAGAATCAAAGCAATTAATCCTGAAGCCTATATTGTGGGAGAAATTCCTATGAATGCAACTGAGTGGTTAGATGGGACGCAATTTGATGGCGTGTCAAGTTTACCCTTTCTTAATGCTACCACTGCCTTTATTGTCGGCGATCGCCAAGTTAAAGGACATTTTGCCGAATATGCACCACCACCACCAGCGGATGCGGCTAAATATGGGGAAGAAATTAATCAATTACTGCAACTTTATCCGTGGGAAATTCAATTAACTCAACTTAATGGTATTAATAATCATGATACAGCTAGGTTAATTGATGTAGCTGGAGGCGATCGCCCCAGTTTATATTTAGCAACGTTACTATTATTTACTTTTCCTGGCGCACCTTGCATATATTACGGCGATGAAGTCGGTTTAACTGGTGGTTATGATCCCGACTGTCGTAAAGGTTTTCCTGATAAAAAACAGTGGGATCAAGACATTTTAGAGTATCATCGTCAATTAATTAAACTGCGTCATAATTATGCAGCATTAAAAATTGGTGAGTATCAAACTTTATTTGCTCAAGGACAAGTTTACATTTTTGCGCGAATCTTACTAAAAGAAGTATTGATAATTGCGGTAAATGCGGGTAATGAAACAGCAGAAGTTAGTATTCAAACATCATGGCGATCACAACCTCATCAAGTATTATTGACCTATGGTTATGGTACAGTAAATTGGAATAATGAAGCAGCACAACCAAGTCTCAATTTTACACTTACACCGCGCAGTGGGTTAATTTTAGGTTAATTATTTAAGATGAACTCTAATCACTCATTACTGTTAGCAACTGACCTAGATGGTACTTTTTTAGGTGGTACTCATCAAGAACGCTCTGAATTTTATCAATATATTCACAACCAGCGAGATCGTATTCTTTTAGTGTATGTCACTGGCAGAGAACTAGACTGGATCAGCAACTTCCTAGTTGAAAACCCCCACATCCCTAAACCTGACTACATCATTGGTGACGTAGGAACAACTATTGTAAATGGTAAAACCTTCGAGCCAATTTCTGCTGTGCAAGATTGGATAATTAAACAATGGGATAATGCCAACGAACAAGTTAAGAACCTATTAGCAAATGAACCAGGATTAAAACTACAGTCTGTTAATCCAGATTATCGCGTATCGTACTATTATGATTCTGCAATATTACAACCTAGCACCATTCAAAAAGTAATTGATGCTGGATTTGATTGCATTATTTCATCTTATGATATCTATTTTTATTTTGATGTCATGCCAAAAGGAGTTTCTAAAGGGCCAACTCTCCTGAAGTTTTTGTCCGAAATAAATTTTAATGCTAATAATACAATTGCTTGTGGAGATACTCTCAATGATTTATCCTTATTTGAAACAGGATTAAAGGGAATTGCTGTCGGAAACTCTGAACCAAGATTAATTGAGAAAATTCAAATAATGGAGAATGTTTATCATAGCCCTTATCCTGGAGTAATGGGTATTTGGGATGGTCTTAAAGTCTATGGCAAGGATTAAAAAATAATTAAATTTATCTAGTTTTTTTTGGCTATCCTAGACTTCGTTTAATAAGTTAATACTAAAAAACCTAAAATACCTGATATAACTAGGTTTCAATCAAATAGAATCGAAGATTTAATAAAAAAATGCTTTCTGATTCTTGAATCCCCTACCATGTTAGGACTTAACCTGATATCAAGTATTAATTTTCTGTAACTACTCCAGGAGAGCCGTTTTTTTTGATGTTTTCAAATGTTAAACTCAATTAAAAATATCATATTTTTTACCCAGAGGTGCAGGAAGTAATAATATTAAAATTCAGCCACGTTTGAAAAATGATTGGGATAATCTAAAATCCAAAAGTCAGCATCTAAAATCCTATAAGGAACAAAAATCAATGACTGTTACAACTTCTAGTTTTCCTATTGACCTCAATGCTTACAAACCGTTAAAATTAGACCCAGCTAACTCAGCTTTGACTAATGAACAAAGAGAAATTCTGAAAGCTAATATTCAACTTTGTCGAGATACTATTGTTTTTTTTACCGCTGTA
>JBIKNH010000271.1:0-4604 GCA_044358815.1 Pseudanabaenaceae cyanobacterium | reverse complement strand
GTCATGGAAATGATTAAGGTGTATCTGTAAGGTCATGGTTCATGACTTTTAATCCGCCTTTTAATGTGCCCCCTAATGCCTGATCACCTAATTCCCCAATGACAGAAATCACCGATCCCTTTCATGCCCATCACTTGAATCATTTTTACGGTAATTTACCGATTTTGGCAGAATTTGCCGCCATTACCTATGGGCATAATTTCCAGTCAGTCCCTGATGATTGGTACATTATTATCACTGATGTGGTTGATTCGACGATTGCCATTACACAAGGCAAATATAAACACGTTAATTTAATTGGTTCCTGTTGCATTGTGGCAATTTTAAATATTGCAGAGGAAATCGAAATTCCGTTTGTTTTTGGTGGTGATGGTGCTTGTTTATTAATTCCCCCTTGTCTTTATCAGGAGTCAATTGAGGCTCTGTTAAGCCTGCAAAATCTTGCTAAGACAGAGTTTAATTTGGGATTACGCTTAGGCATAATTCCTGTGGCTGATGTGAAACAAAATTACAACCTAGAAATTGCTAAATTGCGGATTTCTGATAACTATTATCAAGCAATTTTGCGCGGTGGTGGGGTCACCTATGCGACTCGTTTAGTCAAAGATATGGCAACCACAAAGTTTTATCAACCTGTTTCTAATAAGGCAGTTACAGAAGCAAATCTGCAAGGTTTAGAATGTCGTTGGCAAGATATTCCCACTCGCCATGAAGAGATTTTAAGCCTAGTAATTGTAGTAACTGCCCCTAACCAAACTCAAACAGATTTACTTTATCGGGAAGTAATTACTAATATTGAAAAGATTTATGGTGATGAAATGACCTGTAATCCGGTGGCAGTAGAAACATTAAATCTATCATTTAAGAAAACTAATCTCATGCCAGAAACTAAGGTGTTCAATTCTAAGGGCTGGAGACGGAATTGGTATTTAATGAAAATTCGTTTAATTAATTTATTAGGTCTATTTTTAATGACCTATAATATTAAATTCCAAGGGTTTCGGTGGGGGCAATATAAACAAATTGTCACGGAAGCAACGGATTTTAAAAAGTTTGATGATGGATTGAGAATGGTAATTTCTGGTACGGCAAAACAAAGACAGAAACTACTTCAGTTTTTAGAGAAAAAATTTCTCGAAGGTAGGCTTACCTATGGGTATCATGTATCGGATCGTGCGCTAATGACTTGTTTGGTCTTTGAGCGAGATGGGCGACAGGTTCATTTTGTGGATGGCGCAGATGGTGGTTATGCTTTTGCGGCTAAAGATATGAAAGAACGAATGCGTACTTAAGAGGGTGTTTGGGAAGTCTACATATTCGCTAAAAATAATGATTGATCCCCCCTAGCCCCCCTTAAAAAGGTGGGAAAAGACTAAAAAAGTCCCCCTTTCTAAGGGGGATTTAGGGGGATCAAAACTTCTCAAACACGCTCTAACTGAGAGTTTTAGAGGTAGGTTTCAGAGTTCTATTTCATATAGTTGTTTCAGTTATAGCTGTAATCAAAGTAATTAGGACATCTCAAAATTTCTGGTCAAGGATGGGCTGGAAATTTGCGTCCTAATATGGCTGATTGCAGCTATATTTCTGATTTGTCTCTCAATGTATCCCAGTTTCTTGACCCAATTCGCCTAAAATCTAGGTTTTCTCATCCTCCCCCATCGTTCTCCCATATCGGTGCGGGAGGTTAAGTATTTCGTTTAGTTTATCCGATACAATTCGTTTGCATCTATGATCTTCATTTAAGATCCTTAGGTTCTTAATTTCACAATTAGAATATTTACTCCATGTCTTCTATTTCTTCGCGCCATGACGGTCGCAGTCCGAGCCAGTTGCGTCCAGTATCTTTCGTTCCCAACTTCACTACTACCCCCACCGCTGCAGTATTAGGGAAATTTGGGCAAACCCATCTATTTTGCACTGTCAGCATTGAAGAAGGTGTCCCGAAATTTCTCCAAGGGAAAAATCAAGGCTGGCTCACGGCTGAATATCGGATGTTACCTGGGGCTACTTTTCCGCGCCAACCCAGGGAGTTAATGAGACTGTCAGGGCGTACCCAAGAGATTCAGCGGCTAGTGGGGCGTAGTTTACGGGCTGCCTTGGATTTGGATAAGTTGCCCAACTACACCGTGACCGTGGACGTGGATGTTTTGCAAGCTGATGGAGGCACGCGCACGGGGGCAATCACCACTGGATTTGTGGCTTTGGAGCTAGCCATCAAACAATTGATCAATCAAGGCAAATTGATGGAATCACCGATTCAACGTCGGGTGGCAGCAGTTTCTGTGGGGTTACTCAATGGCTCACCTTTATTAGATTTGGACTATGTTGAAGATAGTCAAGCGGAAGTTGATTTTAATCTGGTGATGAGTGAATCTGGCAGTCTGATCGAAGTACAAGGGACAGGGGAATCTGGTACTTTTAGCCGTCAGCAACTAGTGCAAATGCTTGATTTAGCTGAAGCAGGAATCGAAACGCTACAAAAGTTACAGAGTGTGGCGGTAGGTTAAGAGACGAGTTAAACCATAGGTGATTCACTAGTTGATTCACTCAGAACTAATTAGAACTAATTAGAAGTAATTAGAAATAACTAAATCCCATAAACAAACGAGGAGTCCGACAGAAGGCTGTCAGACTCACATGGGGTTTATATACAATTAGGCTCTGTGAATTACTAAGGGTCTACTATATCTACAGCAGGCATCGATCGACTTACCAAAAACAACCTATTTCATAACCTACTACAGTTTGTCTCATTCTAGCAGCAACATCTTAGGTGTCTAACTAACATCAAACTATCAATCAAACTAAGATCAAACAGACACGAACATCAAACACTAAGATCGAACTAAAAACAATCAACAATCGAAATTGAAGATAGAAACCGCAATGCTGGCGAGAAGTTAAGGAGACCTGATTAAAAGTATTTGGTTGTTGAAGCTATCAAAGCTACCGTGCATTTCGCGGGGAGGAGGTACAGCCCAAACGAAACATTTAACAATCTAACAATCTATCAAAACAAGAGAATCAATTCTGAAGAAATACAACTGTTACTTACTAGGTGGATTGGAGGAATTGACCTTTGTTTTTTCTTCCGTCTAACCTTTTTGTACCTGAATCTAATGTAGCGCATAGATTTTCTAAAAGATCATTCTGTTACATATATTCATAGGCTTTTAGTTTGGGTAAATGCAGATGAAAAAACATCACGGCTTAGTAATTTATGGTCTGGAATTACTCTAATTTTTGCTTAATAGTTTGCTCTAGTTGCTGATATTTTATGGCTGTGGGGCTGGTTAACAATGGTCTACAGCAGCAAGTTGCTTAATAAGTGAAACTAGGGTAATAAAATCAGGGTAAATAGCTGAAATGTCATGGTGATCACGGGAATGTTTTCGCTAAGATAGTCTAATGACTTTAGTTCAACCAACTTTCAACTAGATTTCAACTAGATTTCAACTAGATTTCAATTTAGATTGAGATTCCGGTCTTTGATTTCTTAGCTTAATGTCCTGATTTAGCTTTCCAATTTGGTTTCCCAGTGCATCACAGGAGCTAGTCCCTATGGCAACCCCTCACCTTGCCGCCGCAGAGTTACCCATACCGCCCCACTTTGCGCCGTCTCTAGTGGGGCAGGTGTGGCGTGTCCCCTATCAAACCCATGCCCCAGCCGCTCGCCAATGGGCGCAACAATATCACATCACCCCAGCCAGCCAAGATCAGCAGCGGTTATGTTTGCTGATCATTGATGCCCAAAATACCTTCTGTATTCCTGAGTTTGAATTATTTGTCGGGGGCAGATCGGGGACGGGGGCAGTGGACGACAACCGCCGACTGTGTGAGTTCATTTACCGTAATTTGGCGCGGCTGACGGTGATTATCCCCACGTTGGACACCCATCAGGCAATGCAGATTTTTCATCCGGTGTTTTGGTGCGATGAGTCAGGCAATCACTCCCCAGCGATGACCATGATTTCCCTAGAGGATGTGCAGGCAAACCGTTGGCAGGTTAATTTAGCCGTCGCCGATTCCTTGGGTATGTCAGCAGACGCTTTAACTGCCTATGCCCGCCATTACGTGGAGTCCCTCAACCAAGCAGGTAAATATCCCCTAACTATTTGGCCCTATCACTCGATGTTAGGGGGAATTGGCCATAGTTTGGTTGCTGCTATCGAAGAGGCGGCATTTTTCCATAGTATGGCGCGGCAAAGTCAAACCCAGTTCGAGCTAAAGGGTAATCATCCCCTGACAGAAAATTATTCGGTGTTGCGTCCTGAGGTAATGGGTAACGCCGACGGCAAGGCGATCGCCCAGAAGAATAACCGACTGATTCAGCAACTTTTGACATTTGACGGCATTGTGATCGCCGGTCAAGCCCAGAGCCATTGTGTAGCATGGACAGTAGACGATCTACTCACGGAAATTCAGGCGGTAGACCCCACCCTAGCCCAAAAAGTTTATCTATTAGAAGACTGTACTTCGCCGGTGGTCGTCCCTGGGGTGGTGGACTTTACTCCCCAAGCCGAAGCCAGTTTTGCGCGATTTGCTGCGGCTGGGATGCACATCGTCCGTAGTACTGAACCGATGGCTGACTGGTTACCTATCCC
>JBIKNH010000092.1:0-15699 GCA_044358815.1 Pseudanabaenaceae cyanobacterium | reverse complement strand
AATAAATGCACCGTAGGGCTTGATACCCCGTACCACGCCGACGACCACTTGCCCAACTTCGAGCTTGTTCATCTTGCGTTCTACCAAGGCGCGACGATGACTCAACACTAAACGGTTGCGATCTTCATCCACTTCCAAAAACTTTAAGGGCAGTTCTTCACCGACAAGCTCTTCCTTGGGCTTGCGGGTGCTGATGTGAGAACCAGGGATAAAACCACGTAGACCTTCAATCCGTACCAAAGCACCGCCTCGGTTGGTCGCGAAGATCAATGAACGCACAGTAGCATCTTCAGCCTGTAGCTGACGGACGCGCTCCCATGCTCTCATGTACTCAATGCGACGGATCGACAGGGTAAGCTGACCTTCTTCGTTTTCATCAGCCAGAATGAAAAACTCACGGGTCTCGTTGTTTTGCAGGACTTCATCAGGCTGGTCAACGCGGTTGATCGACATCTCCTGAATCGGAATATAGGCGGCTGTCTTTGCGCCGATGTCAATTAATGCACCCCGTGGCTCAATGCTAAATACCGTGCCCGCCACAATGTCGCCGGGGTTAAAATGATAGTCGTACTTGTCTAAAAGTTTTGCGAAGTCTTCGTGGGTGAAGCCGACATTGGGGGCGTTTTTTATCCGATTGACCATACTATGTTTGTCCTAGATCCTTTTCTCCTTAAGATTTTTTTGCCTCCTGGAAATGTAAGAGCAACAGAGAACGCTACTTTATGAGGGCAGCTTGTCATAACTATTACATCCCACGCCTTGTCATAACATTGCCGTCAGTTAAGCAGGTACGCTAAGGCATAGGCTACCTATTATATCTTATGTGCGGTGATAATCGAGATCTTTAGGAAAAACTTTTCGAGGAATTTTTGGCTGAAAGGTTCTAGGGATCTTTGGTGGCACTTTGAACTAATACACCTTGAACCAATCCACCCCAGGGAATTAATCTTCATAAAACAATCTCTAAAAAAATTCCTCAAAAAAATTAATCTCTAGAAGATTGATCTTTGTCCTTCGGGACTGACCCCCACAATGCGCAATTCACAGTCCAGGACTTTGAAGCCGTATTTATCTGCGACTTTCTGGCTGATGGTCAAAATCTGATCGTTTTTAAACTCAATAATCCGATTGGTTTTGACACAGACTAAATGATGGTGGTGATGGGGGCGGGGTTGGTTGAGTTCGTAATGTTTATGATCTTCAGCTAGTTCTAGCTCCCGTAGTACGCCCATTCGTGCCATGAGTTTGACGGTGCGGTAAATCGTAGACAGGCTAATGTTTTCGCCGCGATGGTGTAGGCGGTCGTGGAGGTCTTCGGCGCTGAGATGTTCTCCTTCGGGTAGATCTTGGAAGGTTTGTAAGATTACTTCCCGTTGGGGAGTCATGCGACAACCTTTGGCGTTCAGTTCGGCTTTGAGGGCTTCAGGGGAATATGATGTTGGCGCGGTTGACATGGAAGATCACCAGCATTATCAATAATGGCTGCTTCTTGACAGTAGCATATTTCTTGGGCGCATTTTATCGATATTTAAATGGCGAAATTTAAATGGTGTATTGATATGGTGAATTTCCCTATTGGGTTTAGGGGTAATGAATTTCCCCTAGTAGGGTGCTGCGACTTGCACCGGTGACATTGGGGAGATTGCCTTGGCGTTGGTGCCACCGCAGATAAGCCAGCACGGCAAAGGCAATGGCTTCTTTACTATCACTGGAGATGCCTACGCTGTCTGTGGTCTGGAGGCGGATCGGTCCCCATTGGTGGAGGTGGTGTTGCATCCGTTCCTTAAGAAAAGTATTTCTTGCGCCGCCGCCACAAAGTAAAACCTCAGCGGGCATGGCGGGTAAAAACCGTTGGTAACTATCGACTATGGCAGTGGCGGTAAATTCTGTCAGGGTTGCCATGATGTCATAGGCGGAAAAGTTGGCGATCGCCTCGCAATCGATCAGACATTGCTCTAGGTAGTCGGGACTAAATAACTCTCTGCCAGTGGATTTGGGGGGCGATTGTTGGAAGTAAGGATGAGCTAACCATTTTTGGAGGAGTCCTTGATGGGCTGTGCCTTGTCGTGCCAGGTGACCATCAGCATCATAGAAAACCCCGAATAGCTTTTGGGCAGCCATGTCTAGTAATACATTGCCGGGTCCATTGTCAAACCCAAATACCCCTGAGCCGAGGGGATTTCCCGTGACTAGAAGATCTGTAGGGGGTAAATAAGTCAAATTGGCAATACCACCGATATTTTGGCAAATGCGTGGCTGGTGGGGATGGGATAATAGCAAAGCGTCCACCATTGGCACGAGGGGCGCACCCTGTCCCCCTAGAGCAATGTCTGCTGCCCGAAAATTATTGATTGTGGTGATACCAGTGCGTTGGGCAATGACGGCACCCCGTCCTAGTTGTAGGGAATAACCAAGATTTAATCGGGAATCACTCTGCTCATGGCGGGGCGGACGATGAAAGACCGTTTGACCGTGGGAACCAATTAGTTTTATCTCTGCTTTACCTATGGATGTATCTAGGCTTTGTTGCAGGGATTGGGCAGCTTGGGCAAAGGCAATGGCGATCCGGTCATCTAAATCGCAGTATTCCGCCATAGTTAAAGGTTTGCCACCACATACGCCGAGGATTTGGGTTTGTAAATCTAGATCGTATTTGTAGGTTTGTCCGGCAATTAACTCTACCCGTAATGGCTTGGCATTTAGGGGGGGGCGATCTGTGCTTTGTCCTAAGTCAGGGTCCTTAAAATCAATCTCAGACTCAAGATCAGTAATTTCAACCAGTGCCGCATCAATGCCATCGACGGATGTGCCGCTCATCAAACCCAAAACAAGCATGGTAGTTAAATCTCTCTTTAGGGAATCTCTTGAGGGTGTGGGAAATTCAGCCCTGAAGTTAATTATCCAAAATTTATTATAAAAAAATCCTCAGCCCTGATATGGCTTGGGACTGACTCGATTAAAACCAAAATCAAAATTAAAATTAATATCAAAGTCTAACTAAGAATTTGCCATGAATCTGCAACTAATAATATCTAAACGAGAATGATTAATTACTCAAATTATTCATGAATCAATTACTCATCACCCATAAAACCGTTATAAAACATGGAATCTTGGATTATGTTTTAGGCTATTAACGTCAAAAGTTCTTGCCCAATGAATAAACTCATCGTTAACAATATCTTGGCTCGGCTCAAGCAATAGGGCTAAATAACAACTCTGCTGTCGGATTACTACAGAAACATAATCCTTGCCATAAATAATTGCGTGTTGAAAACTTTCTACAGGTAACGATGTGGTCAATAAAGACTTAATCCCTAGGGACTGAAAGATCGGCTGTACCCATGCAATACTGCTGTTACCGTCTACTAGGGTGAAATATTCCTTGGGTAAGCCCGTCAGATCAAAGGTCGCTGCCCCTAAAGCATAATATTCAAAAGCTACATCGTTAATACTGCTTTCTTTTGGTTGTGTCATACCACTGCACCCCGTAACCAATAGGTTTCCATCATGCCTTTTCCTTTTATGGCAATTGCGCCGCGTAATTCTAGGGTAAATTTGCTGTTTAAGTGACTAGCGGTAGCAGGGGAAACTTGAATCGCCCCGGGCTGACCGTGGGACTCCATCCGACTCGCTACGTTTACGGTATCGCCCCATAAATCATAAATGAATTTCTTGATGCCAATCACTCCGGCCACTACAGGACCGCTATGAATCCCAATCCGTAACGCGAAAGGCTGTCCTAGGGGGGTATTAATCTGGCTGATCATCCGTTGCATAGATAGCGCCATGTCGGCTACGGCAATAGCATGATCATCGCGATGGCATGGCAGACCACCCACCACCATGTAGGCATCACCAATGGTTTTGATTTTCTCTAAGCCGTATTGATCCGCTAAACCATCAAAGCCAGAAAAAATTTGATTTAACAAGCAAACTAAATCTACTGGGGCAATTTGGCTCGCTAGTTCCGTAAAATTCACGATGTCGGCAAATAAAACCGTGACTTCGCTAAATCCATCGGCGATTACTTTTTCTCCCTGTTTGAGGCGATCGGCAATCACTTCAGGTAATAGGTTAAGTAATAACTTTTCAGAGATGGCTTTTTCTTCGGCAATGGTTTGTTCGGCTCGGTAACGATCCGTGATTTCTTGCCGTACCCGTAAATACATTTCCCGAAAAGCTTGCATTAGTTCCCCTAGTTCATCTCCCCGATGTAATGAACTATGACTCATAGCATAGAATTCCGTTGGTTCTACTAGTTGGGGCGGTGGGTTTTGGCTAGAGCAGGTATCCTCAGGTGTCAGATTCATGGGCTGAATTGCATCAACGACCCCTTCTAAGTCCCGCCGTAGTTGCAAAATGGGCAAAATTGCGGTGTTAGCCAAAATCAGTAACGTACTGCCAGTTAAGAAAATCGCAATGATCACCACTAAGCCAATAATCCGCCACACATAAAGCTTGAGATCTTCTTTGATGTAACCAGCCTCATGGCGCACCACTAATAAGCCTTTGCCCTTGAGCCAACTCACATCGTAGGCTACGTCATACTTGTTCCCTTCCCAACGGTGGAAGCGCTTGGTATCTAGACCCTTAGAGCGGTTATTCAGCAAATCATCAGACTTAATTAATGGTGCTTCCCCGTAGGTGGTTAAAACTTTTCCCTCTGCACTCAATACTGTCCAGCCCAATACCCGAGGATCGTCTTTGACGGCTTCAGCATTGCGTAATACTGCTTGAGCTAATAGTTCGGGGTGATCAGCGGTATCAATGCGAGCGATTTTAATCAGTGTGGCAATTTTCGCTGCCGATACTTCTTCTAGTTGGGCAGTGAGTTCGTCCTGTCGCCGAAAGTATGACGGAACTAGTAAAATTCCTTCGATGACTGTCAAACTCAGAAAAATTAAGAGCGTAATTCGTCGCGAGAGTTTAGCCCGCAACAAATCCTTTAAATTACATCTAGCATTCACAGGCTCGATACCTTGCATCCCTTGGGGCGGGTGCGGGTCACATGGGGTGGATTTGGAGAAAATGACTGCCATGGGAGATGTAGTTTATTCATGCGATACATGGTCGCGATGCCAGATCAGCCGGAGAGAACCTTATTGAAAAAAACTATTGAAAAACGCTGTAACCCTAATCCCTAAAACTAATGCCTCAAAACTAACCCTTAAAATACAAGCACCAGATACAAGCACCAAATTAACCTCTTTAAATTAGCCGATCCGTTAGGCTACTTTAATTTGAAAATCCCCAATTAGGCTATCCGTTAGTTTTAGATTTGGCTTGAGATTTAGTTTTGGATTTAGTCTTAGGTGATGAATTGGGTGATTAATCAAATGGAATCCTAATAGTCCACAATCTCCATGAACGATTGGATGACACCCCACCAGAGTATGCCGAACCGATGGAAATTAATTCTTGCTAATAATTATTTCTGAAAATTACTTGCAAAAAATTTTTAGGAGAATTTTTAGGGGAATATCTTAGTTTTTAGCAGTAAAAAGCCAATAATTCCTTTGGGTATGTGATTTTGTGACGCTAACTTTCATCGAAACACCTAGCAATATTTTCTTAGGATAATCTATTTAGACCATAACCAACATTGGACGATCAATTTTCCCCTAAGACAACGGCCATCCGTCGTAGCTGTGATGGTGCATTCAAAGCCACTAGCCCCTACTAGCCCCACAACCTAGATTCTCTGTTGGTAGCAAAATGGTACGCCTGCGCCATAAAGTAGACTTTGAATATTTACGAAAGTGCAAAGGTTAAGATCCAGTGACTTATAAAATTGGCTTATTAGGTTTAGGCACGGTGGGTACGGGTGTGGCGCGGATTTTCGCGGACCAAGTTGGTAGACATCCCCTCTTACCTGCCCTGGAAATTGCTCGGGTTGGTGTGCGTTCTTTAGCTAAGTCTAGAGATGTGGCGTTATCCCCAGACATCATTACCGATGATCTGATGGCAATTGTTAATGATCCGACGATTGATATAGTGATTGAGTTAATTGGCGGTATTGAACCAGCTAAGACTCTAATTTTGCAGGCGATCGCCAACAAAAAACATGTAGTTACCGCTAATAAGGCTGTGTTGTCCCGTCATGGTAGCGAAATTTTTACCGCTGCTAAGGCTCATGGGGTATATGTGATGTTGGAGGCTTCCACCTGTGGCGGCATTCCTGTGATTCAAGTCCTGAAACAGGGCTTAGGGGCAAATCGCATTCAAGAAATTGATGGGATTATCAACGGGACAACCAATTATATTTTGAGTCGGATGACCGCTGAGGGGGCGGATTTTCATGCCACGCTGACCGAAGCCCAGGAGCTTGGTTATGCTGAAGCTGATCCCACCGCTGACATTGATGGCTACGATGCCGCCGACAAAATTGCAATCCTAGCAAGCTTAGCCTTTGGGGATCGAATTCGCCTCGAAGACATCTATCGGGAAGGCATTCGCCACATCACAGCGGCAGACATTGGTTATGCCAAAGAGTTAGGGTTTGTGATTAAGCTGTTGGGGATTGCCCGTCGTCCCGATGGCGCTAATAGTTTGGATGTGCGGGTCCACCCTGCCCTCGTGGAAGCAACTCACCCCCTAGCCAACATTAACGGCGTGACTAATGCGGTGCGGATTGTGGGTGATCCCTTGGGTGAAATTGTCTTGTCTGGTCCAGGGGCTGGCTCGGGGGCGACCGCTAGCGCTGTGGTGGCAGATGTGATTAATCTGGCAGCGGCTCTATACACCACGCCGGATCAGGTGAATCAACTGATGGGTTGCCTCCATGAACATTACGCTCAAATTCTGCCAATTACGGAAACCAAATCACGGTTTTATGCTCGCCTAGTGACCCATGATCAAGTGGGGGTAATCGGTGAATTGGGAACTTGTTTTGGGCGGCATCAGGTCAGTTTGGAAGCAATTTTGCAAAAGAACACGGTTCATGAGGATTTAGCCGAAATTGTGATTGTGACCAAAACCGTCAGTGAAAAAGACTTCCAATCAGCATTGGCAAGCATCCGTCAATTACAGTCTTTGCATAGTATTCCTACGGTATTACGAGTGCTGTAGCCTGTATAAAGGCAAGTAATTGGGAATTTAGGGTAATTGGAGATTATCATCATCAATTACCCTGCTTTGAGCCGCTCTGATGAATTAAACGCTCTTGAGTTTTGCCAGTCACCTTGAGGGCGATTTGTTCAATTTGCTGATACCATTGACGAGGTAATAGCCACATCATGTAAGCTGCCACCAGAGTTAAAAAGGAACGCTGTGGCTCATAAATGAGAATGCGCCAATTGCTGTGTAAAGCATGGTTAATCAGGTTAACGGCGGCTTTGCTGTCTTGGTTGCGAATGGCGCGGCGCGATAAGTAACGGTATTGATAACCTCTGGCAAGGGATTCCCATTTATTGACCAAATCAGGGGCGTAGGTGCGGGTTTTGGCAATGACTTTCTCCCATGACGCTAGTTGTTTTTCCATGTTTGCGGATAAACTAGCAGAATTGACCCGATAGAGTGTTAGGGGTTCAGGAATGCCCTCAATTTGCCAAGGGGTTTGAATCGCAATTCTGAGCCAACATTCGATGTCTTCTGACTGGCGAAATTGATCATCAAAATAAAAGTCTTCCATTTCACCATAGAGATTAGCGGTAAACTTAATTCCTTCTAGTGTAGCCTGACGAATTACAGGAGCGGAGCCGTTACCAATGGGATTGCGACAGAGCAGGTGAGGCGCATCAATTCCTGTTAGTTTAGGCATCTGATAAGTACCCAGTGGCTGACTCATTTCATCGATAAATGCAGACCGACTGAAACTAATTCCCAATTCAGGATGGGATGCAAAATGTGCCAGATGACGCGCCAGTTTTTCCGGATGCCATAAATCATCACTGTCCAAAAGAGCAATAAATTCACCCTGAGCATGGCGAATTCCTGTATTTCTGGCTCCAGCTAAACCACGGTTTTTTTGTCGAATGATCTTGATTCGTAGATCAGTGAATTGTTGACAAATTGCGATACTTTGATCAGGGGATTCATCATCAACAACCAGTAATTCAAAATCAGTAAATGTCTGATTTAAGACTGATGTAATAGTTTCATGGATGAATTTTTCCACATTATACACTGGGACAATTACTGATACTTTGGGCATGGTTTTTACTCCTGTGTTTAATATATTGGGTAACCCAAATTACGAATATTGGTATAGCAACTAGATGAATGACTAAAACTGCCACTGCCACGCCAAGAATCTGCCAAATTACACCAATGCAAACTGCTAAAGCAAAGATGGTCGTAAATAGCAAATTCCAACGCAAATCCCAGTGAGGCTGATCTATTGCCCACAAAGCTTTTGCCGCAGCATTAGCATAGGGACGAGGTACTGCGGATAAACAAATTAAAATCAGTAAAGGAACTGCCGGAATCCATTTAGAACCAAAAACTAATGGTACATAAATTGGTGCAAATATTACTTGGATTAATACTAGGGGTAGAATCATTTTAGTAACTGTTTGCAATCCTTTCTGATACCTCTTCTCAAATTGAATTGGATCATTTTTAGCGTCACATAGATGGGGATAAAGGGCAGAATCTAAGGCATTAATTAAACTCAGACTAATTCCCAATCCCGCATTAAAGGCAAAGTAGTATAAGCCTAAAGCTTTAATCCCCAGAAAATGTCCTGCAATCAAATAATCTAAGTTATTTCTCAGGGTAGCCAGCATTTGCACACCTAAAATACTTCTGCCAAAGTGAATAATCTCGCGCCACCGCTGAAGAGAAAAAGATGCACCAGAAGATATGAGGAACAATGTTTGTGACCGCCAAGGATGATGCCATCGATGGATAATTACCCAAATGGGAGCGACTAGAACTTTCGGTAAAACAATCGCCCACATTCCCCAACCTAACCACGCTAAAATCATTGTCAAAATATTGTCTACGGAAATCTGTAAACCATTAGCTAGAGCCGATACATGGAGTCGATTTTCTCTTTGAGAACGGGCTGCCTGTAACAGTCCTAGAGGCAACATCAGATAAACTAAACCCATCGTGCAAATTGGTAAAATTACTTGATTATCTTTGTAAATCCATCCCATCACTAATGCCGCAGCAGCTTGGATTAGAAACAATCCGCCACAAATCAACCAATTCAAATAATAAGCAGTTTGAGAAAGAACTTCAATATCATCATCATTAGCTTGAATTAATTTATCGAAAATGCCATTGCGAGTAAATACATTAACAAATTCGTTAGTGGTCAAAACCAGCGCTGCTAAACCATAATCATATTCTGTTAGCCATCGCGCTAAAACCACCGTTGCCGCTAATCGTGAGATTCTAATTAAGACTTCTGATAAGCCTAACCAGCCCACATTACGCAGAAATCGATTCGCTAATTTCTGTTGAATCAAATTTACTAGTTCTCGTACTATTTGCGACATAAATCTCTTAACAGCGCCTCCCACGCCACGAGATAATCTTCCCAAGCATTCGTAACCTTGATGCGCCCTTGGTTCCCCCACGCCGCGATCTGTGCCCTAGGCATAGTATAAATCTGCTCAATTGCCCTCGCTAAATCATCGGCATCATGGGGTGTTACGAGGATTCCACATTGATCAATCTGTTCTGTCAAGCCGTCAATCGCTGAAGCAATAACCACTTTCCCTGCTGCCTTTGCTTCTAAACAGACATTTCCCCAAGGTTCCCAATATGATGGAATGATAATCCCATCGCACTGATTCAGAAAAGCCGGAACATCTCCCACAGCACCGATAAACTCAATTCGTGGGTCATTCCCTGCCAGATCAAGTAGTTGTTGTTCCTGTTCGCCATAGCCGCCAATTAGTAATTTTACTGCGGGGTTGGACACGCGCTGCATCGCTTCTAGTAAAGTAACAAAACCTTTCTGTTGACTGAATCTGCCATAGGCTCCTAAAACTAAAGGAGTGGTTGCTGATTTTGGTGATATAGATAAAAACTGAGCTAAATCCCGACATTGTTGAATTAAAATCAAGTTCGACGATTTAACTAAACTATTTTGCTCTATCCAGGTTTTTTGTCCCTCGGAAATCGCAACCACTTTAGAAGCAATACCGTAAGCAAAACGTAATAACCAATGGAATCTCTGCGGCGAACGGACTCGCCATCGTTCAAATCCAGCGGCATAGTGATGTTCATGAATTAGTAATTTACTATGCCAACGTAACCATAATAAATGTCTGAGACTATACCAGTTACAGGGATCATGCCAAATTGTGACAGCAGGTTGGACTATTCTGATTTGTGCTACCACTTCCGTTGCGGTAAGAAACAGAAATTCAAATTCATCCTGAAGTCGTGAATTAACCAGACTACTAC
Organism: Pseudanabaenaceae cyanobacterium; assembly: GCA_044358815.1. GTDB lineage: Bacteria > Cyanobacteriota > Cyanobacteriia > Pseudanabaenales > Pseudanabaenaceae > JBAXSK01. The sequence continues at coordinate 5,334 of JBIKNH010000092.1, read as the reverse complement.
TAGTACTTTTAATTCCACCTACATTCCGATCACTCAAAACATGGATGATCTTCGGTTTATGTGTCGGTTTATGTGAAGGTTGTAAAAGAGTTTTCATGGAAGTTTACCTATGATGATCTAATAAACAATAATTCAACTTTGGTTAGTGTTTTCTGTCTGAGATAGAGTGGTTTGATGGGATTCAGAAACTGTTAAACCCTCATGTGGTATGGTTTCTGGCGGCAGTGCTAGAAATCCCATCCCCATGACTAGCAAACCTGGCCAATAAAGATAAGCCAGAATTTCTAGATTCTCCCCGAAGGTATATAGGAAAATCACTAGAGTCATTGTCAGCCCTAGTTTTGCCGTGTCATTGCGTTGGGATTTCCATAACAAATCCCCCATGCTGTAAATCATAGGAATTGCCAGAGCGATAAAGCCAACAATTCCCTTCACGAACAGTAAGCCATACCAAGTGTGATGGGAACCAATTGGCATATATTCCACCATGTGCGGACCGCTCTCAACTATGCCATGTCCCCAAATCGGTGATTCAGTTTGCCATCGATATACTGCGATTCTGCCCAAGGCTGCCCGCACACGGGAAGAATCCTTACGAGCTGCGGCAAACTGTTCCGAAAACCTACCAATTGCCTCAATAAGCATCGGTAAAGTAATGCCAGCGGTGCTGGTGATCAAACCAGTGCAAATAATTGCTATTGGGCGCGAAAGTCTTGCCAATACTTCTACTAAAATCCAAACCACAGGTAAACACAACAAAGCTAACCGTGATTTAGAAATTTGGCACATCATGATACATCCAGCAATTCCAAGGAATTTCCATTTTTTGCAAGGTTCTCTTAGGATCATAAAAAAATAAATATTGGCTACGAATCCTAATGCTGGTGCCCAGGGGGTAAACAAACGCCAGCGCGGTGTATTGTCCCCTGGATCAATCTCATAGAGTCGAAATTCAAAAAATTCGGGACCGGGACCGCCGATGGCTTGTAATGGTGAAACAAATAATTTAGCGGGTAAATGTGCGTAGTAAGCCGCCAAAAAAATTGGTGATATGAGAAAAGTAATTGCACAAATAATTGCTGCCGCCCGATAAATTAACTTAGGACGAATGGGAAGACAGCCAGCCATCGGGAATAGTGCTAATAACGCCCATCCTTTCGCCCAGCCAATCGTAGATTTAATAATTTGCCCTAGATCAAGATAGTATTCCAAATGTCCCATAATTAAGGCGACTTGCATTCCTATCATGCCCACAACCCAAACCCACACTCCCAAAGGAATTTTGATTCTTTCTGCTATTGGAGTTTCGGAATTTTGTTGCCACCAATGCCAGCCTAATCTGGCTACAAGTAACCAAGGTAAAATCGCCCCCAAAACATATAAACCACCTATAAAATAAATTCCAAAAGTCCCAATAATAGTATACCAAACCACTTTTTCCTCGAAGTTTTGAGGACTAAGTTGCAGGTGTTCAGGAGTCCGAAATATAGCCCTAAAATCCATCTTTTTTACCCTGTTTTAGTGTTTTCGTTAGTGTGAATGGCTCGTAAATTTGGGAATTCAGTTGTTTCCAATATAGGTTCCAATATGGGTTCTAATATAGATTCTTTGCTAGGTTCTTTAATCTGTACGGCAGTATCCTTGATTTTCTTCCGCCATAATAGAAACATGCCTGTAGATACGAGTAAAGAACCAACAAATGCTCCGGCGAGAACTAGTTTCGGTTGTGGTGCGGCGGCTTCGTTCGCTAAACTAGGGGGCGACAGCAACTGGGCTAAGGGATAGGCAGTAAAAAGATCGGACTTGCTTAAATCAATTTTCGCCAGAGATGAAGCGAATACTGCTTCGGCAACTTGGGCATCTCTTTGCAATCGATCAAGTTCTAATTGCTTCTGGGTCAAGTCTCGTAGCCGTATCTCAAACTCAATAATTTGTTGACTCAATTCCTCTGCCTGTGCCGTCACTCCTTTTTGTTCAGCAGTTACTGCCACTAAATCTCGATATAAACTCTCTTTTCCGGCATTTCCTGCCAGATTTAAGTTAATTCGTGCTAACTCCTGTAAACTGGGTTCCCGTCCTGTAATTAAATTTGCCCGCTGAACTAATGCCGTCCTAGCTGCTGATTGCCTAGCTCTTTCCTTTACTATTTGCGGATGATTATCACCCCATTTGCTTTGAAAAACATTTAACGAAGTAGTTGCTTCACTATAGTCTCGTAAAGTTTGCTGATAAATAGGATCAGCTTGCAAGATAAAAGCAGCGCTGGCTTCTTCTACACTCAAACCTAAGCTACTAGATAATTGTGCTACTCTGTCCCCCAGTAAAACACTCTGGGCAAGCATTTCTGCCCTTTGCTTCCGTAATTGTTCTAGGATGACTGCAAGTTCCTTAACTTGATCACTATTACTTAAACCGGAGCGACTTTTATAACTGGCGAGTTTCTGTTGAGAATCTGCTAATTTCTGTTTGGCTAAATCTAAAGTGTTTTGAGTTCCTTCATCCCGACGATTAATCTCATCTTGGCGAAGTTTACTAATTTTACTCATTAGTGTGGTATACAAAGCATAACCTCTTTCTTGGGCTGCCTTAGCGCTTGGACCTTCAATTTCAATTTGTAGAATGGAAGTATTGTCAACTAATTTACTTTTAGGTTTACCTAATTCCGATGGCTTGATTCTTAAATTCTCTGCTACTTCTTCTAAGGTCAGATCATCATTCAGGATAAACTGATAATTAGCCCGAGGATCAAGGCTAGAACCCCCTGCCGCTGATGTACTCGATGATGAAGCTTGCCCAATACTCGGTAAATTCACGTTGGAACCAACATTACCTCCAGGTAAAATAATTGCCAGTTTACTGACATATTTAGGCTTCGCAATTTTTAAATAAGCCAGCGCTCCACCCCAGATCCCGCCATTGAGTAATACCATCCATAAAATATACACCCACCAGCCATTACCCCGTTTTAATTGGGAATTTATTTTGGCGGAGTCAGGCAGGCTCAGTATTTGATGTTTAGGGGGATTACTACCATTCATTTACTGTTCCCATTGAAAATATCACGGATTAATTTAACTGGATTTAGTACATCACCAATAGCACTAAATACATCTCTCACTTCTGTTACTGTGGCATCATAGCAAGCTACACTATCCTGAGGCATTAAAAATGGATTAGTTTGATTGTTTTTAGAATCACGTACTAGCTCTTCTACAGTCCGATCAATAGCAAAAGTTTCGCCTGATTCCCGATCGACTCTAACTAGAACTGCTCGACGGTGGGCATTGGTGGTATTAATCCCACCAACACAGTTAGCTGCAAATACAGCCTGAGAAAATCTTGCGCCATAGGGTAAACTAGTGGCATCTTTGTTGACACCAGATTGAGAATTACTATCTGCGGGACGGGATAGATTCGATAAGAATACTGTAATTCCAGGGGGAGTAATTTGTGAAGGACGGACAATGCGCGGATCAATCTCTTTCCTTTGCGGTACTATAATCGTATCCCCAGCCACTAATGGAATATCGTTCACTACCGCACCACTGAAAACCCCTGATAAATCTACTGTAACAGTTTCTTGACGACGCACCACTTTAATACGGGTGACATCAGCATTGGGTAACACACCCCCAGCACCTCGTAATGCCGCAGTTAAGAAACGTTCTGGAGCATAATCTCCTGAAGATTGGGTTAACTGTTCCATAGGACGGTTATTAATTAAAACTCTACCAGGCTGGAAAGTTGCACCAACCACATTAACCGCAATTGGAGCTAAAGCTAAAGGCGTTAGAGAAACTTGTAAAAAATCAGGCTGAAAGTATTTTTGACGAATCAATTGCTCTCTAATCTGAACTTGTACCACAGCTAATTCATTACCTTCAACTAATAATGGTTCTAAGTAAGGAATTAAAATTGTGCCGTCTGCATTGACTGTATAAACTCCATTAAATAAGTCACCATCGGGGATTAATAATCTGACTCGATCTCCCGCCGATAAAGGTAAGGCACTAGCAAATTCACTAGTAAATTCAGTCAGGGCAATAGGTAATGCTAGTAAATGAGTTGCGATGACTAACATTAACCTGATTAAGTTCTTTTGTTTTCGTTTGTGATGACTCATTTAAGTTTAAACTGCCCCACTCTTACGACTGAACAACATCGTGATAGTCTTAAAAATTAGCCACAAATCATAACGTAAATTCCATTTTTCTTTGTAGGTCAAATCGAATTCTATCACCTCTGCAAAGCTTCTCACATTGGAACGACCACTAACTTGCCATAAACCACTTAACCCTGGTTTAACATCTAAACGATTCCATTCCGTCATTTTCGCGTCGGTATATTCATTTTCTAATTCATACAGTCCTACTTCATTAAATGTGGGCGGGCGAGTCCCGATCAAACTCATATCCCCTGTGAAAACATTCCAAAACTGTGGAAATTCATCTAGGCTGGTGCGCCGTAGAAATTTACCAATTTTTGTAATACGTGGATCTTGACTGTTTTTAAAGAATTTACCAGTATTTTCTTGCCCATCGTTAGAATTTTCTAGGTTGTCTGATACTTGATTTTGCACCTTGGTTTTTAGAGCTTCGGCGTTGGCAACCATGGAGCGAAACTTCCAAATACCAAAGGGTTTACTCATCAAACCAGCCCGCCTTTGTTGGAAAAGCACTGGACCAGAACTATCTAGTTTAATTAAAATCGCAATGGGAATAAATAATAATCCTGTCACTGCTAAGCCAATTAGAGAACCGACTATATCGATCAAGCGCTTGGGAAAACTACGGACTGAGGGATGCACTGGCAACCGTGGATCAAGTTCAATGGCGGGATACCAGAAATAGAGCAGGTAAGCTAGGGCACGTAAGACGGGAATCTCAACCAGAAAACGATAAAAGCGATGGCACAACATTTTCCACTTTGCTGATGCTTTCCCGTCTGTTTGCCGCTGATATGTGGGACGATGATTCCGAGTTGCTGGCTCAATATAAAAGACATGATCTAAGTTCGTCATCTGTAAAATCGATAAGACCTGAGGATTGACACTCCACAAGACCAAATCAGTAACTTCTGTATTACCTGCTGCAATACTTGCCCGTTGCAGAATCTTTAAGCAAGATAATAATCCACCAATGCCTGAGCTATCAATCATTTGAGTCCGCGACATATCCAGAATAATCTTATGGAAGTTACCCTCCTCTTGACATAATTCTTGGAAGTCTAATTTCAATTGGCGAGCTTCACTATGAAAGATGCGACTGGGGGTGCTAATAATAATAGTGTCACCAAAATTAGTAATACGAATATCTTCTAAACTAGAATTAGCAA
>JBIKNH010000002.1:0-52520 GCA_044358815.1 Pseudanabaenaceae cyanobacterium | reverse complement strand
TATGTATCTATCGGATTTGATGACAATTCCAGTGAACTTGGCGGGGCTGCCAGGTTTAAGTTTGCCCTGTGGTTTTGACAGTAAAGGAATGCCCATTGGTTTACAAATGATTGCCAATGTGTTGCGAGAAGATGTGTTGTTACAGGTTGCCTATGGCTATGAGCAATCGACTCCTTGGCATAAACAACAACCGACTGGCATTTAATCTCAATCTAATTCACATTTGATTCAGGCAGGCAAGGGGCTAAAAACCCCTTGTTTTTGATTTACTAGTACTACTTCAGAATCACTTCCCATAATGGAATGGCTCACTCGACAAACTGGCAAGAGCAACTAGCCACCGATCAATTATGGATGAATCAAGCCATTGATTTAGCCATCGCAGCGGGACAAAAAGGTGAGGTTCCCATTGGTGCGCTGATTGTGGACGAATCGGGGCAATGTATCGCCGCTAGTGGCAACACAAAGGAACAAACCCAAGATCCCACCGCCCATGCTGAAATCATTGTGCTACGCCGTGCTAGTCAGATTTTAGGCAATTGGTATTTAGCCCGATGTACCTTGTATGTGACCTTGGAACCTTGTCCCATGTGTGCCGGAGCGATTTTACAGGCTAGAATTGCCCGATTAGTTTATGGTGCGGCTGACCCCAAAGCCGGAGCCATTCACACGGTTTTGAATTTACCCGCCAGTGCCGCAGCTTTTCATCCCTTAACTGTAACTGCGGGCATTCGTGAAATGGCATGTCGCCAATTATTACAGGAGTGGTTTGCCAAGCTGCGCCAGAGTTCTTCATCATCAGCATCCACCTAAAGAGATGGTCTAGAAAAGCAATCTAGAAGATATTGCTGGTGGGAATAAATTCAGCAATGTCTGGCTTGAGCTTCACAATTACGCTATATTCAGCAATAGTTTCTGGTTTAGCTATAGTGCGGCAACGTTCCCAATAGGGTTCTGATTCCTTCTTCCGCTCGGTCAAATCATATAGATTGCCGAGAAAACAAGATGCTATACCAATGCCCACTGTTTCACTAGACAAATGCTCTTTGGAAATATCCACAGCAGTCTTGAGTTCTCTTTCTGCTTCCGGATAACGTTTCCCTTCCAAATAAACCCATCCCAAATTACGCCGTAACTTGTACTGTAATAAATAATCCGACGCTTCAGGCTGTTTCTTAGTACGCTCCAAACCCATTTTAAGATAGGTTTCTGCCATTGGCAGGTCCTCCTTGGCAATATAAACCCTTCCCATATTATTTAAGGCTGGCTTATTCCCCATCTGAACTGCCACAGTGTAAGCATCTATTGCCTCGTCATTGCGCCCAGTTGATTCGTAAACCAAACCAAGATTATTATAAACTCGAGCAATTGCTTCTGGTTTTCGATCAGGAACTTTTAAAGCTATCTTAAAGCTTTTCTCTGCTTCCAATAGTTTACTTTCCCGATAGCTTGTTTCTCCTTCTTGGAGAGATAACTGAAAATAGTGATCGGGTAAATACCGCCGTGCTAATAATGAGCCACCAAAGAGCAATCCAGCAATTAAGCAAGTCACCTCGCTACATAAATAGCTAGGAATCTTTAACTTAGCCATTGTTTGAATGAATTTGTTTTTGCCCTCTCCCCCTCGCAAACTAGAACCCACTATGGTTGCCATAGCCCCCGGTCCGACCAATGTGAATGACTCAAAGATGCTCAGTCCATTACCCGCTATAATTGGCAGAATCTGAATCATGAGTGTGACAGTACCCACCAGAAAAAGAATGCTAAGTAACGTCCAAATCCAATCAAATTTACTCCATTCGGGCTTTTCCACCACTGGTAATAAGTACCACCACCAATGATCAGGAGATGGATTTGCAGTTAAGCGCCATTGTTCTAAATCTACTTTGCTGAGGACCAAATCTCTCCTGGTATAAAGCTGCTGATCTAGGGGGGAGATCTTCATCATCATCTCCGATGGCAAATAGGATGATTTCTCCATTTCCACCTGCAAAGCATCCCTAGCAATCAAAATATCTAAACCAAGTTTAAGGGTAAAGTTTTCTGAAGGATTTTCTATATCTAAAGCTTTTAAACACTCAGCATAATTGGCAATTTCTGTGTCTAGATCTGTGTCTAGAACTGTCTCAATTACCCCCTGACTTGGTACTTCCAGATCACTAACCTGATCACTAACATTAGAAGTTTCATCAATTTCCGTAGGCTCTGACAAACTTGACATAAGAATATAGATTCCCCTGGGTTACAGCCTTTTAATACTACAATTTTTTGGCATCAAATTTTGTTGTCAAAGTTATAGATACATTAATTGGCAGTTAAACGTCAAGGCTATTCATTAGATTTTATCAGTCAAATTACTTAATTAAATTAACCGAATTAAATCGCCTTGATTTACGTTTAATTTAATTTTAGTTTACTTGAAATGATAAAATAAACTTGGCTAAATCGCATAAACTAACATAATCAATATTAAAAATATAAATAGACTAAAATAAGCCTGTTTTGCTATTGCCTTTGTTTACTCTATGCTATACATCAGCTTAGCTCTATTCACCTTATTTGTAATCGTAAGTGATCTGCTCCTAATTGCTCTGATCCAATAGACTGACTTTAGTACAAATACTGTGTGAATAGATTAAGTATCGTGGTTACGGTGTTATTTCCGATGCGATGGGTGAACAATAATGTTAGATGATAATCAGATGATGATCACAAATCAATTGTGATGCTTGCTAATAGGAGGATTGTATGAAATTGGGGCGCATTACAGCAATTGCGGCTAATGCTTTTCGGGAAACTATTCGGGAGCAGGTTTTATATCTGAGCCTGCTTTACACTGTTTTACTGGTGGCGGCGGTGGTAATGATTCCCGAATTTACCCAAGATTCCGCCGCTAAGCTGATTCTTGATGCTGGTTTAGCTGCGGTAGAACTGGTGAGCCTGATCGTAGTCGTTTTCGTCGGGGCAAACCTAATCAATAAGGAAATCGACAAGCGCACGATTTTTGTTCTAGTTGCCAAGCCAGTCAGTCGAGCTGAATTTATTCTGGGCAAGCATTTGGGTATCTCGGCAGTCATTGGTGTGTTGGTAGCCATTATGACCGCCATTTTCATTGCAGTAATGATGTTGCGTAAAATCCCCTTAGCAATTCCTGCGATTCTCACCTCCAATTTGTTCACCTTTGCCCAAATTATGCTGTTGGGAGCATTAGCCATTTTGTTTGGCACATTTGCTAGTTCGCTGGTGGCTTCTCTCCTCACCTTAGCCTTATATCTGGTGGGTAACTTCAGTAAAGACGTGTTGGAATTAGGAGAAATTTCTAAAAATACCAGTGTTCAAGCAGTGACCAGAATTTTATATCTAGTGTTACCAGATTTATCGAGGGCGAATCTCAAAAATGAAGCAGTATATAGTTTGCTGCCCAGTTTAGGAGACTTAGTGCAAAATGGTGTCTACATCATCAGTTATACCTTGTTAGTTCTGGCAGGAGCAATTCTAATCTTTGCTAGAAGACAATTTTAGTGTTTAGGCATAATTATGGGTAACCTTTATTTGGGGTAACTTCTGAAGAAGATTTTAAATCATATTTAGCTTAATTATTTTTTTAATCCAAGACTTAATTTAATAGTTACTGAATAATTTCTCCAGCAGCTATAGACTCTCCAAATCTGAGACTACTTTGGAGAGTCTATAGGTTTCTGAAGAATTGTCTGAGGTGTAATGGCGTGAATTTAGTCCCAAATTGAGTCCTTTTAGTTGAACTACCACATACTTAGTGGATTTCAGATAGTAAATCTATGAATCAAATTACTAAAAACTTTTGTCAATTATGCAAATTAACTGGAACTCAAATTTATAACTCTTTTCCCTCGCGAAGACATATTTTATCAATTATATCTTTAGTTATTCTAGGGTATTTGGGTAATCATTATCGATTGCCATTATTTTTTGGCGTAGATTTTCTATTTGGTAGCATTGCCATTTTACTAGGCACTTATTTCTATGGTGTTACGATCGGCGCTGTAATCGCTATAGCTTCAGGTATTGCTACTTACTTTATTTGGTTTCATCCCTATGCTGCGGTTCTATTATTCCTAGAAGCCCTGTGGGTTGGCATTTATTTACATTGGATGAAACAGAAGAGAAAATATCAACATCCTCCCAATCGCCACACAGCAAATAGCATGGTCTATATAGTCATATTCTATTGGTTGGTGGTCGGTGCCCCCCTATGCTTTATTTTCTATCATTTTGCTTTAAAATTTACAATTAGCTCCACTGTTTTAATTGTATTCAAGCAGTTTGTTAATGAAACTTTTAATACTTTAATTGCCAACTTATTAATTGACTATTTCCCATTACACCGTGACCAAAAAATCACAATACAACAGGTTATTTTTCATTTACTCTTAATTTTTGTCTTTGTACCTGTACTAGGAACTGCTTTTTTAATCGGTCGCCAAGCCTATGAATATATTCACGTCAATATCGATAATCAACTAGAATCTAGCGCCCTAGAAATATCTAGTGATATCCGAAATTGGCATAATCAAAATGTTTTGACCCTAGAAAAGATTACTGAAGCATCTAAACTTTATTTTCAAAACAATGAGCTAGAGGAAACCAAGCTAAAACTAGATGTTTTACGGGAATCTAACCCGTCTTTTTTAAGTGTTTATATGACTGATGATAATGGTCAAGTCTTAATCTCTTCTGTTAGTTCAGAATTTCCTGACGCTAATTTATTAAGCCGAAATGAATTGAGTAAAATAATCCAACATCATGAAACTTGGCAGAAGGCTAAATCTAACCAAGACCTAACAATAGGTATAGTAAAAATTAGTGAGCTTTTACCTGAAGCATATTTACCAATTGTTATCCCAGTAGTTAGTAGTCAAAAAATTCAAGGCTTGATTTTCGCCACCTTAAATCCTCGAAAACTTGAAACTTTATTGAAGGCAGAAAGTTTGGTTTGGAAAATCAACTCTGTCTTAGTTGACCGCCAGAATAAAGTTATTTCGCTTAGTACTATTGATCCTAAATTTTCAAATTTAGTCACTCTCAACTCACCATATTCTATCAATAAATTCAAAACAAATAAAGAACAGTGGATGCCAGATATCAAAGGCGCTTCAATCATGACTCAGTGGCGCAATTCATTCTATGTAAGTCGCGTTCAAATTGCCGAGAAACTACCTTGGCAAATCATTATTGGTTTCTCTCCAGTCAAATATATTAATATTTTAGAAGATATTCACACAAGGATTTTAGCAATTGTAATTGTAATTTTGTTTTTTGCTGTGGTTGTAGCCACTGTGATTAGCCGGCGTTTGATTAATCCCATTACTAAATTAGCGAAACTAACCACTGATTTACCTCAAAAAATATCAGCCCAAGAAGATTTTGCTTGGGGAGAGAGTCAATTAGCTGAAATCGATACTTTGGGTTACAATTTTGAAGCGATGAGAAGAGCTTTAAGGGAGCAGTTTCATGAAATCCAAGAAACTAATCAGAACCTAGAACAGCTTGTGTGGCAACGTAGTCAGCAGTTAATTCAAAGTAATCTAAAACTAGAAAGAATTACCGATGCCATTCCCAGCGCTGTATATCAGTTTTTACTCTATCCTAATGGCATTTATAGTGCACATTTTATCAGTAAGGGTGCTTACAATATATATGAACTAACGGCAGAACAGATCTGTGATGACATAAACTGCATTCTTAATTTAGTTTTGCCAGAAGATATTAATGGATTGATTGATTCTCTGCAAACTTCTGCTCAAACTCTTAGTAATTGGGCATATAGATATCGGATTAAGACCCCCAGTGGTAAGGTTAAATGGCTTTCTGCACAAGCAATTACCAGTATTAACGGTGAAGGAGTAGTCATTTGGAACGGTGTTTTTAATGATATTAGTGATTTAAAACAGGCGGAAGCTGCCCTGCAAAAGAGTGAAGAACGTTGGCAATTGGGAATTCAGGCGGCTGGAGATGGTATTTGGGATTGGGATTTACAAACGGGAATCATCTTTTTTTCTAAGCGGTGGTGTAGTATGTTGGGATTTTTGGATGATCGAGCCACATCGTTACCAAAAGATTGGCGAGATCTCTTACACCCTGATGACTACGAACAGGTAATTCAAACTGAAGATCAATATCTAAAACGCCAAATCCCTAAATATGCCATAGAATGCCGGATGCGCTGTTATGACGGTAGTTATAAATGGATTCTGATGCAGGCAATGGCAGTATGGGACGACTGCGGTGTGCCTATTAGAATGGTCGGTGCCAACAATGATATTACACCTCAGAAAATTGCTCTAGCAGCTTTACAGGAAAGGGAAAATAATTTAGAAACTTTCGTAAACGTGCAACGGCATTTAATTATGGAATCGCAAACCGTCACTGACTACCATAATATTTTGCGCTTTTTGGGACAGATTGCCGACTGTGATTGTGTCAAGCTTTTCATGATGCAACTCAACGAACGAGGTGATTATCAACTGCACCTCTATAGCACCTATAGTCCTCGGACTGAATCTTCCACTACTGACACTTCATTAGGTTCTAATAGTCCTCATCATAATCTAGAAGACAATCTGAATCTCGAGAAAATGGTTGCCAAGTACTGGCTGAATCAACTAAATCAAGGTATGGTGATTCAACAGAATATGATAAGCAGTAATCCAGAGCAGCAAAAGTTTCTTGTGAGTCAAGGGATTGATTCAATTTTGCTCATGCCTATTATAGTCTTTAATTCCTGTTGGGGATTTCTTTGTTTTCATAACTATAAATATGATCAAGCCTTTGGTAATGGGGAATTTAGTTTACTCAATGCCGCCACTTCTTCTCTAGCTCTACATTTAGAACGAGAACAAACTAAACTGGAATTACTTAAAGCGATGGAATCAGCCCAGGCAGCTAACCGAGCTAAGAGTGAGTTTCTTGCCACCGTGAGCCATGAAATTCGCACCCCTATGAATGGTGTAATTGGAATGACGAGTCTACTGTTAGATACGGAACTAACTGCTGAGCAATATGAATTCACCGAAATCATTCGTTCTAGTGGTGAAAATCTATTGAGCATTATTAATGATGTGCTTGATTTTGCTAAAATTGAAGCAGGTAAATTTACCTTAAATATGAACTCATTGAATTTACGTAATTCCATTGAGGAAGCTTTAGACCTAATAGCATCAACAGCCAGTAGTAAAGGTCTTGAACTATCTTATTATATTGAACCAGAAGTTCCCCAATATATTATTAGTGATTGCACACGCTTACGTCAGATTCTAGTTAATCTGTTGAATAATGCTGTTAAATTTACTCATCAAGGTTCAGTAGAACTATTAGTGCAACTATATTCATGTAAATTAAATCTAGACAATTTCCATCAAAATCAGGAAGTGAGTCACGGGAATTATATTTATGAAATAAAATTTTCAGTCAAAGATACAGGAATCGGGATTCCCCCTAACCGTTATGAACGTTTATTCAAGCCATTTAGTCAAGTAGATTCTTCTCATACTAGGGAATATGGCGGTACAGGTTTAGGATTAGCGATTTCCCGTAACTTAGCCCAATTAATGGGTGGAGAAATGGATTTTTCTAGTATAGAATGTGTTGGTTCTACGTTTTCATTTACAATTACCGCAGAGTCTGTTACTAACGCTCAAGAGTTAGAAATCTGGGAAAAAGACCATGATTTAGCTGGAGGGAAACTATTAATAATTAGTGATCAGAATCTGAATCTACTTTCTATCACCGACTTGGCTCATAAATTAAACATGGTGGTAACTCATAGCCGCTCAGTAAATGAAGCTATGGACTTTCTAAACATGACTAAACTAAATGTGAGTACATCAAATAATTATAGTCCATCCTCAAACAAAGCTGTTGATATAGTCATTGCAGATGTATCAGTAAATGAAGTAGAGGTTATTAGGGAAAAATTCTCTGATTTACCAGTAATTTTGTTGATCAATAATTATGCGAAGAATAATACTTCTGGCGAATTAATTAAATACTTATCTAAGCCAGTTAAATATAGTTTATTATTTAAATGTTTAGTTCAGTTGAACAACGTGCATTACATACAAAAAACAATCATAAAAGAAGTAGAATCTATATTTAATCAAGATTTTGCATGTCAATATCCATTAGATATTTTATTGGCAGAGGATAATATCGTCAATCAAAAAGTAGTCGTGAACTTCTTACGTCGTTTAGGTTATACTCCCGATGTAGTAGCAAATGGTATCCAAGCGATTCATGCCATCAAAAAACAGGGTTATAGTTTAATTTTAATGGATGTACACATGCCAGAAATGGATGGCTTAACGGCAACCCAAGAGATTAATCAACTCTGGCAAACTTTGCAACTACAGCAGGAAAAATTACCTTGGATTATTGCTTTAACTGCCAATGCTGTGGAAGGAGATCGTGAAATTTGCTTGGCGGCAGGAATGAATGATTACCTGAGCAAACCTTTGCAAATTAATCATCTAGTGACAGCATTAAAGAAAGCTGCTCTATATACTAATCATGCTCTATAAATAACTCAGTAAATGCCATATAATCAAACTAGATAATCACACTAGCAATTAAACTAGTTCCTAACGAGTCAAAACCTATTTAGTTATTCCCATTTGACCATCTTCTTAAACTCAATTCTCATTTTTTCTGGATTCTCATCATTAATCTCTCTCTAATCTTTCTCTAAATACACTCTAAATACAGAAAATCTATGTTTAGCAATCAATGGACGATAAGAAGCTCAAAATGGCGGCAAAAGTGGCTGATTCACAGCTTAATTGCTTGTTTAGCTGGCTTCCTTGCGGTGGCTTGTACCGGAGGCGGTGGTAACTCCCCTAATACTGCTACGGGAGGTATTTCTGGTCCTATTCCCCTGGGAATTGCCGTTGCCCAAACCAGTAACGTTTCCCTATTGGGGCAAGAACAGGTTGTGGGCGCAAAGATCGCCGCCGACTATTTCAACAAACAGGGTGGTATTAATGGTACACCCATCGCTTTAACCATTCAGGATACCGCTGGAGACGAACAGGGGGCAATCAATGCCTTTAATAGTTTGATTAGCCAAACTAAAGTCTTGGGCATTGTGGGACCGACTCTTTCTCAACAAGCTTTTAGCGCTGATCCAATTGCAGAAAGGGCAGGGGTTCCTGTTTTAGCTCCTTCTAACACTGCGAAAGGAATTCCTCAAATTGGGAAATATATTGCACGGGTGTCTGCACCAGTGGTAGTCGTGGCTCCTAATTCCATTGAAGCTGCTTTGAAACTAGAACCCAATATCAAAAAAGTGGCGGTTTTCTACGCTCAAAATGACGCTTTTAGTAAATCTGAAACGGAAGTATTTCAAGCGACAGTTAAACAGAAGGGTTTAGATTTAGTCACGGTGCAAACCTTTCAAACCACTGATACAGATTTCCAAACTCAGGTAACTAATGGTATTAACGCCAAGCCTGATTTAGTGATTATTTCTGGATTGGCAGCGGATGGTGGAAACTTAGTCAAACAGTTACGGGAACTCGGGTTCAAAGGTTTAATTATTGGCGGCAATGGCTTAAATACTTCCAATTTATTGCCCGTTTGCAAAAAACTTTGTGATGGAATTCTCATTGCCCAAGCCTATAGCCCTGAATTAGATTCGCCGATTAATAAAGAATTCCGCGAACTCTACAAAGCGCAAAACCAGAAAGAACCGCCACAATTTAGCGCCCAGGCTTTTGCTGGGGTTCAAGTATTTGTGGAAGCTCTCCGTAAAGTAGATCAAAAAAACAAACTGTCTACTCTATCCTTAGCGCAAGCACGGACTCAGTTAAACGACACTTTACTCGCTGGGACTTATCAGACTCCCTTAGGTGAAATCAGTTTTACCCCTGAAGGTGAAATCATCCAGAAGCAATTTTATGTGGCACGAATTGCGATGGATGCTGATGGTAACAACGGTAAATTTACGTTCTTAAAGTAATTTTTCCAACAAAATAAACAATAAAATAATCGCCCATGAAACCTCTAAATGAACACTTCATGGGCGATTTGCTATTTTTATCGTGGTATTAACGCATCGGTTACGGAGCAACCTGTACTTCTAAAGATTCAATTTTGCCATGCTCATTGATTTCAGCGATGTGAGTCCCCCGAATCGAAAAAATCTCACCACTGTTTTTCTTGCCAGCAATCGCCCAGGTTGCTTCAATGCCCTGTTCTGTGCGTCGCGTCTGCCAAACTCGCTGCACCCCCTCATAGGTATTAAAGAATCGCCGATATAACTGCTCAATATTGGCTTTACCTTTGACTTTATCTGCGCCAGAGGGCAGAATCTCAGCATCATCAGCAAACAAATCAACTAATTCTTGAAGGGCGGATTCATCTTGAATCGCACGATCCGAAAGTTCAAAATAGGTATCTAGGACTGTCATAACGTAGAGCTTTCCCTTAGCTAGCTACAGGTTCCATCATTACGTTATGTAAATTTAGTCACATCATCCGAGGGGATTAATTACTACCCCGAAGCGTCTAAGTTCCACCTTAGGATAGAAGTGCCAAAGTACTATTTCACAGGAGCAAGTCTCAATAGGCAAAAGCCAAATTCTAAAAATGTAATGAGCGATTAATAATTAATAGCGCCCCTGTGGGTAAGTTCAATAAAGGATGCTCCCCTAATTCCGTCCAAACCTGTGGCGGCGCAAACTCTTGATCCGAACCTAGCCAAGCGATCACACTACTACATTTCAGTAAATCCCTAGAGCGCAATAATTCCCAAATTTGGGCATAGCGACTCTGTAAATTCAGAATTACCACCACTTCCGCCCATTCTAAAGCCTGTTCTACATCCACCGCTTCTGCACCAGCATTCAGCACCACGAGCTTATCTGTACCAAGGGTGAGGGGGGCTTTCATTGCTGCTGCTGCCGCTAAGGGCGCACAAATCCCTGGCACAATGGTAATGGGAATTTCAGGATCTTGATTATGGACTCCCGCCATAATGTAAGTAAATGCACTGTAGAAACTCACATCCCCCGCATCAATAAAAGCAATACTTTTGCCTTGACGGAGTTCTCTGGTGAGTTGAATTGCAGCGGTTTGCCAAGCAGTCCGCAGCACCTCGCTATCCTTGATGGGCAAAGCTAAAGGCATCGTGCGCTGTTCAGGCTTGGCATAATGGGAAGCGATGCGCTCTGCCACCGTAGATTTACCGCCGCGTCCCGCCGCAAAAGCCAGAATATCCACAGAACGCAAAATCCGAAAACCCTTGATAGTCAACAATTCAGGATCATTAGCCCCAACCCCAATGCCGTAGAGCGTGCCACTCTGGGAGCCATTCTTTTGAGACACATCCTGAGAAATATCTTGCGAATTGGGGCGCAGACTAGTCATCGTTTTCCTGTCCTAAAAGCAAACGTAACGCCATTATGGCAAATAATAACGCTGCTATAGCTTTTAAGACTCTAGTTGGGACAAAATGCGCAATCTGCTCGCCAAATACCACACCAATTAAACTGGCTAACAATAAAGCCAAAGATGAACCGATAAATACGGCTTTGGTCGCCCCTGAACTACCACTGAGACTGAGGGTGGCCAATTGGCTTTTATCCCCTAATTCAGAAATAAAAATTGTGCTAAAACTGAGGGCGAAAAGTTGCCAGTCCATCGGGGAAATCCTATAGGTTAATAATGTTTGAAATGATGTTTGATTGGTTTTGGTCAATGCTTAGACAAGGCTCAGAAAATCATCGGAAATTTTGAACCTAACTGACGGCATCCCAAACCAAACTAATTGACAAACCCAAAAAACTAAACGCCGCTAAAAGATTCAGGATTCGCGGCGGTACTTTTTCCCCCAACCATTTACCCGCCATTGCCCCTAACAAACTAGTCAACACCAGAGCAATTCCTGCTCCAGCAAACACCACTACCGGCTGTTTTGATTCAGCAGTAATCATCAGCGTGGTTAATTGAGTCTTATCACCGATTTCCGCCAGAAATACCGTTAAAAAAGTAGTCAAGGTCACTTGAAAGAAACTTGTCGGTGAATTTTTCGTTGGGACCGGCAGATCTTGCACTGTTTCAACTGAAGCTAAATCATGGGGCACTATGGCAGATTTTGGGTCGATCTCACCCACAGGATCAGAAGCAATTAATGGAGCCATGATATTCACACTCAAGGGATAGGGAAGTAGTCAGCAATGACGCTGATGATCTTTCATAATCGTTTCATAGTTTAACCGATTTTGCTCTCCCAGTGCATCAAACCCATGACTTATCCTTGACGGATAGCGATTTCTGTGAGTCGGCGCTCTAATTCCGTAAATATTGCCGCTGGAATTGGCGCACGCAATGCCTTAGATAGCCGATTTTTTTTCTGTGCTTGCTGTAAGCATGGGGCTTTCTGACACACATACGCCGATCGCCCCATACCGTGATCTAATTGCACCAAGGGCGCAGAGTTTCGTACAGCACTTCTAGGCAAATTAGTTAAAGTATTTGATGGCAACGTATTTACTGGTAATTGTGGCTGAAGCTCCCCATCTGGAACGCGATGCAGCCGCACCACACGCCAAAATGTTGCGCGATCAGCCACGCAATGACAACTTACACAACGACGGAATAGTTTAGCTGCCAAAAAACTAACCTTCCACTTCTAACTTTCTGCTGTAGCAGTAGCTAAAGATGCCTCATCAGTGATCGCCACAGGTTCTGACTCCTCTGCCTGATCTGGATCTGCTTCATCAGAGGCGACGCTGCTATCTACAGTGTTTTCTTCCTCGTCAGAGATTTCCGTCTCGATGATTTCCTCTGCTGCTTCTACACCATCACTGGCAGAATCACTAGCTACAGCCTCATCAGTATCAGTAAGTGCTTCTTCCTCTTGTTCTGCCGCTTCAGCCTCAGCCAGTTCCGCTGCTGCTTCTGCTGCGAGCCGTTCTTCCTCTGCTTGTTTCAGGGCGGCATTTCTGAGACGTACCTGTTCCGCTTCGGCTCTGGCACGACGCTCCTCTGCGACCTTGAGATCTTCGGCTTCTCGGTCATAACGGGAGGCACTCTTAATGTCGATCTTCCAGCCAGTCAACTTAGCCGCCAGACGGACGTTTTGCCCTTCCTTACCAATGGCTAAACTAAGCTGATCATCTGCCACCAAGACATGGGTTTGGCGCTCTTCGGCATTCATCAGCCGCACCTCTTGAATTTTTGCTGGACTCAGGGCATTGGCAATATAAGTCGCTGGATCAGGAGACCAACGAATTACATCGATTTTTTCGCCGTGTAATTCCGCTACCACCGCCTGAATCCGTGCGCCCCGTGCCCCAATACAAGCACCGACGGGGTCCACATCCCGCTCCATCGTATCAACTGCGATTTTAGTGCGGGGTCCCACATGGGGCGCGTTAGGACGAGGACTAGCTTCCCGTGCCACCGCCACAATCCGCACAATGTCATCCTCAATTTCTGGGACTTCATTGGCGAACAAATGCACCACCAAGCCCGCATCTGCCCGAGAAACCATCAACTGCGGTCCCTTTCGTGGGTTTTGATAGACGGTTTTTAGATAAACCTTCAGCGTGGAATTTGGCTTATAGGGCAGTTCGTTGGGCAATTGCTCCTTGGGGGGTAACTCTGCCTCTACTTCTGGCTGTCCATAGCCACTACTGACTGCCATAATCACCGAGCTATTCTCAAACCGAATCACCCGACCCTGTAAAACCACCCCTTCCATATCTTGGAATTCTTCTTGGATCATCCGCCGCTGTTGATCCCGTAGTTTTTGGGCTAAAACCTGTTTGGTTTGAATCGCTGCCATGCGTCCGAAGTCCCCCTGTTCTGGGGTAACATCCACCACCACTGTACCACCGGCTTGGGCTTCTGGGGCTACTTCCTGTACCTCTGCCAAACCAATTTCATGATCAGGGTCATTCACCTGGTCCACAATAGTTTTGGTGGCTAAAACCCGAAAACCTTCATTTTTGACATCCAGTTCTACATCAAAATTACTGAAATGCTCATCCTCAAAGTTATTGCCATCGGAGCGATAGGTTTTACGAAACTTTTCATAACCTTTCAACAGCGCTTCCCGTAAAGCACTATGCACCGCGTGCCTCGGTAAGTTTCGTTCCTTACTGATCACATCAACCATGCTGCCCAAATTCGGTAAACTCAGCAATGCCATTGTTTCTTGTCTCCTTAGCAAACCGATAAATTGTCAAAAATTTAGTCAAAAAATTTAGATTACCAACCTAGCTGTCTCGGTAACCCAACCCTTGATCATCAGCAGTCCAGTCATTAGCCAGTGGGCTTTTAGTTAACATTCAGCCAACTCAAAGTTAGGTCTTAACTAGCCCCAAATTAGCCTCTACTGATTAGCTTCTACTGAAATTTATGGGACAACAGCCGCCATAAATAGCTACCATAAGTAGCCACCATAAAATGCTGCTCGTAGCTGCGCTAGCTAAGTACAACGGGTAAAACCTACGGCTGCGGATGCTATCTACACCACACCCACCGCCACTTATGACCATTAGCCACGGTGCATTAGTCTAATTTGATAGGCTAATCTGATCAAAGCCAAGCCACCAAAATGCCATGATCTAGGACAACTCCACTGAACTAATCACCTCACGGGGGATTTGAATCATCCTTCCTTTAAGGCTGAGGGTAACATACTGCTCATCTCGACCCACCAAATGACCTGACCAAGACTGTTTACCACCAAAAGGAGTGTGAGCATTAGCGGTCACCAGAAAGCCCCGAAACGAAATAAATTCCCGATCTTGCTTGATCTGCCGATCTGTCCCAGGACTAGAAATTTCTAGCACATAGGCATGGGAAATTAAATCCGCCTGATCAAGTGCTGCTTCTAGCGCAATACTCATGCGTTCACAGTCATCTAAGCCAGTATGCTGTTCGGGATTACGGATATCCACACGTACCACCGTAGGACTTTTATTGGTATGCAAAACCACATCCACCACTTCTAACCCTAGGGGCGTGGCCACTGTTTCAGCTATTTGCAAAATTTGGGGTACTAACGGGTGAGTCATAGGAAAACCGAAAAAACAGCAAAACGAACTAAATTAAGCAGGCTTAAAAACGCAAAAGAGTGGGTAAATTCCCCACTCCCGACGCATTGCCATGCATAATCCAAGGCAAAACATAGATAGGTAAGCCAATCCCATTCAAAAACAGCGACACCTAACTTTTTGGGTCCCGCCGATGAGCCAACCATTGGTTGTCGAGATGCCTGATCACCGTTATCACTCACATATCACAGTAGCGACGTATGCAAGTGATGAAACCAAGACCAGCTACAGAGTCGTCGTCTAGCTCTTTAAGCAATGCTAACCAAGACATTATCACACCAAAACTACCCTTGATGTAACTTGGTACACTAAAAGTAAGACGACTATGCAAAATGGCTAGAGGTCAGGACTTTTTCTGTAAGTCAGGTCGTTCTTCGGGCAAGATTGCTCCGTTAACTGGGCATACTGTCAAGCAGACACCACAGTCTATACATACACTAAAATCAATCCAATACCAAGGGGTTCCTTTTTGGTTAGCTCCTTCACCAGGGGCAATACAAGCTACGGGGCAGGCCGGAACGCAGTCGGCTACTCCTTCACAAACATCACTGACAATTGTATAAGCCATAGCAGGTTTTAGTTAATCAAATAATCAAATTTAGTTAATCAAAATTACAAATCAAACCTGAAACAGTCTAAACCAAGGAGTTTCAGGCAAGAGGTTTCAAGAATCGTTTGCCTGTCAGTTACCCTTGGGGTGTCTGTCGATTTACTGTGCAACTCGTCGTCGCCTATGGCATTAAAAATTTAACAACCTTAAGAGATTATTTGAATCGCAAAAATGATCTCTAGACTACCGATTGATGGTTTGGTCAATCGAGAAAATTGCAAAGGCTAACAGTTAACCCAAGTTCAGTTTGTATTAGTCAAATGATTTATAAGTCATTTATGACTGATACTTTTATGACTGATGCTTAATGGTTGAGTGATGCCACACTCATCCTATAACAGGTCGATGAATCATCCTGACCCATGTTTTTAGTAATAGTTAGTCATGGTTTTTAGTAATGATTTAGTCATACCGCAGCTCGAAATTACCGAATAATTGACGATGACACGTAATTTATTGCCCAAAATATTAACAGAATCAGTTATTTCTCTGACTTTGTGCTGATAGCTAAACCGGCTAATTTTAGTGTAACTTTGCCGTAGTTAATAAATGTGGTTAATAAATATAGGCTATGGCTTGTCAGTGATTAACATATTTTCCTAATTAATTCTCTCTATCAAGACAGTCACACCCCAACCTACAAATAAACTTTTAATCTCATCATCATTAAGACGAAATTAAGTTTATTGGCAAGATTCCTAGCGAATTGTCCTTGAATCTCCCAAAGATACATTGAGTCAAGCTTTACCAACTAGTTGAAGATTTCATTAAGTTAATATTTTATTCGGGATCGCTACATTGTTCTCTCAGTATGGTTTTCAGTTGAATTTATTACAAAATATTGTGAGAGATAATCAGAATATGCCATCTGCATATTTTGTGGCACAAGTTAAACATTAAACATATGAGCAAACCTCAAAGTGATGTAAATGCTTGTCGTTTCTGCAAGCACTATAACCCCGAAGGCAGGCGTGGCGGTAGTTGTGTCATGCTGAATGTCTCCGTAGAAGCGGAGTGGCGCTCTTGCAATCTTGCGTCGTCCCCGTTTGTATCAATCTGGGATCAGGGGGAAGTTTTATCTAGGGTGGGACAGGAAAGCTTAAATATGACACAGCATAATTCCTAACAGCCAATTCCTGACAGTTATTCTCAAGAATTATCCAGACTGGCTTCATGATACTTACAGCGATTATAGGTTTTCACGGCTGTAAATATGTCTTTCAATTATCTTTCAACATGTATTCAAATCTAGCTGTTAATCCTGTAAATGAGCTAGTAACAGGAGCTAGTAATACATAAAATAAATAATTAGTTCATACATCATCATCAAAGTAAACTGATCTAACTGATTAGCAGTTAAATTGTCAGATTTTATTGTGTACAAAACTATTAGATTGATCAAAATTTATTTTAGAAAATTGATCTAAGGCATCAGATATTAAATCACTTTTATTGAAATTAATTCTCCAAAATACCTCTAGGTAATACTTATACTTAATTAGCTTAATGCTTTGATATAACAACTTTTTAAATAGTTGGAGCCAAATCTTCAGCGAAAGTAATTAATGCACCCTTGCTGACTGAGCAAATCTCTGTATCATTGAAAGGGTTAACAACTGTTTATTTGCAGTTCTTTACCGTTGCACAGGTGTGATCTTGCTAAAAATTACTGCCGATTACTTGGCTCGATTTGCCATCCGCTTGTTACCAAGGGGAAAGGGCTTAATTACAGGATTAGTGGCAGGTTCATTAATCCCAAATCCTGCTGCCATTGCCCAAATTTGTGATCGGTCTTTGACATCTCAAATTGAGACCCGATTACAACAGGCTGATCTAGCCCAAGGCAATACTGGTGTGTGGATTGGCACGACTAAGGGACGTGTCATCACCACAGTTGCCCCAACAAATCCTTTAATACCAGCTTCCAGCCTCAAAGTATTTACCACTGGGATTGCTCTACAAATCCTGGGGGCAGACTATCGCATCCCTACCCGCCTTGCATCCGCCACCGCACCAACTAAGAATGGCACTTTAACTCAGGGGCTGTGGGTCGTTGGTCAGGGAGATCCCACCCTAAAAGCCACCGTGGCAATACCGGATTTAGTCCGTCAACTCAAGGCTAAAGGTGTGAAACGCATCCAGAGCGGGATTACTTTTATCAGCATTTTGCAAGGGGAATCAGTTCCAGTTAGTTGGTCAGCCTTTGATCGTCAACAATATTATGGTGCACCAGTTTCTGCTTTTACCCTAGATGGCAACGCTTTATTGTGGGATGTGTTCCCTAGCAATTTAGGCGAACCTCCCAAAATTCAGTGGAGTGAAGCCCCTGAAGCCCAAGGCTGGCAGGTTGAAAATAAAGCTAAAACCACCGCCTCCGGCACGAAAACAGAAATTAATATCGAATTGGTGAATCAAACAGTTAAAGTGACTGGGCAAATTGCCGTTGATGAAGAATTCGATCAGGGTGGTTTAGCTATACCTCAGCCCCAAGAAAGGTTTGAAAGATATTTAAGACAAGAATTAACGAAACAGGGCATTGTGGTAGAAAACAGTCTGATCGACAATTTACCAATCAAAAACAAACCCCTCAAACGCGCCCTCAAAAATATTACCAACAATCGCTTAGTGACAGATTTATCCCCAGCGACAGGACCAATTCCTTTAGCTATAGTTTGGTCACCGCCCCTCTCAGAAATGATCAAATTCACTAACCAAGAAAGTGATAACCTCTATGCCGAATTGATCCTGCGGAATCTGGGATTTGCCAATCAAGCTAAATTTCCTGAGAATTACCGTATCGCAGGGATTCAAACTGTTCTAGATTGGCTCAATCGTTATGGGATTCCCATCACTGAGTTGAATCTAGTGGATGGTTCGGGTTTATCCACTGAAAATTTGATCACTCCCCAAGCCGCAGGATGGTTCCTGGTAAAAATGTCAGACTCTGGCATTTTTCGACAATCTTTAGCCGTGGCAGGAGAAAAAGGCACATTAAAAAGTAGATTTACCAACACTGTTGTGTCCAGGAAATTACAGGGTAAAACCGGCTCTCTGACTGGAGCTATATCCTTGGTGGGCTACCTCAAACCCAGTAATTATGAAGAGGTGGTAGTAGTGTTTTTCACTAATAATCCAAAACAAACAGCCAATAACCTCCGTCGCGCCATTGATGACATGGTATTGCTGACATCTCAGTTAGACTATTGCAAATGAAATCAACTCAATAAACTCAGTTCTCTAGCTAAACCAACCAAAAGCACTACGGCTAGGCTCTTTACTACGGAGAAACTGTTCACAATCACGAATGGGATAAATCATCCGATCCCAACGGCTATCTGGTTTAGACAATGGGCGGCATTCCGTCAGCAACCAACTACTTACCTGATCAATTTGTTGTTTCTCTGCCATCGCCAATTCCAAGCGTACCAAACCAAAATATAAATCCTGTCCGGGCAAAATTTGACCGCTAGAACTATCAGCCCGCAATCTTACATAACAGCTACACACCTTAGGATGTTCATCACTACGAAAAGGCGGCTGGAAAATACTGCTTCGTTCCCCTGCTGCTAAATTGAGAATCACATCCTGCTCAGGGAAAGGAAAGTACTGCGTGTTATGACTCTTGATGATACCCAAAACTTTTTCCTGACTTGCCACCACAGGACTAATCGTAATTGAACCATCCACCACCAACCAACCAGCATCAGCAGGCTTTTCCTTGATCCAATACTCAGCTAATTGAGCCTCTAATTTCTCCCGCCGATTGCCAATAGCATTACGGGCAATTTCCTGTAACTCCATCGGCTGTAAGTTACTGAGATTAATCCGCTGCTCTGGATCAGTATCTACAATCAAAATTTCCGCTGCTTCCAACCGTGATAACTCCCCAGCATCGAGCAAATGCTTGGGCAAATAAAGCGCTTCATTTACCGCATAGCGCCAAGTTTGCAAAGTGCGGTCTACCCTTTCACGGATCACCGCTGCTATATAACCGTAATAAACTGGCACAAACCCCTGATAGTAAAGTAACCAACTGCGCTGAATGCCATCCAAAAAATAGTTAAACCGATTGGCTGTAACTAGTGCAGGTGAAATCCGATGAGCCATCATCTGATCCGCTAAAAGTTTGCCCTTAGAAATTCGTGGCGTTACCGTACCAAACCCTATACCTAGCTGTTCATCAGATCCCAAGGCACCAACAAACTTTCTGCCCCTACCCTTAATCCCGTTATTTTTCCCCGTCCCAGCCCCAGCTACAGGGTGAGATCCCTGATCCCCATCCTGTGAAAGACATTTTTGGAGCCGATGAATCAATAGCATCTCTGAATCGCTTGTCCTTTACTCCCAGAAATCTACACTCAAAGTTATCACAAACTAAAAAGATCCCCCACGTTACCATGAGGGATCTTTTTAATTAGTCGAATCTAATTAGCTTAATTAACCAGCAGATTTAGTTAACCAAAAGCCGTACTAGTCGAGGCAATGACGAACGCCGCATAGGTGAAGATATAACCCACAGTGAAGTGTGCCAAACCTACCAAACGAGCTTGAACGATAGAAAGAGCCACAGGCTTGTCTTTCCATTGAATCAAGTTAGCCAAAGGCGTGCGTTGGTGTGCCCAAACGAGGGTTTCGATCAACTCTTGCCAGTAACCACGCCAAGAGATCAAGAACATGAAACCGGTAGCCCAGACCAAGTGCCCAAACAAGAACATCCAAGACCAGACCGAGATATTGTTCATGCCATAGGGGTTATAGCCATTGATCAACTGGGCAGAGTTCAACCACAGATAATCACGTAACCAACCCATGATGGTGACAGAAGTTTCGTTGAACTGAGATACGTTACCTTGCCATACACCGAGGTGTTTCCAGTGCCAGTAGAAGGTAACCCAGCCGATGGTGTTCAACATCCAGAACATAGCGAGGTAGAAGGAATCCCAAGCAGAGATATCGCAAGTACCGCCACGACCAGGACCATCGCAAGGGAAGCTATAGCCAAAGTCTTTCTTGTCTGGCATCAGCTTAGAACCACGAGCATCCAACGCACCCTTGACCAAAATCAAAGTGGTGGTATGCAGACCTAAGGCGATGGCGTGGTGTACCAAGAAGTCGCCAGGTCCAATAGTGAGGAATAAAGAATTGCTGTCGGAGTTAATCGCAGACAACCAACCAGGTAAGTAAGCAGCACCGGTATTAGCAGGGATGCTCGCTGCATTAGACAGCAATACATCGAAACCATACAGAGCCTTACCATTGGCGGCTTGGGCAAACTGAGCGAATACTGGTTCGATCAAGATTTGCTTTTCAGGGGTACCAAAAGCTTGCATCACATCATTGTGTACATAAATACCCAAAGTGTGGAAGCCCAAGAACAAGGAAACCCAGCTTAAGTGAGAGATGATAGCTTCTTTATGATCCAAAATCCGAGCCAGAACGTTGTTCTTATTAGCTTCGGGATCATAATCACGAACGAAGAAGATTGCACCGTGAGCAAAAGCACCGACCATCAGGAACCCAGCAATATACTGGTGATGGGTGTACAACGCTGCCATCGTCGTATAGTCCTTCGCAATGAAGGCATAGGGAGGCATCGAGTACATGTGTTGTGCCACCAAGGAAGTGACCACACC
This sequence comes from Pseudanabaenaceae cyanobacterium, assembly GCA_044358815.1. Classification (GTDB taxonomy): domain Bacteria; phylum Cyanobacteriota; class Cyanobacteriia; order Pseudanabaenales; family Pseudanabaenaceae; genus JBAXSK01. Next base: position 31,179 of record JBIKNH010000002.1, on the reverse strand, counting down.
CAAAGAAGCCAGAGCTAGACCCAATTGGAAGTGCAAAGAGTTGTTGATGGTGTCATACAAGCCCTTGTGACCTTCGCCTAACAAGCCACCGAAAGGAGTGCCCTTAGGAGGATTATGGGTAGCCAAGATTTCCTTGATGCTGTGACCGATCCCAAAGTTGGTGCGGTACATGTGACCAGCAATGATGAACAATACAGCAATCGCCAAGTGGTGATGCGCCATATCCGTCAACCAAAGAGATTCGGTCTGGGGATGGAAGCCACCTAAGAAGGTCAAGATTGCGGTACCAGCGCCCTGAGCCGTGCCAAATACATGACCAGCGGTATCAGGATCCTGAGCATATACGCCCCAGTTGCCAGTGAAGAAAGGAGCTAAACCTGCTGGATGTGGAGGCACACTCAGGAAGTTGTCCCAACCCACATGGACACCACGAGACTCAGGAATCGCTACGTGCACCAAGTGACCAGTCCATGCCAAGGAAGAAGCGCCGAACAAACCAGCAAGGTGGTGGTTTAAACGAGATTCAGCATTCTTGAACCAAGACAGGCTAGGACGGAAGCTAGGCTGTAGGTGTAACCAACCAGCAAACAAGAGTAAGCCAGAGAAAACCAACAACCACAGCGCACCGGAGTACAGTTCTGCGTTAGTACGCATCCCAATGGTGTACCACCAGTGATAAATACCAGAGAAGGCAATGTTTACAGGATTGCTTGCACCAGCTTGGGTGTAGGCATCAACTGCGGCTTGCCCAAAATGCGGATCCCAGATTGCATGGGCAATGGGACGAGTATTAATCGGATCTTTGACCCACTGCTCAAAGTTACCCTGCCATGCGACATGGAACAGGTTGCCAGATGTCCACAGGAAGATGATCGCCAGATGACCGAAGTGAGAGGCGAAAATCTTTTGGTAAAGACTCTCTTCAGTCACGCCATCATGGCTTTCAAAGTCGTTCGCTGTAGCGATCGCATACCAGATCCGACGGGTTGTCGGGTCCTGTGCGAGTGCCTGGCTAAATTTGGGGAATTTCGTTGCCATATTGATTACGATTTCTCCGTTCTAATTAGCCAAGAGCGCCATAACGCGCTAGGAAGAATGCCCACGTAGTAGCAATACCACCGAGGAGGTAGTGAGCCAAGCCCACAGCCCGACCTTGAGTAATGCTCAATGCGCGAGGTTGAATAACAGGAGCTACTCTGAGCTTGTTGTGCGCCCAGACAATAGACTCAATCAGTTCTTGCCAGTAGCCACGACCACTGAATAGGAACATCAAGCTGAATGCCCAAATGAAGTGAGCACCCAAGAAGATCAAACCATATGCAGACAAGGCTGAACCATAGGATTGAATGACGTTAGAGGCTTGGGCCCACAAGAAGTCACGCAACCAACCGTTAATGGTTAAAGCACTTTGAGCAAAGTTACCGCCTGCTAGATTGCTTATCGTGCCGCTGGCATCGACTGTACCAAAAATATCAGACTGCATCTTCCAAGAGAAGTGGAAAATTACAACGGAAATACAGTTGTACATCCAGAACAAACCGAGGAATACGTGATCCCAACCAGAAACTTGGCAGGTACCGCCACGGCCAGGACCGTCGCAAGGGAAGCGGAAACCAAGCTCAGCCTTATCAGGGATCAAGCGAGAGTTGCGGGCATATAAAACACCTTTCAACAGAATCAACACGGTGACGTGGATTGTGAAAGCATGAATATGATGCACCATGAAGTCAGCCGTACCCAATACCATAGGAGCTACAGCCACCTTACCGCCTACGGTCAAGACATCACCACCAAAGATGGGGCTGACGCTAGCAGAAGCATAAGGAGCGGTTGCACCAGCGGCACTGGCATGGATGCCCTGAATCCATTGGGCAAAGATGGGCTTGAGTTGAATCGCGGTATCAGAGAACATATCCTGAGGGCGACCCAAAGCACGCATGGTGTCGTTGTGGATGTACAGACCAAAGCTGTGGAAGCCAAGGAAAATACAGACCCAATTTAAGTGAGAGATAATAGCGTCGCGGTGACGGAGCATCCGATCAAGCAAGTTATTTACATTCTTGGCAGGATCGTAGTCACGTACCATAAAAATTGCGCCGTGAGCTGCTGCACCACAAATCAAGAAACCGCCAATCCACATATGGTGGGTGAAGAGGGAAACTTGGGTGGCGTAGTCAGTGGCAATGTAAGGATAAGCAGGCATGGCGTACATGTGCTGAGCCACAATGATGCTCAAGGAACCCATCAAAGCTAAGTTGATAGACAATTGAGCGTGCCAAGAGGTGGTCAGGATTTCATATAAGCCCTTGTGACCTTCGCCAGTGAAGGGACCTTTATGGCCTTCGAGAATTTCCTTCATGCTGTGACCAATACCCCAGTTCGTGCGGTACATGTGACCAGCAATGATGAACAGGGTGGCAATAGCAAGGTGATGGTGTGCTTGGTCGGTCAACCACAGAGACCCAGTTTGAGGATTCAAACCGCCCTTGAAGGTTAAGAAATCTGCGTAAGCGCCCCAGTTCAAGGTGAAGAATGGTGTCAAGCCTTGAGCAAAGCTAGGGAAGATTTCTGCCATCAAAGATGGGTTGCTGATGAACTCATGGGGTGCAGGGATTTGATCCAAAGGCACGCCTTTATCCAAATAGTAATTTACGGGGATAGAAACGTGGATTTGGTGACCAGCCCAAGACAAGGAACCCAAACCGAGCAAACCAGCCAAGTGGTGGTTCATCATAGATTCCACATTGCGGAACCATTCGAGTTTAGGGGCAGCCTTGTGGTAGTGGAACCAGCCAGCAAAGAACATCAAACCTGCCATCACCAAGCCGCCAATAGCGGTACAGAGTAGTTGATACTCGGTGGTGATACCAGAAGCACGCCACAGGTGGAATAGACCAGAGGTGATTTGAATCCCTTGGAAACCACCGCCAACGTCGGCGTTAAGAATATCTTGACCAAAGATTGGCCAAACAGTTTGTGCACTTGGCTTAATCCCAACGGGATCACTCAACCAAGAGACATAGTTAGAAAACTTAGCTCCGTGGAAGTACATGCCACTGAGCCAAATGAAGACAATCCCCAAGTGGCCAAAGTGGGCCGAGAAAATCTTGCGGGCGGTATCTTCTTCGTTAGAGAAACTATCAAAGTCATGGGCATCGGCGTGAAGGTTCCAAATCCATGTTGTGGTTTGGGGACCCTTCTTTAAAGTACGGTCGAAGTGACCAGGTTGGCCCCACTTCTCAAAAGAGGTAGGTACAACGTCACGATCAACTAGCACTTCCACCTTTCCCTCTGGCTTTTGAGGAGTCATGGTCATTGAGTCTTTCCTCTCAAACACTCTAAGACAAAGTGAACTAGGCGGTTTTTGGTTGCTGATTCAATAAGGCTGAATTTATGTATGCAATAAGTACGGCAATATCTGAGCCAGCAAACCTTACGTGGTCATTATAGATTTACGTTCATCACCCCTCAACGCGCTGTTAATAATTCGTCAAACTTGTTAAAAATACGTCAAATTGTTTCTGGATAAGTGTTTTAGCCCGCTTTTGTGGGTTGCTAATTCTTGCCTAGCCCTTAAGATTCTTAACAAAACTTTATGACAAGAGTATTATTCCGCAATATTTAGCATAATTTCAGAAGTTAACCATAGCTTGGCACGATGGCTAGATTGATTTTGATGCGGTTCTAACTGATGGTTCCCTGCGTTAAATCAACCTAGATCAGAATTTGTGGAGCAGGATACCCAGGGTTACTAGGGGCTACTAAGTGTAAATGTGGGTGTAAATACGGTATGAAACAATTTTTTTGACTTTGGGTACGATTAAGCCACGCAGGGGGCATGGTAACAGAACCAAGTTGTTTGATTTGATTGCTCGGCTTGCACTGAAACTCACACCAAATGCCTTGCATTCAGTAACTTGGATTAATTACTTGCATCATCACTTGCATTGAGTTGAGTAAGTAGTTAATGTGCTTGATCCATCGGCTGATGCGTCAACAATTTTTAAAAACTTCCAAAAAACAAGTCCAAATCAATACGTCACTAATACGTCAAATTTAAGGTAACCGAGGTGTGTAGATGAAACCTGTATCGCTGAATCTGGAAGATAAGCAATCTCAGCAAAAATTACATCATGTGCTAACCAGTTTTGCCTCTGATTACATTGATCTAGTGGCAGCGGAACAAATGATGTTTACGTTTGAGGCGCAGGTGCTGACGGTTGCCTTCAATTTGCTCGGTGATGATGTGAGTGACAATGAACCAAAGCATCAACGGTTAAATGAGTTTACAAGGCGCTTAACCAGTCACTTGGAAAGAATTGAGTTTATTGGCACGCGACGGATTCAAATTGAGTTTTTCATGGCTGCACAGGAGGAGCCAAGGTTTAGATATGGGGTTGATGTTGCGTTTATTCCTGTGGCGGTTGCTTTAGCCCGTAAAACTAATCAAGGGGGCTTAAAAGAACGGTCTAGAGGTGGCGCTGTTACCCGCAAGTCTAATCCGGTGGGACGTTTGGTGGGGGCGGTCAAGGGTTGGTTATTAGATCCGGCAACTCTCCAAGCGGCACAAACCACAGGACGTTTAGCGGTTCGTGATCCTAAAGGGTTATTGGTTGCAGCTAAAGACCAAGCAGTTCTGGCGTTTAATCAGAGCTTAAATTGGGTTGATACTTTTCCTTGGGAAAACTGGGCACAAAATAAAAAACAACAGCTTAGGGAACGGTATCAGCGCAATCTGTGGCGATCTGTGGTGGAAGATGTGGCGATTTTAGTGGTGTTAGTTTTATCGCTAATGTGGTTGACTGAACATCTCTCGGGACCTGGGGTAAATTTGGCAGGCTTACCCAATGCGCACATTGACAATAATATGACTGTTTCTAATTACCGTTGTGGTAACCCCGGGCTAACTCGTAAAAATTATGTTTGTCTAAAAGAAGGGATGTCCTACGAACAGGTAGCAAATATTTTAGGCAGTGAGGGTAAGCCTTTGGGGATCAATGAAAAGTTTAGTAAAGATTGTAGTACCAATAAATCAGCGAAAACCTGTGCTGTGGTGATGAACTGGCACGATGGCAACAGTGATTTAAACGCAACTTTTCTGGACAATAAACTGCTAGTACGAGCTTATCAGGGTATTAGCTACTAGGGTGACATTTCTCTGTGTTTGTCAAATACCTCGCTTCTTAGATATCTCACAAACACCTCATAAACAGGGGGGAGCAAGTCTTATACTTGACTCCCCCTTGTCACAGAGCATTTAGAAACTAACCTCGAAAGGTGATCTCAATGGGTGAGAAATGCTAACTTCTCTGAAGCACTCTAATGAGGAATACCCAAAACTCGTTTCGCATTTTCGAGACTTTCCATACGGTGATCCAATCCGTTATAACCACCATTGATTAAACGGGTGATGGTTTTCACATCGTCTTTGTCGGCATCGCCATTGAGTTCCATTTTGTCCCAGAACCAACCAGCGCTCATACAAGCAAGGTCAAAGTCTCCGAGCCGTTCAGGATTATTAATCAAATCCACCCCTAGGGCTTTACCGCATTCTTCATAATTGGTGCGCCCTGTGACTTGGATTAAGCCACGTCCTTTGAATCTGGGACCATCACCCGGATAGATGTTGCCCAAATCACCCTCGCCTCTGCCTTCGTAGTCTTCACCACTGGCATATTCTTCGTTGGTGTTGTAGTTGTCGCTTTCGTGGGCAGTTTGAGCGATAAAGTGAGCAATCCGTAGAGGCGTGTTAATAGCGTACCGTTCCATAGTTGCGTTCAGGGCGGGCGCTAGTTTCGCCAGGCGATCCGAGTCGGCATAGGGACAAATCTGCTTCAACTGTTCGGCGGTAATAAATCCAGTACTGGCTTTCGGGAATAACCCAGAATATGGTTCTTGGGCTGCCGGACGGGGAGGTAGATTATTTAGGGTGCGGATCAGAGCATCCACTTGGGCATCTTTAGGATTGATATCGTCTTGTAAATTTGCCACTAGCTTTTGCAAGACTTGGGTGGCTTGACGACGGTAATCCGCCGGAGACCCTGCGCCGAACAGTCCTTCGTAAGGATTACGCCCCGCTGGACGACCAGGTAATTTATTTAATGCCCGCAATAGGTCGTCAATTTTGCCATCCACAGGGAGTAATTGGCTTGGGTCCATCTTGGGGATAATGTTTCCCAAACTTTGGGCAGCCTGCTTACGCCAAGTAGGCAAGTCCGCCGGAGCAAATAACCCTGAATAAGCTGGACGACCAGCGGGACGGGCTGGCAAATTATTTAATGCACGTAAGAGGTCATCCACTTGACCATCTATGGCACTCCCCGAAATATCTTCAATTTTTTGAATTAAGCCTTGTAATGCAGTGGCGGCTTGTTTGCGCCAAGTATCGGCATCTGCTGCGGGGAACAAACCAGCATAAGCTTGGCGATCTGCCGGACGACCGGGCAAATTATTCAAAGACCGCATCAGATCATCTACCAAACCATCCTGTGCGCCAACACCACCTTGAATTTTGGGTATTAGCACGGCGAGGGATTTGGCTGCTTGTTGTCTCCAGAGTTGAGTTTGACCCATGATTTTCACGAACTCAATTGCATTATCACTGTACTACTTTCGCTGCCATGAGATGGCTTATTTTTGGTTTAGCTTAACCTTGAATTTGTGAACCCATCCGATTTTCTAGTTTGGATTCAGTTGTATTAAATATATCAAATTACTATTTTTTGCCAAGCTACAGGGGCAAACTAGAGGCGCTTTAGGGTAAACATCTTGTAACCGCCGATGATGCAAACAAATCCAAGGAAAAATTCCCACAGACTGGTCGGTTGTAAAATAATTCGCCCACTAATGAAAATTAAGGCGACACCCAAGCCAACTAAAAACCAGCCTACGGTTTTTAATTCATTGCCGGCAAAGGCTACGGTCATCATGCCCAAAAGCATACTGATGGCTGAACCAGTGGCTGCAATACCGGAGTACCAGTAGTAGTAAGGAACGCGGGTAGTGAAGAAAATATTTTGCCCCAGAAAATAAATCCCATAAAGCATCAGCCCCACGCCCAGCAGTTGGATCAAAGTTTTCATAACTTGCAATTGATGCCTGTAACGGTTACTGAGAAATATTTTACAGTTAATAAATATCTATGGCAAATAGATTTATTTTTATGAAAACTAAACTTTAGTTTATTTAGCTACTAAATGATTAGCTGAATTTAGCCAAGTTTCTCTAGAAGCCTTCTTGTAAGATCCGATCCAATAACTCTTTTAACTGGGGTAGATCGGTTTGAATTAGTTGCCACAGCACATTCAAATCCACTTCTAGATAGCCAAAAGTTAGGCTGTCGCCAAACCCTATAATCCGTCGCCAGTTGATCTGAGGATGTTCATCCATAAAGCTCACTGGTAAACGTTTTGCCGTAGCGCTGATGATACCCAGAGCACGTTCCGTGGCGAAAATAGTCTTTTGATCACGTCCAAAAGTCCAAAAATCTAAGCCCTGAACAAAGGTCTCTGTGGCGCAAATAATCTCTAAGACATCTTGTAATTGGCTTTCTAGTCGCCTTGATCTTTCAGGAGATGAAGATTGGGCGTGAGGCTCAGGCATAACAGGGATTTTGTCCATGACAAGACTGAAGAGGTAGTGATGGGAATGGTTCGGAAATTATTGGTATGATTATGACTAATCAGTAAAGTATAGTCTATGAAAATTCTCTTGATTCAGATATTAGACTATGTAGTTACTGAATTAATCGGCTAGTTTTTCCTTGACCAGTGCCATCAGTGTAGCATTCTCGAAAACGCACCACGTTGCCAATCACGGCAATGGCGGGGGGCATAAACTGGCTCGATTGCATTTGCGCCACAATATTTCCCAGTGTGCCCCACAATTCAGATTGATCTGTTCTAGTCCCCTGACGCACTAATAAGACTGGGGTATCTTCAGGTAAACCCGCTAACTGTAGCTGTTGGCTAATTTCTGCCAGGTAGTGCAAGCCCATATACACCACAATGGTTTCTGCACTGTGGGCGATCGCTGACCAGTTGACTTGAGGACGATATTTACCAATGGACTCGTGCCCCGTCACAAATATCACCGAGGAACTATAGTCGCGATGGGTTAAGGGGATACCCGCATAGGCAGGGGCGGCAATCCCTGAAGTGATGCCGGGTACGACTTCCACCTCAATACCAGCATCACGGATCATTGACATTTCCTCGCCACCGCGCCCGAAGATAAACGGATCACCACCTTTCAAGCGCACCACCGAATCCACAGTTTGGGCTTTGGCAATTAATAACTCGGTAATTTCTTCCTGCAACATGGAGTGTTTGCCCCGTCGCTTCCCAGCATGGATTAACTCAGCGGCAGGGTTGATCATCCCTAAAATTTCATCACTTACCAAGGCATCATAAAGCACCACATCACAGGTTTCTAATAATGCCTTGCCTTTGAGAGTCATTAACCCCGGATCGCCGGGACCTGCGCCAACCAAATAAACTTTACCCATGCCATCCTAACGGCTTGAAAAATAACCTAAAAAATAACTTAAACGAGAATGATTTCCGAAGATAACCTAAATAGTAATCTGAGCAGTAATCTCAAAAGGTAATTGCAAAGGTAATTACAACTGATGCCAACTAACACCAACCAAAAAGCGGGATTTAACCCTGGGGCTTATTTTTCGTTTTCATTTGGAGAGTGATCATTCAGAGCGTGATGATGATGTTCATGGCTACCTACACCGCAAGGCACAGGATCATAACCACCTTCTGCCCAAGGGTGACAGCGTAAAATCCGCCTGAGACCCAACCAGCCGCCACGCCATACCCCAAATCTTTCAATGGCTGTAATGGCATATTGGGAACAAGTGGGCTGATAGCGGCAATTTGGTCCGAGTAAAGGGGAAATCAACCAGCGGTAGACCCAGATTAAGCCGATCACGGACTTTTGACTAATTGCTGCTAGTTTCTGATAGAGCATGGTTTAGATCACCTTTGAATTACCTTTTAGGTCATGGTTTGGGTTTGTAGTTGTTGCACCTGATTAAAAAATTGTCGCCCAATCCAATCAGTAACTAGCCATGTGGTCAACAAATCCGCTGCTGTAATCGCAAATAAAATTAGTAATTGATAGCGCACCGCCAATAGAGGAGAAACCCCGCTTAAAATTTGTCCAGTCATTATGCCGGGTAAGGTAACCACCCCCGCCACCATCATGACATTGATCGTAGGAATCATCGCGGCTTTGATGGCAGCACGGCGAAATCCGGCGATCGCCTGGGCAGGGGTAGCACCCAAACATAAATGGGTTTCAATATCTGCCACCTGCTGGGTCAGGGCTTGGGTTAAACGCTCTCCAGCAATCGCCGCGCCATTCATGGACTGCCCCAAAATCATTCCTGCCAAGGGAATCACGTACTGAGGGGAATACCATTTACTCGGTTGCAATACTAACAAAGTCACGTAAACCAGTGTTGTCAAGGTTCCCACTAGGACCGCCCCCCACACCAGCCAAAAATCATAGGGGAAAGATTTTTGCATTCGGTTGGTGGCTTCCTTGGCGGCAACTACACTCATCAGCCCCACAATTCCCACCACAACCCCAGATTCTTTCAGGGCAAACACCGCGTCTAACAAAAAGCCCACGAAAACTAATTGCATCACACTGCGGAGGGCTGCCCATAACAAACTACGGGTTAGCCCCAGCTTTTGCCAGACCGACAGAGCCACACTCGCAGCAATCATTCCCAAAGCTAAAAGCATTTTGGGCGCAGTAATGTCTACCAGATTTTCCATGGATTAGCGCGGGAGGTTGAGCCAGTTTTGCGATCAGGGAATAGTTAACGATTAGGATTAATCTTTAACTTCAAGTCGCGGAAGTCTTAACGGTTAAAAATGCCGCCCAAAATATCCCCTAAACCGCCCTTAGAAGCATTACCCTTGAGGCGCTCTAGGAGTTTTTCCAATACTTCTTTTTCTTCATGGGCAAGCTTGGTGGGAATATCTACCTTGACCCGAATCAGTTGATCACCACGGACCGCAGGGTTATTTAACTTGGGTACACCCAGACCTTCCAAAGTTAAAACTGTATCAGGTTGTGTCCCTGCCGGGATCGTTAAAGGCTTTTTACCGTCAACGGTGTTTACCATTACCTTGTCACCCAAAATGGCTTGCAGATAACTGATCTTCACCTCGGACAAAATATTAATGCCGTCGCGCTCAAACTCTTGATCTGCTTGAACAAACAGATATACGTATAAATCCCCTGAAGGACCGTTACGCTGTCCTGCGTCCCCTTCACCAGCAACCCGTAACCTTGTACCGCTGTCTACTCCAGCAGGAATGGTGATTTTGAGTTTTTTTGTGACCTGATTCAAGCCCACCCCGCCGCAACTGTCGCACTTGTCCTCAATCATTTGTCCCGTGCCGTTACAAGTGGGACAGGTAGAAACTTGAGTAAAGCTGCCGAAGGGGGTGCGGGTGGCGCGTCTGACTTGTCCCGTGCCGCCACAGGTGGTACAAGTGCGGGGACGGGTGCCAGGTTTTGCCCCAGAGCCACTGCAAGTGCCACAGGTTTCTAGGTGGGAGATTTTGATCTGTTTCTCGCCGCCAAATACTGCTTCACGAAATTCTAGTTTTAGGTCATAGCGGAGATCTTCCCCACGACTGGGACCACTACGGCGACGGTTCTGCCCAATATTGGCAAAGTCCCCAAAAAAGCTTTCAAAGATGTCGGTGAAGTTAGACATATCAGGCATCCCACTGCTGGCTGCCCCAGATACTCCCGCTTCCCCAAAACGATCGTAACGCGCCCGAGCTTCCGGTTCCGAAAGCACCTCATAGGCGCGGTTAATTTCCTTGAATTTTTCGTCCGCCCCCGCCTCTTTATTGACATCAGGGTGATACTTGCGGGCTAAACGACGGTACGCTTTCTTGATCTCATCTTGATCGGAATTGCGTTCTACGCCAAGGATCTCGTAGTAATCACGCGCCATAGGTGAAACTCTTTCGTGGGTAGCAAATGTGGGTAAGGAGTCTGATCATAAATTATCACTGGTTGCGGTAACGTGACTGGGATTTGAAGTACGCTTTACCGCACCGCAATCTGTGGTAGTTCGAGGTTTTTCTTTGAGGAAAATCTCAGAATGGTATAGAGAATCTCAATGAACTGTTATGGTTTAGTTCTGACGGTGACATCACCATTAACCATAGTTTGACAGGCTAAACGGTAATTCTCCGGTTTATTTTTCAATTTACGGTTCTCAAAGTCAGTACGGGGAGAAAGTTTTTCGCTGCCTTCAACGATTTCTACCACACAGGTGGCACACTGCCCATAACCATTGCAGTTGGTGAGCTTAGCCATAAACTTGTAAACATCTATGTTGTGCTCTAAGGCTTTGAGGCGGAGGTTAGAACCGTCCATAGCGATCACTTCTTTGCCTTCATTCACAAATTTAATGTTAGCCATCGCAAAAGTACGCCCTAGGGATTGAGTTTAGTTATTCTGAGAGATTGATTAGAGGGGCAAGCAAATTGTAAATTTTTGTTGCCTTGCTTATCTTAACAAAGTTTGCCTTTCTCAAACCATAGCAATACTAGTTGTATAGGGGTGGATTCCAATACAGGATCACCTACCCTGTTTGCAAAGTGTCATTAAGATATGATTGGGGACTATTGGTGGGGATCCTAAGAATTATCGGATTAGTCGAGGTTGGCAAATCCCTGATCGACCTGATCAGATTTTTGAGCAAAAATATTGTCTAGTGACCCAAGAACCTCAAGACCAATCTAAAAAATAGCTGTTATTGGTGAAAACTTGTTGCAAAACCAAGTTTAAAGTTTGCTATTTCTGGTGATAACAGGGGTTATAAATCGAAATGCTTAATCATGTGTCGCATTGTACGGCTTTATCCCCCCATTGTGTTGCTTTGTGTTCTATTGAATTAATAAAAGTAAATCGATATGCTGATAGTACAGTAACATTAGCCGCAGGATTTTATGCCCTAATGGTTGTTAGTTGATCTAAGTAATTTATTTTCTGATTATTGATATAGAGGGTTCTAAATTTCTATGGCTGTGACTCTCCCACAAATAGTTATAAGGCTATTTTGACTCAAAAACTAGCTGTGCTGAAAGCTACCCTACTTCGGGTATATCTCACTAAATTGACATGCAAATATTTACGGACAATTTTCCTCTATTTAGGAACACTAATTATTAGGAGTTACGTCTTAGGAGTTACGTCTATTGTGCAAAGCTAATTGGTTTATCAATATTTGATGTCATCGGCTTATTTGTCATAATTTTATTAAATTTAATAATTAAATTGAATTACCAAATTCAAATTCATCAAATTTGTTCCAGCATAAAAGGTACGGGCAATCTCTATGCAAAGTTGCAAAAATGCTATTGAAGAAATAGTCATCGAAGAGGTGCAGTCTCAGTTGACTAAAGCACCTCAATCCCAGCGAAACACAGTCAATATCAATGATGTTGCTGCCTATGCCCTAAATCGCTTACCACCAATGTATGCCACATCTCAGCAGGGTTGGTCCCAACAGCGGCGGCGAGCCAAGACTGAATTTATGGGACAAATTGAGGTGATGGTGCGGCGGGCTTTGGTTAATGCTAAGCCAGATGTATTGAGGGATGTAACCCCACTGCCGGAAAAAGAGACGGAAAACCAAGCGGGTGCTTTGGTAAAACTCCAGCAGCTTTTTGGTGTGGATGATATGACGTGGCGGGATTTACCAGCGGTGCTAGATAACGCCTTGATGACGGTCAAGTTAAAAAGCGCCGTCAACTATACCTATATGCATGAGAGCCGACGGAGTAGTTTGGCTCTACAACAGCAACTACGGAACAGTGACTATCAAGGTGCATCAATTACATGGAAGGGGCGCAATACCCAACAACGGCAGTTCCGCAATGACACAAACACCACAGACATGAAAGACTTTGCTAGCTACATGAATACTGCGGTGTACTCATTTCGCAATGTTCTAGAAAAGTTAGTTTTATCCTTGGCTTACCATCAAGTGCAAAAGCTCCATCCAGATCTAGCTCAAACCATTGACCTGGGGGAGGTGATGGCATATACCCTAAACCGCTTACCCACGATGTATGCCACTACCGAGCGAGGTTATCGGGAACTGCGGCAACGTGCTAAGGAGCAACATGGGCGGCAAGTGGTCGCCATTATCAACGAAGCGATCGCCACGATTTTGCAAAATCCTAAACCAGATCGTCCACCGTTACCTTTTGCGCGGTTTGAAGCTGAACAGGAAGAAGCCCTTGAACAACTACAATGGATGCTGCAACGGGATGATATTACATGGCGCAATGTGACGGCGGTTATAGAGGCTACTTTACATCGGGCGATTGAGTCTGGTTTGACTTGGCGTAGATACAATGAATACGAAAATCCTACCATTGCCGAAATTCGCCGTGATTTGCTCTAACTTTGTGTGACAGCTAAGACAGCTAATCCAAAGTAAATCAAGCTTAAGTAAATCAAGCTTAATTAGGCTGAGATACCCTTAGATTGGGTAGTGAACATTTCGCCCCTTTTCGCCCCTAGTTTTCGTAATCAGCCATGAGCTTACCGATCCCTGACTCGTTGTTAACATTGCATACGAGTCGCCTCTTGTTGCGTCCATTGACCTTAGATGATGCTCCGGCAATTTTTGCCTATGCCCAAGATCCAGAGGTAACTAAATTTACCGGTTGGGATACCCATCACACTATGGCAGATAGTGAGTTATACATTCAACAAGTGGTTTTACCGAACTATGCCAGTGGCAAAGGTATTGACTGGGGCATCGTCTTAAAAAACAATCAGCAGTTAATTGGGGTCTGTGGTTTAGTGAACATCAATCCCTTACACCAACGGGCAGAGTTAGGTTATTCCCTGGGGAGAGCTTATTGGGGACAGGGTTTAGCGACAGAAGCGGCTCAAGCGGTGATTTCCTGCGGGTTTCATAGCCTATTTCTCAATCGTATTGAGGGCAAATGTCACTGGGAACACCATCGCTCAGCCAAAGTTTTAACTAAGTTGGGGATGGAGTTTGAAGGAATTTTGCGCCAGTATATGTTTGTTAAGGGAGAATTTTGGGATTTAGCATCCTATGCCCTACTCAAACCTCGCTATAGTCCTGGTAATCTGATTCCTGCTGATTGGTTGATCAGTAGCTGATCAGTGGCTAATCACTAGTCACTTAGCGGCAATCACAAAATTAGACTTAAATAATAGGAACTGATCAAGCAAACTGGGGTAAAACTCAAACACTATGGATAAGTCAATACACTCAACCTCTACCCCAACGCCCCAGATGCAAAACCTCCCAAGTCAGTCTCTGAAATGCTATTTAGCCCATTGCCTCAGGTTGGTTGGGGCAGGTGCTGTTACCACAGGGGCAATGATTACCCTAGTGGCACCATTGGCAATGGGTCTAGACACTTCCACTGATAGCAATGGCATTGATACGCGGCGACTGCAAAAAGCTCCCTATAACCTCACGGGGAAGGGGATCTATCTGGGACAGGTTGAGATCGGTCGTCCCCTCCGCCTTGGGGTTGATAAAATGGTCAACCGCTTACAGTCGCGAGATCGACTCTATGTCAAACCCAGTCGCGTGATGTTCCGCAATTTACCGCCGCGTCCCAGTCGTAATAATGACGATCACGCCAATCAAGTGGCAGCGGTGATGATTAGTCAGCATAAAATCCAGCGGGGGATTGCCCCTGATGCCCAACTAATTTCCTCTGCCTATGCCCAAGTTCCCACCGATACCCAGCCGGAAGCACTGGTAGCTGCCCAAGGTTTGCTTGCCACTGCCCAGAAACAATCTCAGGGTAATCCTCTAGGGCAGGTGCGGGCGATTAACTTTAGTTTTGGCGAACCCCTCAATGAAGATCCCCGCCCCAATGCCCAACTAGACGGTAAGGCTCTGTTAACCCTTGGTTTAGATTGGTTGAGCACCCAGTACGATATGTTGCCAGTGGTGGCGGGAAACCAAGGTAAGGGGGGAATTCCTATTCCGACTGACTTAGCTAATGGTGTGGTAGTGGGTTTTTCTAAGCAGAGTGAAAGGGGCGTGTATGAGATTCTAGATCGGGGTAATTTGATTGATGAGTCATTCATTGACCGTAACGGTAACGGACGATATGACCAGGGGGAATATTTTACTGATCTAAATAAGGATGGCAAATGGACCGCCGCAGTGGAAAGTCCGATCAATGGTAGACGGTCTTTGTCGATTATTGCCCCTGGCAGTAATGTCAGTTTGCCTAAATTGGATGGCAAAATTATCACCGCCAGTGGTACAAGCTTTGCCACCCCCCATGTCACTGGTGTCATTGCCCTGTTACATCAATATGCAGACCGCCAAATTGCATCGGGAGCGTGGAATTCTGTCGCCCGCCGCCATGAAGTTATTAAAGCGGTTTTACTCAATTCAACGGATAAAGTTAAGGATCAAGGGGATGGTAAACGCCTTGGCATGACCCGCACATTGATCGATCCCTATGATCGCACTTGGTTGGACACTGAAGCTTACACCGATAGAAATTTAGCAAATAGTGGTCTCAGTCGTCCCCCTCTCAGTCGTCACTTTGGGGCAGGACACCTCAATGCCAGCCGTGCCCTAGAGCAATACAGTGCGGGACAGTTTTCTCCTGGTGCAGTGCCAGCCATCGGTTGGAATACCCAAACTATTAATGAGGGTAATACTCAAGATTATTTGATTGATTCCCCAGTGCCAGAAAACGGTTTTGTATCTGCAACTTTAATCTGGGATCGGGCAGTTAAGCTCAACGATAAAAATAACAATCAACGCTTTGATCTAGGTGAAAGTTTTACTGATCAAGGTATTAATCAATTGGAATTATACTTATTACGGGCTGAAGACAACGACCTAAGTCAAAGTCTATGGTCATCAGTGAGTCGGGTCGATAATGTGCAACACATTTTCGTGCCCGTGCCCAAAACAGGACAGTATAAACTCCGTGTCTTTTTCCGTCGCCCCGCGATTAATCTATCTCAACAAAAGTATGCTTTGGCTTGGTGGGTCGCGAAATAAATTCTAAAAAGCAAATTCCAAAAAACAAATTCTAAAAAATCAATTCTAAATTTTAGGTAATATCTTCAGTCAACAGTCAATTCCTTGATGTGACTAAATCCTTAGGAATTTAATTCACCTTAAATAAAGCCATTTCTCCCTACTCGTGAGGGTAAGATATCAGATAAATTGTTGGCTATAACTGCGGTGATCGCTGACTTTTAGGGTTTGTTATCCAGCTACTCTGTATGATTTCATCTTTTGACTTAGGCTTTTAGGTAATTATGAAAAGTTGGCAAATGGGTAAGATTGTTTCTCTACTGCTTTTGGTGGTGTTTTTAGTAATAGGTGTAGTAGGAAATGCCTATGCCCAGCCTGAAGATGGACTAGGGGAATTTGTCCCTGACAATCCACCACCATTGGTGATTACGCCTCAACCAACCCCAACGCCCACCAAGCCAGCCTTAAATATCACTATTCTTAATGACATCAAAAATAGAAAAGTACTCAATGTCGTCATGCTTGGTAACGATAACCTGCCATTTTTTGGTGAAGATGATAAAGGAAATTTAATTGGTGTTGATGTGGATATTGCCAAGGAAATTGCTGATTCCTTGGACGTTAAAGTGAATTTCACTCGTTCTGCAAAAACTTTTGATGAAGTAGTAGAAGGTATATACAGGGGCGAAGGAGATATTGCCATATCCAAATTGGCAAGGTCTCTACCACGGGCGCAAAAAGTACATTATTCCAAGCCATATCTGAACTTTCGTCAAGCCTTACTGATCAACCGCCTGCTATTAGCCCAAGAAGAATCCGAGGGTCGCAGTATCGATACGATTTTGATTCGTGACAGACAAAACTTTAAGAAGACGATCGGTGTTTTAGATGGCACAGTGTACATCAAGTATGCTGAGAATATCTTTCCTAATGCGACAATTAAAAGGTTTCCAACTTGGGAAAAAGCTGTTGAAGCGGTGGTCAATGGGACAGTTTTTGCTTTGTTTCGGGATGAACTAGAAGTGCGAGGAATTGTCTTATCTAGTCCAGATTTATCAATTAAATTGCGCACGGTGGTTTTAGCAGAAACCAATGATACCCGTGCTATGGCTACCTCTATTGAAAATACGCCATTAGCTGACTATGTGGATTTGTATCTTGATATTCAATATAAATCCCAAGGAGTAAATGATCTTTTGCAGCGCTACAAAAAGACTAAACAGAATACAAAATAGGTATCCAACTAGATACTAAATCAAGTCTGATATGACTAGGAGTAAATGATCTGACGATGCCACAACCTAACTCTTCTAAATTTGACTTTTCCTCATTGGGTGATCTTAAAAATTCACTGCGCTTTCTGAAGAAACTCCGTAAACTTTCTCATGGACCCTATCCAATTTTTGGCAGTATCTTGTTAGGAATATGGTTAGGTTTTGCTAATAAAGATATTGCTAAATCTCTAGAATTTATTGGTAAAGGTTACGTAGATTTATTAAAGCTTTGCGTTCTACCGATTCTTCTGTCTGCGGTAATTATTAGTGCTAGCCGTTTAACCCAACTGCCTAATATTAAAAGCTTTGTCATCAAGTTAGTCGGGATTTTGATTTTCTCGCAATTTGCATCCGGATCAATTGGCTATTTAATTGCATTTACTTTCGGTCCAGGGCGCAACCTGAATCAGAATACCCTTGACTCATTGGGGGCACAGATTAACGTTAGTGGCATTGACTCAGAAATTAATTTGAATAAGCCCATAGCAGTGGAGAAAAATCCTCTACTAGAGTTATTCACATCGGCAATTCCTAGCAATATCTTTGAATCTCTCGCGGAAAATCACAGCTTACAGGTGGTGGTTTTTGCGGTCACTTTTGGCGTTGCCCTAGGACTAATTGGTAATTCCAATGCAAAAACTAGAATGGTTCAAGCGTTAGAAGAAGTTTATGATTCATTTCGTAAAATTGTGAAGTGGGTTAATGCTTTATTACCCCTAGGTTTGTTTAGTTTGCTGTCAGTACAAATTGCTAAAACTGGCGCGGCAACAATCGTGATTATGCTTAAATTTGTGGCTGTTACAGTTTCTACGTTGGTGGGATTGTATTTAGTTAGCTTCATAATTTTGTGGATTCGTTCTAGGGCTTCACTCAAGAAAGTGTGGAACGCCAGTGAAGAATACACATTGCTAACTATGGCAACTTCTAATGCATCAAGTAGTCTACCTTCAGCAATTCAATGTTTGGTTGATCGACTACATTTTGATGAACAATTAGTTAATGCTGGGTTACCTATTAGCGTGATTGCATTTCGATATGGCAATGTAGCCTACTTTGTAATTGCGGCGGTTTTTGCTTCACAACTTTACAATTTACCCATTAGAGTGGACCAAGTTTTATTAGTTGTTACTGGTGCAATGTTTGCAGCTTTGGCTTCAGCCGGCTCATCTGGATTAGCTACCCTAGCTACTTTAGATGTGGTGTTTCGTCCGCTGGGCTTGCCTTTAGATGCGATTCTAGTATTACTAATTGCCATTGATCCTATTATTAGTCCATTTCGCGCTACAATCAACGTCAGCGGCTCCGTTGCTGCCTGTGCTTTAGTTTCCCCAGTGATATTTCATAAGGGGACTGATCCAAACTTAGATGACGATGATGACGAATTAGATGAAGATGATAACGACCTGGATGTAGAGGCTAAAGTCGTTTAATTTAAAGTCATTTAATTTGTTTGGTTTACTTGAATATTTTTTGTTTAAATATTTTCTTATTTAAATACTTTCTTATTTAAATACTTTTTAAATAACTTTTGTTTAAATCTTTCTTGGTCTAGATATTTTATTTAAAGGCTTTATTTAAATATCTTATTTGAATGATTTATTAAATGATTGCTTCACAGTGATAATCAGAGTGACACAAAATTACTGGCAAAATGAAACAGCAACCGCAGAAAAATGCCCTTTTAGATCAATACTTTAGGCGATTTTGCAAATTTTTTCTAAGTCCCTACGCCTTAGGACTCAGTGCTGTAATTGGGGTCACTCTTGGTTTAACTCTGCCTAATGTGGCACGCGCTCTGCAACCCATTGGTAAAGGGTATTTAGATTTACTGCGGTTGTGTGTCCTGCCAATTGTACTAACAGCAATTATTATTAGTGCCTGCAAAATCACCAAGTTACCCAATGCTGGTGGGTTTGTATCGAAAATGATTTGTGTTTTTGTTTGTGCTCAGATTAGCACGGCGGTCTTATCCCTAGTTATTGCACTAGTCTTTCAACCAGGAGCCAACCTAAATGCTAATACTTTAACCTCCATCGGTGCTGAAATAAATAATAAGGGGATTAATTACGAAATAAATATTAATGCCCCCCTTCCACCTGACGGCGAAAATCCGTTTATTAATTTATTATCATCTACAGTTCCCAGTAATATTTTCAGTGCGTTAGCGAAAAGTCGTAGTTTACAAGTAGTATTTTTCTCTATCTTATTTGGCACTGCTTTAGGTTTGATTCATGATAGCAATATAACCAGTAAAGTAATCAGTGGTTTAGAAGAGGTTTACCAGTCTTTTAATAAAATAGTCAAATGGGTTAATGCCCTCATGCCCATCGGTTTATTTAGTCTATTAGCCAATCAAACCGCTAGCAGTGGCACTTCAACACTAGGGGTGATGTTGAAATTCATTGTGGTTAGTATTGCTACTCTAGTCATTGTATATGCGGTTAACTTTGGGATTGTTTGGTTTCGTTCTAAGGCTTCATTTAAACAGGTGTGGTTAGCTAGCGAAGAATATACGCTATTAACCATGGCGACATCTAACTCCACTAGTACGATTCCTTCGGCTATCCAATGCTTGCATGATTCCCTAAACTTCGATGCTAAGTCGGTCAATGCTGGAGTTCCCATCGGAGTGGTGGCGTTTCGGTATGGCACCATTGCCTATTTCGTCACTGTGGCAGTTTTTGCCAGTGAACTATACGATCTGAAGTTGAGTTTCAGTCACGTTGCCCTAATCATTTTAGGGAGTATCTTCGGGGCGATTTCTTCTTCTGGGGCGATTGGTGTAGCAACTCTGCAAGCCCTTGATATTGTATTTAAGCCCTTGGGATTGCCGCTGGATGGGATCATGGTTTTGTTAATCGCGATTAATCCCGTAGTAAATTGTTTCCAAGCCACAGTTAATGTCAGTGCTTCCGTTGCGGTGTGTTCGATAGTAGCTAACTTAGACGAATCTAGGCTAGTAAATGAAGAGCCAGCTTTTGACAAAAACTATCAGGAACTCTAATCGATAGAAGCTGCACCATAAAAAGTCAAGATACAAAACAAATAAAAAACAGACAAGGAAGAAAATCCCTGTCTGTTTTTCCCTTGATTATTTTTTAGTTTAATTGGCTCTTTTTAGTTTAACTATTAGCTTAATTAACTGAAAGATTAACCTAAGAAGCGAAAACCTGTTGATAGACCTCACGAACCACAGGAATCAAACCATAACGGGTTTGGGAGTCACTGTCACTAGTCCGAGAAACTTCAATCAGATTTTGCCACCGCAGGGACTCCAAGTGATTCAGTCGCTCCATCACAGAGAGTTTGCCCACAGTTTGGGTCTGAGTCAACTGAGACAAGGTGAGAGGAGTCTTAGACTTTGCCAATGCTGCCAATAACTTCAGTTGTACTGGCTCACAGGCGCTAATCTGTTCCTTGAGTTGTTGCTGAGTTGCCTCATCTACATAGATTTCATCCAGGAGCAGAAACTCATTGATCTGACCGTTGAATAAATTACCAATCAAATCAGCAGTACGTCTGAGGTGACGCGGGGAACCACGATATAAATCTACTAAGGTTTGCCAATGGCTTAAGTCTCCTTTGAGTTGCCATTTAGCCAAACAGACCTGAGCCATCGCTAGATCAATGCCTTCGCACTCCCAAAGATACAGACGGGCAGAGCTAGCAGCTAAACTAGCAAGCCAAGTGGTTTTAGCGGCATAGGTGCAGCACAGTTTAGGTGCTTGAGGCATTTTTTCTGTGACGGTAACCCACTGCTGGAAGAACTTCTGCCACTCCAGGGTATTCGGTAAATCGTCTAAACAAATTAACAGCGGTTCCTGTTGGCTGAGACTACACCACTGGTTGATTAACTCGTGGGTATAGTCGGTGGCACCATCTTCTGCCGTCCCACTAGCACCGCTGTCAGTATCGGTACCGTCTTTGTCAGCAGCACTGGCTTGGGTGGAAGTATCTTCAGCATTAGCACCTGATTCAGATTCAGACAACAAACCATTGGGATCCAGATTTTGATACCAACCCTGCCAAGCTTGATAAACCTCTTGAACCGTTGCCTTACTTTCACAGACATAGCGCCAACACAGCAACTCTCTACGCCACTGGGTTTTGGCACTGTAGGCTAGAACGTCGGCGATCTGCTTCATTTGATAGGACTTGCCACTGCCAAATGATCCCCAAATCACCATCAGGTCGTACTGTCCGACCAAAGCTTCAGCGAGTTTCTTGGTGTTTTGGGAGATTACACCCAATCCATTGGGATCGGTTTCACTATCCGCTGACGGGGCATCCGTTGCACCAGCGAGATTTTGCGCTGGAATATTAATCCGGAGTTGCCGAAAGTCCAGGAGGCGTTCAGGAGCTTCATTTTTCTTGGCAGACCATAGGGGTGGATTGGCATCACCACCTTTACCCGTGAAACCTTTATTACCGGCACCTGAAGGGGATTTAGTGCCATAGCTGCCACCACGTTCAGCAGCTCGCCCACGACGCACACGGGACGCTTCTCCTTGATCAGAGGAGCCACTATATCTAGACTTGTTGCCATAGCCACTCCCTGTATTAGTCTGACTCAGGGTTAATAGCATGTGCTGCAACTTCGCTAGCTTGCCGGGGCCAGCGCCATAAATCCCAAATTTCTGATAGACCTCGCCCAAGCGCTTGCGCACTGTAACTGGCTTCAGGTTTAACATTTGGGCAATATCATCGATACTCCTGCCGGAAAGGACTAAAAGCAAAGCCTGATGCTCCGCAGGAGAAATTTTATAGTCTTCGGCAACGGCGGCTAAGCTTTCCGCTAATAGGTTGTCCGAACTAAATGGAATTGATACTCCATTGATTTGGTAATCCATACCTTCTTTTTGTCGCACAATAGTTAAATTTAGGTAGTTATCTGTGAAAATTTAGGTGATACATCTGCTGAGACCTTTGCATGTCGGTTAGCCAACCCCAAAATATTGCTGATAAATATCTTAGAATCACCCAAAATATATAAACTATACTTTGCTGTCTGGTGGCAATAGATTTAGGTTGTCAGTCCCACTGGATAGAGGTTGCAGATGATGCCCAAGACTGACTGTTTCGGTTTTGCCCAAGGATGAAGTTTCTGAATTCCCTATCCTTGAGAAGATTTGTCTGAGAACCTCTTAGGGCTTGTCCTTGACCAAAAATTTTAGGCAGTTCAATTGGACATTCAATGTGGCACTCCAAGATAGATTGCACTCACCGAAAGCCGATCCATTGATCTGGACTCACCTAAGTATAGAGTATCAAGTTGACTTATGATCGAGATCAATTAAGGCAACTTTTTCAAGGATAGGTTTGACCCATGCCTCAAAGTCAGTCGTGGTATGTTTAGGGATTGTTTACACTTTGTTTAGGTCCAGTGAAATTGCTGACCTGAGGTCTGGCTCGCTTAACACTTCTCAAGGGGACAGTGATTCAGTATTGCAAAACTCACTACAGCCTATTGGTTGTGTCCTGACACGGTTTAGCTCAGGAATGTAGGACTGACTATTGCCACTGGTTTCTTGAACGCAAGTTATCACATGAGATCTTCGCTCTGTTCCAGGGAATGAATCAGGAAACAAACCTAAACAACCTAAACTTTACACTAAAAAAGATAAACTCGACCAATTATAAACTTCTTATCCACCATATACATGCTTTCAAAGGGGCTAATTGCGCTCAATTTGCGGTTAAACCATCGGCAGGTAATGATATAGCAATAATTGTTCACCATAAATTTACGAAAATCTGGGATGAATGTAGATAATTTATGATTGACAGGTTTTGTTTTTTCAGGACTTAACAATCAGATTGGTTCCTTTGACACTCCCCGCGAGTAAAGCAACGGGGATTCCTGATTCAGCGCTTCGACAAGACTTCGGCGTGAGCTCAGTCGAACGCTCAGCGACCACGAGACAACTTACCAAGCAGACTTACATCAACTTGACATCAGGTCGAACTCTCCACAGGCGTGAATTTGGGTATGCCCTACCCTATTTAGACCCTTAGCTAAGATATTCAATGCTGCATTATGGTCACGGTCTAATACAGTCCCACAATGCAAACAGTGATGAGTACGCTCACTCAGTGTTTTGACAACTTGCTCACCGCAATTTGAGCAATTCTGACTCGTATATTGGGGCGGGACTGCAACAGTTACCTTGCCATAGACCTTACCAAAATATTCAACCCAATCCCGAAACATTGACCAGCTTGCATCACTAATCGACTTAGCTAATTTATGATTCTTGACCGTATTCCCCACTTGCAAATCTTCATAGGCAATCAGGTCGTTAGACCGAACCACGCACCTTGCTGTTTTTACTGCAAAGTCTTTACGCTGCCTACTTACTTGCAAATGCTTCCTGGCTAACCGCTTAATTGCTTTTTTTCGATTAGCTGAACCCTTCTTACGCTTAGATACTTTGCGTTGCAACTTTTTAAGTTGACGCTCTGACTTTCTAAGATAGCGAGGATTCTCAACGACTTGACCATTACTATCGGTATAGAAATGATTGAGTCCAACATCTAAACCAATTGTGGTTTTTGATGGTGCTATCTCTTCTCTACGGTCAATATCCACGCAAAACTGAGCATAGTAACCATCAGCCCGTTTTACCAGCCTGACCCGTTTTATTTGCTTAATCTGGTAGAAGTTAAGCTCCCGACTGCCAACTAATTTGAGTCTGCCAATCTTAAAGCCATCGGTCAAAGTTAAGTATTTCCGATCTTCAGAAAGCTTCCATCCTGATTGTTTATATTCAACCGAATGTCCACGCTTTTTAAATCTTGGAAACCCTTTCTTGCCCGACACTTTCTTTTTGCAGTTGTCCAAGAATCTAGATATGGCTGACCATGCCCTCTCTGCACTGGCTTGTCTGGCTTGTGAATTGAGCTTTTTGGCAAATTCAAACTCTTTGGCTAAGACAGCACAATGCTTATTAAGGTCATATTTATCGCTATCCTTAACATCGATCCATAGCCTCAAAGCCTTATTACGCACAAACAGAGCAGTACGAATCGCCTCGTCAATGAGGTTGTACTGTTCTGTTTTGCCTTTTAGTTTTGCTTCGAGGAGTAGCATGGTTTGAGGTTTCTTATGCTATATATTTCGGCACAAAATAGTGCAATAATATAAAGCCGTCCTAGAAGGACGGGGGTTTAAACCCTATTTTCTGATAAATCCCTGATCACTCCAATCTGATTGTTGCTTCATTGGTCAACCTGTACAAAGTTGCGACTATTCCCGTGGTCCAAGATAGTTTGATAGATCTGCGAGTTCTGGTAATGAGCGATCCCCTGGATACATCTTGCCACGAATCTCCCAGGTGGGGAAACCTGTTACGCCTTTACTGCGGCAGAGTTCAGGATTGGGATCAGGTCCTTTAGCATCGCATTCGACGTAGGGGATTAACTTCGCTGCGTCACCAAATTTTTTCTTTTGATCTTGGCAATGGGGACACCAATAAGCGCCATACATTCTGGCATCGGTTTCTTTGAGGTGAATCGCCAAACGTCCAGCAAAACTACTGCTCTGGATAATTAACCGCTGTTGCACACCATAAACTCCCACTGCACCAGTGATCACAATCAAAGCCACAATAGCGCCAGAGAAAAAGAGATTACCCACATCCTTCCAACGATTCCCAAATAGGGTAATCAGCCAGATGCTAGTCATGGTAACTGCTGAACTGACACAGTATAAACAAAACTGTGGCTTGCCACCGATGCTACCGGAAGCTAATAGATACATCAGATAGCCGCTAAAAACAAAAGTAGCCGTGGAACCTAAAAATAATAAAAAGCCGGTTAACTCTTGCCAAGCTTGCTGTTGTTTAGGATCAGGTTTCTTCCATAAAAATGATACTAACGCCAAGGAACCTAAACCTAAATAGGCGGCGGCACCAAATACAGTGAGGGGAATCCCAAAGATCTTGGCATACTCACTGTTAAGCACCAGATCACAACCAGCACCTTCCGTATTACACAGTGCTGCCTTTTGCCCCAAGAAATGAGTCACCGTTAAATAAGTGGTCAAACTGAAACCAATGGCAGCTAGTCCAGCAGTTAAAGGACGGGACCAAGTTTGCAACCAAGTTTCTGAGCGTTTAGCCATACTTCTAATCTATACTCCGTAACAGTATCTGCAAATCCACCTTAACACCACTGCAAACGATACAGTGCTATCAAGTCTTAACTAAACTCAATTAGGTCGAATCAATTAGGTGAAAGCAATCAAAACAAAACTACCCTGAACCCATAGGTGGTAAACCCATAGAAGATCCAGAGTAGTTTGCAAAATTAAGGTTTAATTTTTGAGTTCTGATTTGGTGTTTAGAAAATTTTCTAGAAGATTGCGCCTTAAGCCACTGGTAGAGAAGAATTTGTAGGATTAGTCATGCCTTTATTAGGGTGTGGTGCATCAAGGCTTAAACCAGACCGGACCGCATTTTGGTGGCGACGCACTGCATCCATGAACCGACTGACCCGAATCGGATCGATAGGCTGTTGGATTTGACCATTACGTTTTAGGGAACTAGAGACGATCACCCCATCAGCATAGGGCAGCAGTTGGGGGATATTTTCCCAAGTGGCTCCAGAGCCAACAAATAAAGGACTACCGCCACAGGCAAAATGAGCTTCATGGAGATCATCAATGGCAGGGGGGCTACCCGTAGACCAACCGGATAAAATTACCGCATCAGCCAAGCCCCTTTGGAGTGTATCTTGCACTGCCACTGACAGTTTCGAGATAGAAACGGGTTGGGCGTGCTTTACCAAAACATCGGCAAAGATTTTTACGTCAGAGCCTAATTCTCGACGGTAACGGAGCAAGCCATAGGCATCACCTTCAATTACCCCTTGGTCCGTTGCCATTACGCCAGTCAGTACATTGACCCGAATAAATTTTGCGCCGACACAACTGGCAATGGCTAAGGCACTGCGACCGTCATTACGCAACACATTGATACCCACAGGAATATCAACCATTTGCATCACTCGCTGCACCACTAGGCTCATGGCACTGATCACTGCTGGATCAACGGTGCCTTTAGTAAAAGGGGCATCAAAAAAATTTTCGATCAAAATACCCTGAACCCCTCCGGCGGCAAGGGCTGTGGCTTCTTGTTCGGCGCGATCAATTACCTCTTTTAAGCTGTTGCCCCACCGTGGCGAGGTGGGTAAGGGCAAAAGATGAATTACGCCAATTACTGGTTTACTTGAGTCAAAAAACGTTACTAAATCCACATGCTTGCTGGGTATGCTTCACACAAATGAGTTGCTTTTACTTTACCGTGATTATGGACGCTATGTTGACAGTTCTGGGGACGAAATGACGACTATGACGGGAAATGCTCTAAATCAGAATCAATCTAACCGAGATTTGATTATTTTATCCAACGGTCCAGGGGAGTTAGCCACTTGGGTTTATCCGACTTTGTGCGCTCTGGCAGAGGAGATGACAGATTGGGCGATCCCCTTGCGGGTGTCGGTTGTTTTGTCCCCTTGTAGTAATGCGTCGGGTCAAGAGGCAGAAATTGCGGCGCGGTTTCCCTTGGTATCAAGGGTTTTGCCCGCCCAAAACTTTATGGATTTTTTGCTCTGGGGTAAGACAACCCAAGGAATTACCGTCAATGAAGCGGGGCAGACTAATCATTCCTCAGGGCAATGGGATTGGTATCCCAAGGGAGTGGTGTTATTTCTGGGGGGTGATCAGTTTTATCCCCTCGTGATTGGGAAACGGCTAGGTTACAGCACGGTAATTTATGCCGAATGGGAAGCCCGTTGGTGGCGTTGGGCGGATCGGTTTGCGGTGCGTAATCAAACGGTGGCGGATCGGATTCCGTCGCAGTTTGCCCCAAAAGTCTCTGTAATTGGGGATTTGATGGTGGATACACCCCGCACTGATGCACCTGTCATGTCCGAGCCGGATCTAGTACCAGAGCCGACTATTACGCTGTTACCAGGTTCTAAGGGAATGAAACTCAGGCTTGGTGTGCCTTTGTTTTTGGGGGTAGCCGATGAGTTAGCCCACCGTCTGCCCAATGCTAAATTTCGGTTTGCCTTAGCGCCAACGGTTTCTCTAACTCAATTGTTGGATTTCGCTCGTCCTGGGGAAGCTATGGTAAAGGTCGGCGGGACTACGGCAACCCTGATCGAATTGCCAAATCAACGTCCTGTGTTGCGGACCCCCCAAGGCACGATGGTGGAGCTATTTCAGGAATTTCCTGCCCATGATGTATATCGTCAAAGTGCCGTATGTGTCACCACTGCTGGGGCTAATACCGCTGAATTGGCGGCGCTTCATGTGCCCATGGTGATGGTAATGCCCACTAATATTGCCGATGCGATGCAGGCATGGGATGGCTTGGTTGGGTTAATGATTCGGTTGCCAGTGGTGGGTAATTTATTGGTTCGACTGGTGAATTACTTAGCTGCTCGGGCAGTGCAGCGGGAGGGACGGCTCTTGGCTTGGCCGAATATTTGGGCAAAGCGGGAGATTGTGCCGGAAATGGTTCAGGTGGTGGTTCCGGCGGATATTGCGGCGGTAGTTATGGATTTATTGGCTGATCCGGCGCGTTTGAGGCAAATTAAACAAGACTTGCGGGAGGTCTGTGGCGAAACTGGAGCCGCCCGTAAGTTAGTGGCAATTGTAAAAGGTCTGATGGACAAGTCTGATTGATCAGATTAAAGAGTTGGACTTGAGGGGAAGATCGATCCGTCCCGACCCAGGCAGGAGTCCTAGTTCCTAAGCCCCATACTTTTTCTTGCAACACGTCCCTTTAGTTTGTTTTCTGATTCGTTTTCTGTTGCTGAGCTTGTCAAAGCATCCCGCCACTCATCCTGTAAACGGATAGAGTGGGGGACTTCTCACTCACATTAGTTAAAAACTTAGATGAGTAACTGTTTGATGTCGAATTATCTCTATTGCCCTAAGGTCATCTCACTGGGGTGCTTAAAGCGTCGTGATTGCCTTCATATCTCTAACTGCTTGATCCAAGCCCACCAACACGGCACGGCTAACAATGCTGTGACCAATGTTTAACTCTTCCATGCCAGGGATTTCGACAATGGGACGAGCATTGCGGTAATTTAAACCATGTCCTGCATTGAGCCGTAAACCTAGGCTTAGAGCCAACTCAGCGCAACGCTTGAGGATTCCTAGCTCATGGTTTTGGTCGGCTTCGGTCTGGGTACTGCCATAGTTCCCTGTGTGCAACTCGATAAACTGTGCCCCCGTTGAAGCCGCAGCACGAATCTGCTCATCTTCTGGATCAATAAACAAACTGGCGGGGATGTTTGCCCCTTGCAATTCAGCCACAATCTTGGAAAGTCTAACGCCCCGCTTGAGGATGTCTAAGCCGCCCTCAGTGGTTAGCTCTTCCCGCTTTTCAGGCACTAAAGTAACGTAGTCCGGTCTAACGTCTAAGGCAATAGCTACCATTTCTGGGGTAGCAGCCATTTCTAGATTTAGTCGGGTCCGTACTGTTTGCCTCAACAGACGCACGTCCCTATCTTGGATATGGCGACGGTCTTCCCGAAGGTGGACCGTAATCCCATCGGCTCCTGCTAGTTCGATAATGACTGCTGCCATTACTGGATCAGGTTCAGTGGAACGACGGGCTTGGCGAAGGGTAGCGATGTGATCAATATTTACACCGAGAGTAGGCATTGCGTCTGCTAGGGGGTGATTGTCAGTATTAACATATTTTACCTGAGAGATTGTAACTCAATGCATCAATCTGTCATCATTGCAATGATCCTTGAGTGTGATGAGAAAAATCAAAAATTGTTAACAATATGATTAAACGGCGCAAATTCTTATGCCTGAGTGCATCTGCCCTATTAGGAACCGCAGGTTGTAGTCTATTTAGCGATCCCAATCGATTGCGAATTTTAGGTTTAGTAGGGGTAATTTCTAGCAAACTGTTGAATAATTTTGAGAAAGAAACTAATCGTTCAGCGGAACTAAAAACTGAAAGTACACCTCAAAAGATCTGGTTGGAATTACAGAAAAATCTTAATAATAATGAAAGGGAAAAATTAGCTCACGTCATGAGTTTAGGTGATGCGTGGTTTTGGGCAGCGGTTAAACAAAATTATCTACAACCTTTATCACCTAAATTATTAGCTAAAATTCCGCAATGGCAAAGTTTAGATCCCCGTTGGCAAAAGCTGGGAATGGTTGACAAGTCAGGATCTGGGGTGGTTTGGGGTGTGCCCTATCGATGGGGTAGTACGGTGATTACTTACCGTAGTGATCGACTAGATAAGTTTGCTGATCCCCGTGTCAAAAATCCTGTGGCATGGGCTGATCTATGGCGACCGGAACTAAAGGGAAAGTTAGTACTGCCCGATGATGCTAGGGAGGTGATTGGTCTGGTACTAAAAAAACAGGGTTTGTCCTATAACGCTCCTTTGCCTCAGGGGCCACAAAGAGAACAGATTATCAAAGATTTACAGCAGTTACATCAACAGGTCTTGTTCTATAGTTCTGACCACGGTTTGCAAACTATGCTGAGTGATGATGCTTTCGTGACGGTCACTTGGTCAGGGGATGCCCATCGGGTTTTGCGACAATACCCCAATGTTAAGGCGGTGGTTCCTCAGGAGGGCACGGCTCTATGGGCAGATTTATGGGTGTTGCCTAAGGGGGCAGATTCTAATCCTGATGCGCCCTATCTGAGTGCAGCAAGTCAGTGGGTAGATTTTTGTTTGGGGGATGCTGTGGGGATGCAGTTGGCGGCTCTGGGGGATGCTATGCCTACTAATGGTCGGGTTGTGGCGCAGTTGCCGGAGCGGATTAAACAAGATTCTTTAAAGGTGATGCCTGGGGCGGTGTGGGATAAAAGTGAGGTGATTTATCCTTTGAGTCCAGAGGTGATGGCGGAATATCTACAGTTATGGCAGCAGATTCGTCGGGGATGATGTTGGCAAAGTCTGAGTCGGTCTTGCCATTTGGAGATCGCTTGATTGTTAATCGCAAAATAATTGTTTGAAATTTTTGGCAGCTAGAATGGTCGTATTCCCTAACACTTGAACATCCTCGAAGTCCCGATCGCCTGTTATCAAAAAGTCCGCATTGGCAGCGATCGCACCAGCAAGAAATTTGGCATCTTTGCGATCTCTGGGAAAGTCAACTTCGATCTTGACTTCAATTAGCCTTGTAACGGTTTGGAGTAAATCAATCCATTCTTGCTGCACTTCTTCGGTTAATTTGAGTTTTCGCCGTTGTAAGACTTCTATGTATTCAGTCATGATTTCTTGAGAGACAATCCATTCAAATTCAGGGCGATCAACTATAAATTGAATGACTGTCTCAGGTATGCCGTCACGCATTGCCGCAGATATTAAGATATTTGTGTCAATAACTACTTTCATTGTCCATTTCTATATGCATTAATTTCTGCTTCGATATCTGCGTCTGTAATTGTGCTGATTTCGGGTAGGGCTTGAGTCTTTTTAAATAAGGCTTTGAGCTTTTGGCTAATTGCAAATCGGTCATATTCGGGTAAGATGATGATTTCTACGCGCTGTCCTACTTGAAATGGTAAGTTTGAGAGGACAACGCGATCTGGATTTTCTATGGTGATATAGGTCTTGTAGGTTTCCATTGTTTCTGACTGAGTTAAATAAATTTATTAATCCTATTGTATCAAGGCTTGAAAGGGGCGATCGCGGTCGATTTCACTGCCAACTGAAGGATTGAGTTGAACTAGCCAGATTTCACCTCTATAGTAGAATCAAATAAGAACTAGAGGATGAGATTAGCATATTGTGCAATGAGAGAATCCAAAGATGTATGTTGATGAGCATAAGCTCTTCTCTTTTTCAGAGCAG
>JBIKNH010000091.1:0-15974 GCA_044358815.1 Pseudanabaenaceae cyanobacterium | reverse complement strand
CAACCTTAATACCAGTGTGATTTAGTCGATAAAATAAATCTCTCATGCTGGTTAAACTGCTATCTAAAACAAAGTTTAGCCAGGTTTCAAAGAATAGACAGCTATTTAATACTGGGTAGTCATTTGCTGGTAGCTCTTTCAATATTGACTTAACGATGTTAGAAAATGAAAGTAACATAAACTTAATTATTTTTTTATTTGATGGGGGCAAAATAACATGTTCTGTCCCCTTTTTTACTCCCATTTTCTATCTGTCAACACTTCTAATGCTTTGCCTCTACGGTGTAATGGAAAATCTCAAAAAAATTTTGATCACCTGACAGCGAAAGAAGTTTAAGAAACGGAAGGGTAAAGAGAAAGAGGAGAAAAGAGCAAAGGGTAAATCAAGTCCTCACACTAGAAAGCAAACTCAAACTACAACTCGGAAACCGATGAAGCCGTACCTATCGACTGCAAGATCCCTGTCGCGATCCGCCGAGCGACAATCAATACCGAGGTCGATCCACGAGCCACCACGCAGGGCGCGTCTAGACTGGTCACCACCACTTATCCATGCACTTCCATCACTCGGCGCACCATTATAACTATCATGCCAGACATCTTCGCACCATTCCCATACATTACCATGCATATCATGCAAGCCCCAGGCATTGGCTAGTTTTTCGCCTACAGGATGAGTCTTAGAATTGCTATTGCCGTCATACCATGCATACTTCCCTAATTGATCAACATTATCGCCAAAACAATATTTACCAGTATTTCCCGCACGACAGGCATATTCCCATTGGGCTTCGCTGGGTAGCTTTACTTTACGTCCTGTCTTTTGCGATAGTTTCTTACAGAACTCTTGGGCATCCTCCCAACTTAGCTGTTCTACGGGGTTTTGCTTCCCTTTGAAATGCGAAGGATTTTTACCCATCACTGCTTCATATTGCGCTTTGGTAACTTGATATTTTCCCATCAGGAACTCTGGCACATTGACACGATGTATCGGCTTTTCATCATCATCACCGTCATTACTACCCATCATAAAACTACCAGCGGGAATCTTGACTAGTTCTAGTTTGATGCCATTGCCACAGTCAAGGGTTAGCGCAGTAGTGGTCCCTGAATTAAATAACTTGCCGAACCAACTAGTTTGAGGTACAGGACTAGGAGATATTGGTGGTTGGGTAGACTGCTGCGGCACTTTAACAGAAACAGAACTAGACACCGCTGGCTGAGGTGCAGGTTTTGGTGGCGGTACAGGCGCAGAATTGAGATCAGTTAAAGCATCAGTAGCACTGGGGTATCTACGATTTAAAGCTTTCGCTAACATTCGATCCAAAACCTGACCTAGATTAGCGCTCACCACTTTCCCATTCAAAAATTGCCGCCAGACCCATTGATCTTCATAATCACTGAATAACAAATTAGGTTCGCAACCAGTCAATAAATGAATGCAAGTCACCCCCAAACCATAAACATCACTGGCAAAAGTCGCCTTACCCCGCGTTTGTTCCGGAGCCGCATATTCTGGACTACCAATGATCGTGCCAGTTTTTTGCAAAATCGTTTGCGTTGCCAACTTCGCTGCACCAAAGTCCACTAAAACCAGCTTGCCATCAGAGCGCCTTCTGATGATATTTTCGGGCTTAATATCGCGGTGAATCACTTGCCCACCGTGAATAAACTGCAATACAGGTAGTAGATCCCCCAACACCGCCATGATTTGCGCTTCAGTAAATGCAGACTGCCGCAATTCATGGAGTAAATTCTCACCATCGATAAACTCCTGCACCAAATATTGCCGCCCCTGCTGTTCACAGTGCGCCAACAGTTCAGGGATTTGCGGATGTTTACCCAACTGCTCTAGCCGCACCGCCTCCTGTTCAAACAGCCGCGTCGCCTCTGCTAATGTTGCAGGATCATCATAGGTAAACTGCTTAATCACACAGCGTGGTTTCGATGGCTTACCCTCATCCTGCGCCAAGAAAGTCTTCCCAAATCCCCCCTGACCAATCACCTGCAAAGCACGATAACGGTCTTGAATCAGTAATCTAGCACCGCATCCCGTGCAAAACTTATCTGTGATGGCATTGGGGGTATTACAAGCGAGACAAAGGCAGTGACTCATGGTAGGGAGAGATTTTGAGGGATTTTGAGAAGTTTGGCTTTGATAATCTAGTTATAGCCTAACGTGAGCAAATCTTAGCGACATGATGATTTCACAAGTGATGTCGGGCAATCACACTGTAGATGTGGAAATCGGCGATCTAGAAGATACCCTCGTAAATATCTGCCATCGTTAGCGATAGATTTATCGAATTTAAGACTACTGTATCCTCACTTCCCAAAACTTCCATTGTCCAACCCCCTTGCAAATCTTGCCGATAAACTTCTACTTTTACTTCATTTTGGGAAACCAAAACATATTCCTGTAAACTCCCAATCGTTTGATAATTAACCAACTTCTCACGGCGATCACTTACCTCCGTACTAGGTGACAACACCTCAACAATCACACAAGGGTAATTCACAAAATACTCATCCCGATCTTCAGGACTGCAAGTAATCAGCACATCGGGATAATAGAATATCGTCTTATTTTGATTAGCAGCCTTTAACTTGACCTTCATATCCGACATGAAAACATCGCAAGCCCCACCCCGCAATTGAGAACGTAACCGACTTGCAATATTTAGAGTAATGATATTGTGAGCCTTACTCCCCCCAGCCATCGCAAATACCTGACCGCCTAAATACTCATGGCGAACTTCACTCTTACACTCTGCTTCCAAATATTCTGCAACTGAAAAAATGTGAATTGGCAAGCGCATAATTTTTGTGACTAAATTGCCTTACTATTATATAACTTTCGGTTTTGCCATCGCTATCTCTTCCATTGCCTGATAAAATAAATCTAGAATATTGATGAGACAGTCCTCAACGCCGCCCAAATGAAAGCGATTTCCTACTCAGGCAAAAAATCTTCATTCAGTACTTGCTCCACAGTAAAAGGACAAACCCCAGGAAAACACTTTAAAGATAATCCTGTTTCGATTTTGGCTTGTTTTCTGGCATTTTGATAGCATTTATCAAAAATTTGCTGAAAATAATTCCTTAAACTGGGACTACTTTCAAAGCATTCATCAATCCGCCGCCGATGCTCAGCAATAGTCTTTTCCCAACTTCTAGTACGTTTGTTCGGTTGATATTGCCATTTCAGCAAATGCAGTAAAACCACCACCAAATCACTGCTCAAAGCACGTTTATCACTATTGCTCATCGACTCCACTTCTGCAATTAAATTCGCCACATCCAACTCTGTTAATCTACCCTCACGCAATAGTTGCGCTGTTGCCTCAATCCATAGATTAAAGTCAGATTCATACAACACAGTTAGGGAGTTGGGAGAATCATTAGCGGTTCCTGGTTGATAAATATCTTCTGTCTTTAGGTAAGCCTGCGTCATCAGCTTGTCCTCAAAGTTTGATTCATAATTCATCCCGATAGTAACATAATCACCAAGCACACCAAATAGACTAAACAAATGAACTAAACAAAAGGAAAAATAATTACAGAAGTTCTCAAAAAGACTTATCAAAAACTGCATCAGTGATTTACTGATAATTTATGCTCAAGATTAGTGCGCAGCCCCTGGCGGATCACAACAGTAAAAAGTTCAAAGAAAATTTCAGCCGTACCAACTACCCAGCGGGGGGATTGCCGAACTAATTCCGTTATGCTCCGTCACTAATTTACAGATAATATTTGTACAATCAAGATTGACGCTTCTGACAATATGGCTATGAAGGACTGGAAAAACGGCAAGATTCGTACTAAACAGTTTCTGGTATACATTGCAGTACTGTTGGCAGGCACTTTTATGGGTGCTTGGGCGGTGACTTCGGGGTTACGGACGGCTAATTTACCCAATGCCACACCGCAAATTTCGCAAATGGCGACCATTGCCATTGCCCAAAATCAAGAGAGTGGTGATCCTAATAAAAATAAGGCGATTCCTGCGCCGCGTAATTTCATCGTTGATGCAGTAAACCGTACTGGACCCGCTGTGGTACGGATCAATGCCTCTCGTACAGTCACTAGCGGCGGCGATGTACCAGATATTTTTGCTGATGACCCGATTTTTCGGCAGTTTTTTGGTGACCAACCCCGACGGCAGCCTCGAGAACGCACCGAAAGAGGTACTGGCTCAGGGTTTATCATCAACAAAGACGGCGATGTCATTACTAATGCCCATGTGGTCAGTGGTGCCGATAAAGTAACCGTCGTCTTAAAAGATGGTCGCAGCTTAGAAGGGAAGGTCTTAGGGGCAGACCAACTGACGGACATCGCTGTGGTGAAAATTAAGGGCGATAATTTGCCTGTAGTGACCATCGGCAGTTCCCAAAACCTACAACCAGGAGACTGGGCAATTGCTATCGGTAATCCCTTAGGTTTAGACAATACAGTAACTTCTGGTATTATCAGCGCGTTGGGACGCAATAGCAGCGCCATTGGTGTATCTGACAAGCGCGTGAGCTTCATTCAAACCGATGCTGCGATTAACCCAGGCAACTCCGGCGGACCATTGCTGAATCAGAATGGTGATGTAATCGGTGTAAACACGGCAATTATCCAAGGGGCACAGGGTTTAGGATTTTCTATTCCCATTGAAACTGCCCAACGGATTGCCGATCAGCTAATCAAGAACGGCAGAGTGAACCGTGCCTACCTAGGGATTCAGATGGTGACTTTAGATGAGCGCCTCAAGCAACGGATCAGCCAAGATCCTGATATGCCCTTTGAAGTGACTGTCAGTAAAGGCGTATTGATTACCCGCGTCGTGGCAAACTCCCCCGCTGCTGCCGCTGGACTCAAGCAAGGGGATGTATTACTGCGAGTCGATGGCAAAACCGTTGAAACTGCTGACAGCGTAACTCAACTAGTAGAAGGAAAATCCTCTGGGGATAAAGTAAAGGTTGACCTGAAGCGCGGCAAACAGGATCTAAGTTTCACCGTAGAAGCGGGACAATTCCCTCAAACTCGTTCTGAATAATCTATAGTTGCTGTTTGCTACTAGTCAAATAGTCAAATCACAGTTCTACTAATCACTAATCGAGTCTTTCTAATCACTAATCACAGGATCAGAAAGACTCTTTTTTATGGAGTTTCTTAATGAGATTTCCCCTAACTACTATGGGGAATTTCATAACCAAATAGATTAGGATCAACATTCCCAAATTGAATATCAGCCAAACCATATTCCTCCCAGCGACGGTCACACAGCGCGGCAATTTCGGGATCACTTTCCAAAGGATCGCCCCATTCGCGGTTGGTTTCAGGATAAATTTTCGTCGTCGCATCAATTCCCATCCGACTGCCTAAACCTTCCTTTTCACAGGCAAAATCCAAGCTATCAAAAGGTGTATCAGGCAAAATAAAGACATCTCTTGCGGGATCAACTTTGGAACTAACTGCCCACACCACCTGACGGGGATCACGGATATTCAAATCATGATCCACCACGATGACAAACTTGGTATAGGTAAATTGGGGTAAAGCAGTCCAGAAAGCCAAAGCAGCACGGCGAGCCTGTCCTGGATAGGCTTTCTTAATGGAAATAATTGCCGCTTTATAACTGAGGGCTTCCATTGGCAAAAAGAAATCTGTAATTTCTGAAACCTGTTGCCGCAAAATCGGCGTATAAATCCGATTCAGTGCAATTGCCATCATCGCTTCTTCTTTGGGAGGCAGTCCGCTAAATGTCGTTAAATAAATCGGATTACGGCGATGGGTCATACAATGGAACCGCAATAAAGGAGCCGCTTCGTTAATGCCGCCATAGTAACCCATGTGGTCGCCAAAAGGTCCATCGGTAGCGACTTCGCTAGGGGTGATCGTTCCTTCCAAAATATATTCCGCTTGGGCAGGCACTTCTAAATCAAGGGTTTTACATTTAGTAAGCTGTACCCCTTCGCCGCCATAAAGTCCTGCAAAAATCCATTCCGATAAATCCACAGGAATGGGAGTTGCTGCCGCCATGACTAAAATCGGATCAACACCAATGGCAATCGCAACTTCTAAAGGTTTTCCCATTTCCGTTGCTTTCCGTAAATGTCGCGCTCCCCCACGAATCGAAAGCCACTGCACCGTCATCGTATTACGGGACTGCCTTTGCAACCGATACACCCCCACATTAGGAATGCCATTTTCGGGATCTTTAGTAATGACCAATCCAAACGTGACCACTTCCCCACCATCTTTAGGATAGGGTTGAATCATAGGAATCTTTTCTAGATCCACATCCGCACCATTAAGCACCACTTCCTGACAGGGTGCATTAAATAAAATCTTTTGCGGACGAGATTTCACCACATCAAACAGAATCTTACCAAATTCCATTGCCTGGGAAAGCTTCTTCGGTGGTTTAGGGCTTTGTAATTTGGCTAATTTTGCCCCCAAAACTTCTAATTCCGCTTGGGATTCCATACCCATTGCCCAACACACCCGCTCCACAGTTCCTAAGAGATTTAAAGCTACGGGAACATCATAGCCTTTAACATTCTCAAATAACAGGGCTGGTCCTCCGGCTCGCAATAAGCGATTACTGATTTCTGCCATTTCTAGCTTGGGATCAACCAAGGCTTTAATACGACGCAGTTGCTGGCGTTTTTCGAGTAAGTCAATGAAGGTGCGCAGATCACGAGCCATGATAAATAGGGGATGAATGGATTACAGGTCTTAAGTTTTTCAGTTTTGATATTGTCATTATGAGCCATAAGTGCACCAGAAAGAAACTGACTTAGGTTATAGAACTGATTTGATAATTGACGAGGACAGTTGACGCATTTTTCAATCTTAAATTGATTTTTTAGTTTTGGTTACGCTCCATATATCGCCAAAAACTCCGCTTCCGATAAGCAAGGAATTTCCAAATCTAAAGCCTTATCTAATTTACTGCCCGCTTCTGCACCCACAACAACAAAATTAGTCTTCTTACTCACGGATTCCGTTACCTTTCCCCCTGCGGCTTGAATCATCTGTTTAACCGCATCACGTTTTAAGGTTGGTAGTGTTCCGGTAATGACGAAGGTCTTGCCCGCAATGTTAGGGTTAATCTTTGTTGTTGGCTGACCTTCCGTAGAAGAAGCAGCTAAATTCAATCCATGAGAACTTAGCTCTCCAATTAATACCTGATTGCGAGGTTCTTGAAACCAACTAACCACTGCTTGAGCAATTTCTGCACCAATGCCGTGAATGCTAGCAATTGCCTCAACGGGAGCCGTTTTTAGATCGGTAATCTGAGTGAAATGGCGAGCTAAAACTTGAGCGTTGACGCTTCCCACATGACGGATTCCCAAACCATAAAGTACTCGGTGCCAAGGCTGAGATTTAGACTTAGCAATACCATCAAGGATTTTTTGGGCGGATTTTTCTCCCATGCGCTCCAAATTCTGTAACTGCTCACGATTCAATTTATATAAATCTGCTACGGTGTGTACCAATCCCTGTGCCACAAACTGAGTGATTAACTTCTCACCAATGCCATTAATATCTAG
This sequence comes from Pseudanabaenaceae cyanobacterium, assembly GCA_044358815.1. Classification (GTDB taxonomy): domain Bacteria; phylum Cyanobacteriota; class Cyanobacteriia; order Pseudanabaenales; family Pseudanabaenaceae; genus JBAXSK01. The sequence continues at coordinate 8,430 of JBIKNH010000091.1, read as the reverse complement.
GGCATCTCGACTCACCCAATGTTCTAATGTACCGCGCACAATAGCAGGACATTCAGGATTAATGCAGCGGGTCACAGCTTCTGTTTCTGGTTTATAAACAGGGTGGGTGCATTCAGGGCAATGGCTAGGCATCTGGAATTTAGTACTGTCTGAAGGACGTAATTCTGGTAACACTCGCACTACTTCAGGAATAATTTCCCCTGCTTTACGAACGATTACTGTATCTCCCAAATGTAAATCTAATTCCATGAGGCGATCACTATTATGGAGCGTTGCTCTACTCACCGTTGTTCCCGCTAACAGAACCGGAGCTAGTTCTGCTACTGGAGTGAGTGCTCCGGTGCGTCCCACCTGTACCGTTACCGCTAAAACTTGAGTGGGTAATTCTTCCGCTGGATATTTCCAAGCAATCGCCCAACGTGGGAACTTTTGAGTAAATCCCAAACGTTCTTGGGCAGTGTAATGATTTAATTTAATTACCATACCATCGGTCATGTAGGGCAAATCATGGCGTGCCGTTTCCCAATGACTATAGAAGTTCTCAATAGCAGTTAAAGAGTTACATAATTGACAATGGGGATTGACGCGCAAACCCATGTTTTGCAAAGCTTCCAGAGTCTCCCATTGCGACTGAGGTGCAGGTAATTCACAATTTTCTGACCAATTCCCAACTATATGCAGAGTATAAGCAAAGAAATCTAAATTCCGCTCTGCTACAATGCGCGAATCCAATTGCCTTAAAGTTCCCGCCGCAGCATTACGGGGATTAGCAAACAACTGCTCTCCCTGTGTTTGTCGCTCCGCGTTAATCCGTTCAAACGTCGCAATAGGTAAAAAAGCTTCCCCACGCACTTCTAGATGATCAGGGGGATTTTTTAATCTGAGTCGTAAAGGAATGGAACGAATTGCTTTCACATTTTGGGTAATATCTTCTCCTGCAATGCCATCGCCACGGGTTGCACCACGGGTCAGGATGCCTTTTTCGTAGGTTAAAGCTAAAGCTGAACCATCAATTTTTAGTTCGCAAACAGCACCTAATTCTGGAGGAGATTCTAAAGATGCTGTATCAGTTACTAATTCTAAACCTTTAGCACAGCGTTCTTGCCACGCTACCACATCTTCAGTGGTAAAAGCATTTTCTAAACTATATAATGGCACATAATGATTTACAGAATGGAACTGTGTCGCCGGACGTTCGCCCACTCTCTGAGTTGGACTATCAGGACTAATTAACTCTGGAAATTGCTGTTCCAAATCTCGTAGTTCATGATATAGCTGGTCATACACACTATCGGACAATGTAGGCGCATCCAATACGTAATAAGCATGACTAGCTGCCATTAGCAACTGACGTAACTCTGCTACCTTTGCAATTACCTGAGATGAAGCATTAGGTTCCATAATCAAACTATAATGTAAAATTTAATAGAAGGCTACTAGAAGTTAGTTAATCCAAGTTTATGAATTGGCTATTGATTAGCTAATCATAACATCTTTAGCTAGTTCTATTAATCAACTAATTACTAATTGGCAATTCCACAAAAAATGTAGTTCCTTCATCTAGGGCACTTTCAAGCCAGATTTTGCCATGATGACGAGCAATAATTTCTTTGCACAAAGGCAAGCCTAACCCTGTGCCTTGGGGTTTATCAGTCATGATATCGCCAATCTGTTTGAACTTCATAAAAATACTTTCCTGATTTTGCCGCGCAATACCAATTCCTGTATCCTTGAGGGCAATGTGTAAAGTAGTGCTGTTAAAGCTGGCGGATAAAGTGACGGAACCACTGGGGGTAAATTTTAATGCATTACTTAACAGATTTGTAAATACTTGACGCAGACGCTCACGACTGCCTAAAACTATGGGTAAATCATCTCTGACTGCGCAATTCAAACTAATTCCTTTAATCTCCATGAGATCCTGATATTCCTTAGCGACTTGATTTAGTAGTTCACTCATATTAACCGGTTCTTTTTCCCAAATGGCATGTCCTGATTCCATGTCAGCAATATCTAGAACATTATTGATAATATTAGTGAGTCTTTGGGCATCACTAACCAGAATCTGTAAATTCTGTTTGATTTGCGATACAGCCCGCTTGAGCTTTGGCTCCTGTACTTCAGTATTAGGCAAATGGGGAAAGATATTCTCTTCTAACTTCTTTTCTACAACTCGTGTAAAACCTAAAATAGAAGTTAAAGGAGTGCGCAACTCATGGGATATATTGGTAATAAAACCAGTTTTCATCCGATCTAGTTCTTTGGCAGCAGTAATATCGGCAATCAGAATCACCACGCCGATACAAATAGTTTCCCCAGTGTCATAATTTTCGCTCGAAACCTTAGAACGATTAATCGTCGTTGCCACTACCATACCAGTACGATCATCTGGTAGCGGTAATTCCGCTTGGAGAACTTCTGTACTAACTGCCATAGCATCATCGGTAATAGTAATTAATTCTGCTGGTAAAACCTGACGATAGTTATGGTCTAGAAGCTGATCACTACTGATTTGAAGTAATTCAGTCAACACTGGATTGATTCGTCCGATAATGCCATTGAAATTAATGACTAACAAGCCTTCCCCTAGATTATCGATAATCGCATTTAGATAAGCATTCGCTGAAAGTAAGGCTAGTTCTGTTTGTTTCCGAACAGTAATATCTTCCGCTGTGCCTTCGTAATACATCACATTGCCCATGGTGTCGTAAATTGGTCGAATCCGTTCGTAAATCCAGATTTTGCTACCATCTTTACGATAAACTTCTGATTCGACGCTAACGGAACTACTAAGAGAGTTATGATCTTTAGCTTTTAGGTCAGTATCTTGGGGATAATTACCGATATAGGGATGGTTTTGGGGCTGAACATATAACTTCTCTGGCTGAGGTAAATAGAAGGGCGTACTTAATTCGGGCAGATCATGGGTCTGATGTGCTCGATCTCCTTGCTCTAAGGAATAGAGTGAGGGGGAGCTTGTTCTACCCACCTGATTACTAAAAGCACTCAACATCTCTTCAGGACTGCTATAACCCAAGATTTGCGCGAATTTAGGATTGACGGTAATATAAGAACCTTGGGGCGTAGTTTGAAAAATACCTTGTCCGGAATGTTCAAAAATCCGCTGATATTTCTCTTCGGCTTGCCAACGAGCAGACTCAATCGCTAATCTAGCACTGATATTCCGCACTGCGACCACCCGCGCCGATCTGCCTTGATATTGAATCGGACGACTCCGAATTTCCACAGGGATTCGCATTCCATAGGCATTAATCAAAGTTACGGAATAAAGTCTTGGGGTAGCCCAGGTTAAACAATGGCGCACCGTTGCCTCACTCTCTGGAGCAACTAAACTAAGGGTCGGTTTATTGACGATTTCGCTATCTTGGTAGCCTAAAATCTGGGCAAAGGTGGCATTAACATCAATAATTTTACTGCGATAATGAATAAACAAACCCTCAAAGGAAGCATCAGCTAAGGTTCTGAGCCGTAACTCTGATTCTTCGAGTTCTTTTTCAGCAAGGTTCCGTTTCGTAACATCAGTTAAACAGCCTACAATTCCTAATGATTCGGTTTGGTTGCCTTGGAAATTCCCTAAGGGACCTTTATAAACTTCTAGTAAACGCATTCCCCCCTCTAGCAAAGGAAATGATTCGATCATCGTGGGTAAATTCTCTTTTTGCGCTAGCTGATCATGGCTAGAATTGAATGTGATCATGCTGCGGGTCCAAGGTAATTCGCTATCAGTTTTATGTTGAATCTCCGTCGGTTCCATACCCACAAGGTAAGCAAACTTCTGATTACAGCCTTGATAACGTCCCTGGGCATCTTTCCAGAAAATAAACTGCGGTAAACTATCCAGCACCGTCCACAGTTGTTGATTTTCCGTTTGTAATTCTTGAATTTCCTGATTTTGTGCCAGTAGCTCGCGCTCGTCACTTGGCTCTAAACTCACGGCGGATTGACTCAGAGAATTAGAATCTAAAACCGCAGCGGACGATTGTTCTACCGCATTATTTAAGTCATTTACGTCATTTACGTCTGGCTGCATCAACCGAGGACGCAGGATTAACCCCATCGCCACCACCCCTAACATGAAGGGAAACAAATCCACATCGGAGGCAAAAGTACCGATTAAACCGAGTAGAAAAAAGAGCAGTAAGAGAGAGTTATCTAGGCTCACGGTAAGACACAGCTAGAATATCTAGGAGTATGGATTAATTATGCATCACTGTCAGAGAAATTACTGTCAGAGAAATCAAGGGATAGCCCATAAAGAGTTAAGCAAGGGAATCAACCAAGGGAATTAAGTAACTTAATAATAGTGTCGCTGGAAAACGGCAGTGGTAGTAGTTTTAGATTCATGGATGACCAACCATTACAACCATTAATTTTACTGGCAATAATCTCCGTAATGCCGCCTGGGATCAAAAAGTAGGGCAAAACCATCACTTGTTGAATTCCTTCCTGGTGCCACTGATTTAACTGCTCTTCCCAGGAAGGTGCTGCTGCCCAAAAACTAGCACTAGCATCAACTTGGGCGGCTAACTCAACGATGCCTTGATTGGCTCCTGGGCGGCGGCTACCGTGAGCTACTATCAACCGTTTGGTTGAGTACTTGTTTAAGTCATTAATCGGAAATCCCCGAGGAAAATTCTGTTCCCCTGCTTGGAAAATTGCCCCTAGGATTTGCGGTAAATCCGGATGCGCCCCTAAATGAGGCAAGACCTCTAAATCTATACTAGGGGGAAGTTTAGTTTGCGCTTCCTGTACCTGTTCGGGAATATCCACCATTGTATGTACACCCGCCAACAGAAACAGCGGCACAACATAGATTTTACCCGTTGTCGGATCTGCACTAGGTGGCATTGATCTGAAGGTAACCTGACTAAAAGTAATCAATTGCTCGGCGAGAGTTTGAGCTTGTCCTTCCAGGCAACCGCCCCCCACTTGCCAATGGGGATAAGCCCCTTGCACTGCTTGGACTAAATTCTGTAAGCCATGCCAAGAGCGGGGATCACTGCTGCCATGGGTGACCAAAAAGACCCGAACCGATTTAGTCATGGTCTGCCCCAGTTTCTGTCACAACCTCTGCCGCAGTTTCTTCAGGAATAGGCTTGGGTTTCATGCGATATTCCACAGGTTCCATGTCAAATTCCGCCAGAATATCTGCTCCGGTCCAGCGTTTCAGTTGTGGAGTGGCATTATTGGTGTCATTGTCTGGATAAACCACCCACAGGACAAAATTTGGATTATGGCGGGCAGCGTGGATTTCCGCTGCGGTGACCGTGAAACTACTGCCTAAATTAGCCATATCCTTGATGGTGACATCTTCGATCCGTTCCCCTTGACGGCATTCCAAGTCATAGCCACAGTCGGCTTTATCCACCACATTGACCTGCCAGCCATCCCGCACATAGGCGCTAGTCACTGCCACAATCGCGGCTTTTTCCGTCGGATTTCGTTCCCCAAGGGTGAAAACTAGTACTTTTTCCGTCACCCTTTCAATAACTTTTTCGATGACCTTTTCCACTTCGATCACTTTTTCGAGGGATGGTGCAGGGGTAATGGTCGGCTCCGCATCAGTTACCGGATCTACAGGCAAGGCTAAACCGACAGGTTCCGGTTCATGACCTGTACTCATTGACAAATCTAGGGGTTGAAAGTCCACTGGTTCGGCAACGGGGATAATTTCTGGCCCGATTAGTTCTAATTTATTGACCGGCTGATAAGGTGGTTTGCCAGATTCAGAGATGGGTTGATCAATTGCTAACTCAGTTGTTACTTGCGCTGTCCCATGATCCGCTACACCTAAACTGGCTGGCTCATCTGGAATTGCATTTGCACTAGGATTCTGACTAGAACTAACATCCACTGCCAAACTGTCTAATAACCGTTGGGGTTTGGCGATTTTCTCCGGTTTGCCCTGACTCTGATACAACAAAATAGCCTGACGGAGATCGTCTCTGGCTCCAGCTAAGTCCGCAAAACCATCTAAACGCTCGGCATTGGCAGCACCACGATAATAATGAGCATCGGCATTTTCGGGTTGGAGGTCAATGACTTGGGTTAAATCCGCTACGGCATCACCATGTTCTTTGAGAATAAAAGAAGCCTTGCCCCGTCGGAATTGTACTTGGGGTTGTTGAGGATTGGCATTTAAACTAGCGGTATAACAAACCACCGCCTGCTCATAGCTTTTTAGTTTGAAGTAAGTATTGCCGAGGGCATTTTGGGCATCGGTGTATTGCGGATCAAGCTCCACCGCTTGGCGCAAGTCACTCAAAGACTGCTGATATTGCCCCATTAAAAAATAAACTTGTCCCCGCTTGTAATAAGCCAGCTTGGCACCTTTGGCGGCTTTACCCTCGGCACGGAGGTTAATCGCTTGGGTGTAGTCGGTCAAAGCCTTGGCATAATCCCGCTGACTGAAATACACATCGCCCCGCGCCAGATAAGCCTTGACATAATCCGGCTTTTGCTTAATCACTTGGGTGTAGTTGGCAATGGCATCCTGTAACGCCCCTTGCTGTGCGTCTTCAATGCCCCAGCGGTAAATCACATCCACTAACCGAATCCCTTTACTTTCGCGGGTCAGCCGTTGCAAGTGCCGATCCCACTGGGGTTCCAAGAGGCGAATATATTCTTCACGAAATACCCCTGCATCGCTTTGGGGTTCGAGGGGCAAATTAGCGAATTGAGGCAGGCGACGCAGTTCATCAGTGCGCAGGGGATCGTCAAAACTACCACAGGCATCCCAAACCACCCAAACCCTGAGGGCAGTGGGACTCGAATCCACATCATAGGCATCACTGAGATCCCGATAGCGAGCCGACTTGAGCCGTAGCTGATATTCCGGATCTGCTGCTACCACCACCCCAGACGCAAAGTAACCCTGAATATTACTACCAATGCGTTTGAAATAAGCTCTATCACCTACTTTGAGAGTTTGGATACTGCCACAACTCCAAGTAACTATGTACGGCTCACCTTCATTAATTTCAGCAATGGCTTCTTGGATGAAGTCCCGAATTTCCGGTTCTGTTTGTTCATTACACAAAAAGATTCTAGTGACCATAGCGGGTGATAGATAGTCTGCGCCACAGAGAATTACCCTTGAATCACCCTTTATTTTGGAGATTCAGGGTGAGGCTAATCATGGTGAGGCTAAGAGTAAACAGCAAAGACCATCTTAGCTTGGTTCGGCAACTCCTGCGTTATGAGCCACATAACGTAAAAACTTTACCCACTAACCCCTAACCCATAATTTCCACCATTTCCGCTGCCATGACATCCCAAGTTCTTTGCCGCAGTTGCACTGACAGAGCCTGTGCCCCTTGACGATAGTAGTCTTGGGCATTGTGCCAACGCTGTAAAGTCGCGGCTAATTCATCAGGATCGTTAACGTTGTTTAACCAAAGATCCGTCATGGGGGCGGTATAGCGTTCGGCAACTCCTGCATTAGCCGCAACGATGGCGGGCAACCCACAACATAGAGCTTCATGGACTCCTAAACCATAGGATTCATACCTAGTGGGGGATACCAAGCCATCAGCCCCCCGTAATACTGTCCCTAAATCACGGCGAAATCCTAGGTCAATTATTCCCAAAGCCCCTAGATCGATTTTGCTGCCTTGGAAGCTTTCCTGATGACTTTGCTTCCCACCGGCGATCGCCAATTGCACATCCCAAGGATTTTCTGGCGTGGCGTTCTGTTTTAAGGTCTGCCATGCTTGGAGAAGGGTATCAAAGCCCTTGCGATGATCCCTAGGATCTCCCACAAACAACAACACGGGAGCATTAGACCAACCCATTTGCTGACGGATTGCGGCTCGTTCTGCCTCAGTGGGGGGATAAAAAATCTCTGGTTCTACTCCCAAATACACCACAGCGACCCGCGATCCTGGTATATCAAAATGCGTCATCAAATCGGCTTTAGTCCGCTGGGAGTTAGCCACTAATAAACCAGCTTTACCGAAGGCTTGGCGTTCCGTGCGACGATTGCGCCACCGATCCAGTTTTTGTTTGACTCGCCGTAACCAACTGCCACTAGGGGGCGGACCATACACTGCATGGACATAATGCACCCAGTTATAGCCACCACCCCACAAACAGTTACCGCCATTAACCACCACTTTGCTACCTTGGTCCGTCACCTGAGCTTTTCCCTGAGCCGCCAACTGAGTCATAGCTCGACGGGCTACCCTTTGCCCGATGTAATTCAAGAGTGGTTCCGCCAAGAGATAGGAATTACCAGGTTTTGGCACAGGATGAAATTGCACATTGGGATAAGCCAACAAATCAGGGGCAACCCGATAGGCGACTAAATGCACCGTTGCCCCCTGTCGTGCCAGATAGTCGGCTAAGGCATAATTCGCCCGATCCATGCCACCGGTTTTTACAAAGTCTCCAGTGATCAAGACATAGGTA
>JBIKNH010000090.1:0-16054 GCA_044358815.1 Pseudanabaenaceae cyanobacterium | reverse complement strand
CCTGGAAAAATATCTCCATGCCAAGCTTAATACTCGAACAATAAACCCTCACTCCTTGAACATCGAGTGGGGGTTTATTATTTCACTCCCTTGAATAAATTACTTCACTCATCCAGTTAGTGAAGCGTGTGTGCGGGGGAAGAGAGAAAAGAAGCAATCCTCAAAGACGGTGCCAGACAGTATTGTCTATATTGATGAGTTTGGAATAGAATCTTTTACCAATCTTCTGCATAACTATTTCTTCCTAAAACAGAAAATCCCTCACAACTTCCTATAGGGAGAATATAACGTCACCTCGTCATCAGTTGCGGCATCTGTGATATCAGAATTGTCAACGTGATGACGCGCAAAAAAGTATAACTGCTCCGGTTCCAGTATCCATCGCACCCAAAAGCCTACCCGCAAATTACGCTCTAAAGCTACGTCCGCTGTCACCTTGGCTTGTAAAGTTTGGGTGCCAATTCGTAAGAGAACTATCGCTTCAGAACCAAGCATTTCAATCAGTTCTATAGCTGCCTCAAAAGAATTATCCTGTAAGTCATTGATGCCTAAAATCAGTCGCTCTGGTCGAATACCCACCCACACTGCACTATGGGCAGGAATTACTTGGCGTTGTGCAGGGGTTAGCGCTATAGTTAGCCCCAGTAATAAAACATTGCCCTGATCGTCAATCTGACCAGGAAGAAAGTTCATCGGTGGTTCCCCTAAAAAGCCTGCCACAAAACGATTTGCTGGATGACGATATAGATTCAATGGCGTATCCACCTGTTGAATCCCTCCCCGATTTAGCACCATAATCCGATCCCCCATAGTCATCGCTTCAGTTTGGTCATGGGTCACATAGATCGTTGTCACTTGTAAACGCTTCTGTAATTGGACAATCTGGGTGCGGGTATCACTGCGTAATTGAGCATCCAAATTAGATAATGGCTCATCCATCAAAAACACTTGGGGATTACGGGCAATGGCACGCCCCAAAGCTACCCGCTGTTTTTGCCCACCGGATAGCGCTTTCGGCTTTCGGTTTAGCAGATGGTCAATTTGTAACGAAGTTGCCACCTCCTGCACCCGCCGATTCACTGAGTCCCGATGCTTTTGTTGCCAAGGTGCAAACCGCCCAAACATCTGCATTTGTTGCCGCCGTAAACCAAAAGCGATATTGTCATACACCGTCATGTGGGGATAGAGAGCATAACTTTGGAAAACCATCGCAATATCCCGCTCCTTCGGTGGCAAATGATTTACCATCTGATTTCCTAGGTAAATTTCCCCTGCTGACACCGATTCTAAACCAGCAATCAGCCGTAACAGAGTACTTTTGCCACAGCCGGACGGTCCCACCAAAACCATAAACTCTTGATCCGCGACTTCTAGATCAATTTCACTTAGTACATTGGTTTGCTGCCCTTTGGGACCGCCCAAACCATGTGTACCAAAACTTTTACTTACACCACACAATCTTACTGGAGCCATATTTCGGTTAGTAATTAGATTTAGTAACTAGATTTTAGTAATTAGATTTTCAGTTAGGTTAGTCAGATGTGTAATTGAGATTGACAGTTCTAATGTTTTGCGCGGCTCGTAAAACTGTATCACCGTTCTTGTATTGATTCCTATTAGGCTGAAAGATTTTATGAAAGATTTTTAGGAGAGTTTTCAGCGGCAACTGCTTGGGGCGGTTGTGGTTCGTGGCAATAATGGGATAAATTCATGGGTAGTCAACGATAATATTACTGAAAATACGAAGGATTGCTCTATGGCTTACTGGTTACTCAAAAGCGAACCCGATGTATATTCCTATGCGGATCTAGAGCGTGATCAGCAGACAGTTTGGGATGGTGTGAATAATAATCTAGCACTGAAACACATTCGCACAATGCAAATAGGGGATCTAGCGCTGATTTATCACACTGGCGATGAACGCCGCGCTATGGGAATCGCTGAAGTAATTTCGCTCCCCTATATCGATCCTAAATTGAATGATCCTAAACGTGCTGTGATGGATGTAAAAGCCGTCAAACTATTATCTAAACCGGTTACCCTCGCCCAAATCAAAGCAGATCCAGAATTTGTAGGGTTTGATCTGATTCGGATTAGTCGTCTCTCCGTTGTCCCTGTGTCAGAATTCCATTGGCAAAGGATTCTACAAATCGCGGCATCTTAAGCAGTCAGTAGGAACAGATCGACAAATCTAGTTAAATCTAGGCAAATCATAATATTGTAATTGGGTCAACATTAATTCCAAGCCGTACTTGAGAGTGATTCACTAATTCCTTGAGGCGGTTTAATGTGGGTAATTGCTCATAACAAGATAATGGAAACTTGAGCAAAATCTGCCATCGATAACGATCCGCCACCTTGGGAATTGTCGCCGGAGCCGCTCCTAAAATTTGCCATACTTCCTGATTCAAAGATTGACGCAGATAATCAGCTAAATAATTTGCTCGATGCGTGACTAATTCTGCATTTAAACTACTCAAATGAATTAATGCCATTGCCCCATAGGGAGGATAAGTCATCGCTTCTCGCATTGCCAGTTCCTCTTCCATAAATTCTAGTAATTCATACCGTTGTACGGCTTCAATTACTGCATGATCCGGCGTATAGGTTTGGAGAATCACGCGCCCAGTTTGTGTTCCTCTTCCGGAACGTCCCGCCACTTGTAGCAAGGTTTGCAAAGCTCTTTCGTTAGCGCGATAGTCTGCAAAATGTAATAACCCATCTGCGGCGACAATGCCCACCAGAGTCACTTGGGGAATATCCAAACCTTTAGTGAGCATTTGGGTACCAATTAATACATCTGCTGCTCCAGAACGGAATTTTTCAATCAAATTGCGATGTTGATCTTTATTACTAGTGGTATCACTATCAAATCGAATCACCCGTAATTCTGGAAATAGTTTACTGAGTTCTTCTTGTACCTTTTGCGTACCACTTCCAAATTGTTTAAAATAAGGAGAACCACATTCCGGACATTGACGAGGCTGAACTTGTCCATAATTGCAGTAGTGACAGCGTAAATGGGGCGCACTTTCCGGTTTATGACGTTCGCTAGTATATCCAGAACTATGGAGATGATAAGAAAGGGACACATCACAATGGGGACAATACACTACATAACCGCAACTACGGCAGGAAACAAACGTACTATGACCCCGACGATGCATAAATAGAATTCCTTGTTGTTGTTGTTCCATGAGTTCTCTAATTGCCTGCTGTAGAGCCTGACTAAACATGGAACGATTACCCCGATTGATTTCCAAGCGCATGTCAACCACTTCAATTACCGGCATAGGCTGCTGATGGACACGATTGGGTAACGTTAAATAATCGATTTGATTTTGGGTCACACCATAGAAAGCTTCAGCGGAAGGAGTTGCTGAACCTAATAATAAAGGAACTTGCGCCATTTGAGAACGCCATTGTGCGACAGTGCGAGCATGATAACAGGGCTGGGGCTGATCCTGTTTGAGACTGCTATCATGTTCTTCATCAATAATAATCATTCCTAAATTATGCAATGGAGCGAAAACTGCTGACCGTGTGCCGATCACGATTTGCGCTTCATCACGGAGCATCCAGCGCCAAGTATCAAACCGTTCTCCATCAGATAATTGGCTATGATAGACATTCACTTTGCTATCTCCAAATCGTGCCCGAAATCGATCCGTTAACTGCGGAGTCAAGCCGATTTCTGGCACAATAACTAGCACGGATTTCCCTTCCTCTAGAATTGGTGTAATCGCCTGTAAATATACTTCAGTTTTTCCCGAACCAGTTACGCCATGTAAGAGAATTGTTGTGGCAGTATTAGTGATCGAACGAATATGATTGAGTGCTGCAATCTGTTCAGGAATCAAGTTTTTAGGTTGATCAGGCTTGATGATGTGCTCTTTATCACCAAATCGCAGGACTTCTCTGTGACTTGTCACTATATAGCCCTTAGTTTTTAAGCTCTGAATTGTTGAACTAGTAGTTTTTGCGATTTTCGACAATTCGCTTTTGAGCATTTCACCGCCCATCTGCTGCAAAATCAGAATAACTTCCTTTTGCTTTGAGGTTAGTTCAACTAAGGCTGGATCTGTTTCAGCATTAACCAATGTCACTATCTCAACTAATTTAGGTTGAGGACGGCGTGGCATTTCCAGAAAACTTTCAACCCAACCTAATTCCCTTAATATTTTTAAGCCTGATGCATAACTAGAACCGACTTTCTGGCGCAGAAATCTATGACTGATACCATGTTTTGTAACCGCATTTTTATTAGTTCCTAAATACGCCCAAACCCTCTGAGCAGCAGCAGGTAAAGCCACCGTTTCATTCGCAAATCCTGAAGTTAATTCTGAAATTGATTCTAATTTAAGTATTCTTACTCGATAATGGGAATGTTCTAATAACTTAGGCGGTAAAGCAGTTTTCAAAACCTGTAATAAAGGCGTTCGATAATATAGCGCGACTTTCTGTAATAGTTCCCAATAGTCGGGATTAAGTAACCCACTGTGAATAATTCCATTAATAGGTTTAATATCACTGGGCTTAAGATGGGGTGGCAATGCATCAAAATCACAAAAATTAATCGCAATTGCCCCAGTAGTTACATGATTAATGGGAACGCTAAGAATATCCCCCACTCGCACCGTCAAATCTTCCGGTATGCTATAGGTGAGACATTCTTCGAGCCATGAAGCATTAACTAAAACCTGAACTAACAAAGTCGTTTCACTCAATCATAGGATTGCTATTATGGATCATAATCTAGATTGAATTGGTAAACTACTTGAAATTACTTAAAATTAATTCATTATGAGTCAACGTATTATTGGAGTTACAGGGGGAATTGCTACTGGTAAAACCACTGTAACTAATTACTTACATCAGCGTTATGGATTGCCTATTTTAGATGCTGATTTGTATGCACGGGAGGCATTGACTGCGGAACGATTGGAATTAATTAGAGAACGCTATGGCGCTAAAATTTTGACTCGTTCAGGGGAGTTGAATCGGCAATATTTAGGAACAATTATCTTTAACGACTCAAGGGAAAGACATTGGCTAGAGCAATTAATTCATCCTTATGTAACAGAACAACTTATCAAAAACGCCCAGAATATCGCACCGAATCCAGTGGTGATGGCAATTCCATTACTATTTGAAGCTAATTTGCAGCATCTAGTGACAGAGATTTGGGTCATAAATTGCCCCTTAAAATTGCAGGAACAACGGCTTTGTACACGTAATAATTTAACCATAAATGAAGCCAAGCAAAGAATTACTGCTCAAATGCCAATATCAGAGAAAATAGCCCAAGCTGATGTGATTATTGACAATTCCAGTGATTTAAAAGATTTATGGCAACAGATTGATCAAAACATGATCTAGCTGACTAATTTATATTAATGACTAATTTATATTAAATCGATCCCTTAAGACTTGTTTTAAAGTATTAATTCTTAGGGGTTTACTTAGATAGTCATCTACGCCAACAGCAAAGCATCTCGCTCGATCTTCTTCTAAAGCATTGGCAGTAACAGCAATAATTACAGGACGTACATTACCATAGTTAGCAATAATTTGTCTGGTTGCTTCTAAACCATCCATTTGTGGCATATTAATATCCATTAAAATTAAATCATACTTTTCTTTTGCCACAGCATTCATCACCTCAGAACCATTGGTTACAGCATTAATACTCGTGTAACCGAGCTCTTGTAACATGATTAAAATTAATGATCGATTTACTGGATTATCTTCAGCAATTAAAATTTTAATATCCTGCCAATGGGATGATCTAGTCCCTGTATTAATTGTTGGGTAATTAAGCTTAAATTTATCCTGATTTTTATTCTGAAAACTTACTTCTGGAGCTATATCCGATAAATTATAGCTTGTCAAACGATCTATTTGTGTGTAATCTGACTCAGTAAATTTGGTGTCAATGTTTGCATTATTCAAACTAATTAGACCAAACTGATCAACTTTAAACCGACTGGTTACCTGATCGCTTGAAGTATAAGTAGATTCAGTAAATTGAGATGCTTCTTTACTCAGATCATCATAATTTTTATCTTCAAGCTCAACTATACCAAAAGGCAAATCAACTGTGAAAGTTGTACCATTTTGAGGAATACTACTAACATTTATAGTGCCACCCATTACCTTGACTAGGCGGGACGAGATAGCTAAACCTAGTCCGGTACCATCTTTATGATTTGTATTATTCTTAATCTGAAAGAATGGCGTAAATACTTGCTCTAAATCAGTTTGATTCATGCCAATTCCAGTGTCTTTGACCGTAAATCTTAAATAAACATTAGCAGTATTAGCGGCAAAAGTGTTTTCTAAATCATCGGTTAGATTAGAAGGGTGTTCGTGGATTGATGCATTAGATGTGATTGAATCATCAAGATGACTAGTAAAACTATGAGCGATTGTTCTAGTTACGGTCAAACTCACTTCACCTATATCAGTAAATTTAATCGCATTATTCAATAAATTAATTAAAACTTGCCTTAACTTTAGCTGATCTCCATAAATAACTTGAGGTAAACCAGGTTCTAAACTAGTTATAAACTTTAGCTGTTTGTCTCTGGCTTTAACTAATAAAATTTCTTCCACTTCTTCAATCAATCCTGCTAAATAAAACTGATTTAAATTTAAATCAATCTGCCCTGACTCAATTCGAGACATATCTAGAACATCATTAATTAAAGATAGTAAATGATGTCCACTGGAAGCAATAGTTGCTAAGATTTTTTGTCGCTCGGGCTTCAGATTTGGCTCCATTTGAAGTAACTGCACAAAGCCTAAAACTGAGTTCATGGGCGTGCGTAATTCGTGGCTCATATTAGACAAAAAACTACTTTTAGCATGGTTTGCAGCTTCAGCAACTTCTTTTGCTTCTTTTAGGGCTTGAGTTCTTTCTGTAACTAACTTTTCTAGCTCATCTTGTCTTTGAGTCAATAAATAGTTTAATTCATCCTTTAAACGTAAACTATCTTTCTGTTGCATTACAATTTGATCGCGCAAATGATTAATTCGATCAGCAATAGCTAGGGACAAAGCAATGACAATAAACACACCATTATATCTGATTAATTCCATAAAAGAGATGGGAATTGGCGTTAGAGCAAACAAATTAGTTATAATACCTATCCCAAAACTCAACAACAAAATACCCCATGTCAGAAGAAATATAGTAGCGCTACGTTTACTCTTAGATCGTGCAACTATGCCAACCATAAAACAGGTAATTGCTACAACGAAAAGCGTAATATTACTAAATAGAATGCTAATCCTATAGGAAGCTAAAAGACTTAAAGGAATACCAGATATAGCGCCAAAAAATATAGTTTTTAAAATAAGATGCCAGCGTTTATTATTATGACGGATATTAAGAAAGTGATTTGTAAAACCAAGAATTGATGCACTTAAAATATTTAAACTGATGGGTACACTAACCCGATTCCAAAATACATTTTCTGACCAAATATATTGAAATCCTAAGCCATCCCATGCCAAATAACCAAGGGATAAAGCCATAACAAACATAACGAAATAATAATAACTAAAATCTCGTAGCGAGATCAATAGAAACAAGTTGTACAGGATAGCAAAACCAAAAATGCCATAGACTATACCTTGAAGCAATTGGCTTTGATGACGGTTCTGCCAGAAAGCGCTAGGCTGCCATAGATTGGCTTCAAAAATTAAACTAGTTTCTGTGGCAATGCGTAAATAAATAGTTTGCGTTGTTTGAGTTTCAATATTAATTGGAATTACAAATCGATAATCTTTTATTTCTCTATTTTTAAAGGGATACATTCGTCCATACCGTTTGAGATCCCAACCATGTTCTGTTGGTAAATAAACATCCACATAATCTAGGGATGAGGGAAAAATCTCAAGAAACCATTGTTTTTGCCGACTCTTATTAGTAATTGTTGCACGCATCCAATAAACATTTTCAGGAAAACCTAGTCTAAAAATACTGGCACTACTAAATGTGAAATCTAAGTTTATTAGGGGTCTAGATGGAGCAGCATTGTCATTAAATTTAGCTGTGGGGTCAATCGCTTTTGCAATGAACTGATTAATTCCATATTTATCCACACCATCTTCTAATAAAACTGCTTTAAGAGAATTTTTTGTTAATGTGTCAGCCTCTATTTTGGAAGGCTCGTCCTTAGTACCTTGTGTTAAATTATTGATATTAGTCAGTTGGACTAAATTTTGACTTTCATGATCCAAATGCTCTAAAGTAACTCGATGATCAATTGGATTTTTTCGATAGTTTTCCAAGCTCAATTGTGTAATCTTAGACGATGTATCAACCTGAAACAAACCTAGGGCATCTGCTTGGCGATATTTAGTACCGCAGCCTACTGTAATAATCAGTCCTATAATAATTGATATGATTAAGAAGTAGCTCCTCAGAGGACGTGTTTCCCCCCTTTTCCACTTGGGACGAAACGGTTTGATATATTGGCGAATTAGTTTAATTATCTTATTTATATGAGAACCCACTGCTTCGTGCCCCGTTATAATCTTTGATTTAGAAGTATTGAGAAGAGATATAAAGACAAAAAGTGACGAAAGGGAAATTAAAAACAGTGCGCTACTTTTACCGAATATGGCAGCACCTAACTTATGGTATCTTTCTTCTCTAACATCGTCAAGTCAATTGGATTTAGTGCTTTATCTAAAGCATAGCTCATCTGATGCACACTACTATTTATCTTTAACTAATTCAATCATATTTAGGCTAACTGAATAGGTTTTTTAATATGAAGAAAGATTATATATTGAGATTAATTGATTAGAGTTAATCCTTCTAAGAAACACGCAAATAATGTTTAATAATATCTAAGCAAACATGACCATAAATCTCTTAATGTTGTTATGAGACTATAGTTTCAATTAATCCTTTAAAATTGATCAATGGCATTTATCAGAATAAAGAATTTATCAGGTCAATGATTTACAGGGAGATTCATAGGATTTTTTAGAGATGGTTCAAAATAAAAAGTCACTCCCCATGAAGTCAAGGACATATATCATTCTAACAAGTCTTCCATCTTATCTGGTGTTAAGTTTTATTGATCCATTCAATATTATCTAGTTTATCTCTAAATTCACTGTTGGCTTCTCAAATTCATATTGATTCAGCCTTAACCAATTAAGCCATTAAGTTTATTAATTAAAGCGGTTTTATTTAAAGAACTATATCCTTTTAAATTATTTCGTTTAGCCATGTCTTGCAGTTGCTTTAACGATAGTCGATGTAAGTAAGTCACTGTGGTATTGGTGGGACTAATTTGCATTGGAACTGACTCGTGTGCAGATAATTGAGAAGATAATTGCAAATCAAAAATTCTTTGCTTAATTCTTTCTAGAAACTGTTCTAGTTGTAAAGCTCTAGCTATTTCAGTATCATTATTGGCATTCAGTAATAAGTAATCAGCTTCCACCCGTATTTGATTAAAGCGCTGTTGGAGTTGCTGTAATAGTTGATTTTGATTTTGCGATTGATTTGGGGTGAGTGTTTCTTTCATCTGCTGAGGTTTAGGTTTAATGTGGGCTAAACTAGAATGCTCTAAATCAGGTGCTGTAGTTATCTCATCATCTAAAGCGGTTTCTATAATACTTTCCACAATAGATCCAACATTCTGGCTAAATTCCCCCACCGCTGTAAAAATAGCGCGATCTGATGCGATCATCCCCTCCCGAACCTCTGCCAATTTCTGTGCTGTCCATGCATAACTTTGTTCTAAGTTCATGCCAACGGGCATCACTTCCGCCGTTATGCTTTCCACAGCTAGATCCGTTGATTGTTTCCGTCGTTTTGGTGGCAGAGATTTAGGCATGATTTGGCTTTCTATTTGGATTTTGGACTGTTATAGTTTATCAGTCACCCCATTTATTCGTACCCTTTGCACTTTGATCGCTAAATTCTTCTTCATATTCCTTGTCGGGATCTAGTTTCTTGGCTTCAGGGGGTTTTGCGCTTTTTGTAGGATTAGGGGTCAGATCGGTATTGAGTAACCGATAAATCGCCCGCATCATGCGATTGAACTTGTCTAGCAGACTGCTCTGATCTACTTTAACGGCTTCGTATTCTTGACGAAATTCTGTAATTAGTTGTTGCTCTTGGTATCTGATTTTCTCAATGTCTTGGATGACACCTTCAAGGGACTGCTTCTCGGCAGCTTTCTCCTTTAGAGTCACCAATAACTTTTCCCGTTCTTCTGCTAAGTCGATTAAATGCTGTTGCAAGTTTCGCGATTTACTGATAAACATTCCTCGACTAATATATAAACCCTTGTAGTTGCGCCTCATCTCTAAATAATGGGCTTGTAGTTCTTCACGACTGAGGGGGGTAGGATTAGCTGGAAATGCTGTCGTTGGCGGAAATTCCCTGACTGTAGAAGTTTTTGTCATACTTGTGTGAGTGACCCGTTGGTCTGATTGTATCACATTTACGTGATCATATAACTCGTTTAAATAAATTTTTGCCTAAGAAGTTTTGAGGTATACCATATCTGAATCTAATTCACCACATTTAACTATTTGTCAAACCTAAGCTGTCACAGGATGAAACACTTTTTTAATCTTAGGTTTGACATTATCCTAATAATTTACAGGCTGTAAATTGTCGCGGTTAAACCTCCTTCAGATCCAAAGGATTAATCACAGCTATTGATTGAATTACAGATCAGACAACATATCTGATAATGCTTCTCTTTCAGCAAATTTATTGATAGCGTTCCAAGAAGTCTAAAGCCTGATTTCGTAATTCGTAATACTCCTTAGACTCCCGCAGTTCATGGCGATCACGAGGACGTGGTAACGGAATATCTAACACCTGTCCAATTGTGGCATTAGGACCATTACTCATCATTACTACCCGATCAGACATAAAAATTGCTTCATCCACATCATGGGTAATCATCATTACTGCCTGGCGATGATTATCCCAAATATCTAAAACTTGCTGCTGCAATTTCGGTCTAGTCAAAGCATCCAGCGCTCCAAATGGCTCATCCAATAGCAGCATCTTAGGGCGAGTTGCCAATGCACGAGCAACACCTACTCTCTGCTTCATGCCGCCCGAAAGTTCATGGGGATATTTATCAGCCGCAGCGGTTAGATTCACCATTTCTATATGTTCGTTCACCACAGCCGCCTTCTCACTCTGGCTAGCAGTTTTAAAAACTTCGTCCACAGCCATGCGGATATTTTCTCTCACCGTCAGCCAAGGCAATAATGAATATCCTTGAAAGACCATCATCCTCTCTGCACCAGGTTTACGAATGACTTTACCCTCTAAAGTAACTGAACCTGAGGTTGGTTTCTCTAATCCTGCTACAATTCGCACCAAGGTTGATTTACCACAACCTGAATGACCAATCACAGAAACATATTCCTGTTCAGCAATCGCAAGGTTAATTCCATTAAGTACTACAAACTGACTACCATCTGGTTTACGAAATGCCTTGACGATGTTTTCAATCACTAAAAAGGCTTTAGCTTGAGGAGAATCAATGGCGTTGAGTGGTGGCTGAGATATAGTCATATCAAGTTCTCGTTTAAAGTTCTCGTTTTAAAAATAATTAGGTTTGGGCAAGAAAAAATAATTGGGGTGCGTTGGCTCGAATTTCAAAGCTATTAAGATAGCCAATAGGATTGCTAGGATCAAAGGATTTACGATCAATGAAAGCTGAAGTAGGTTCCACTTTATAATCCTCTGACGGGCATTTAATTCCCATTTCAGCAGCAATTTCACGATATAGATCTGTACGCCATGATTGACGAGCAATGGTTTCAGCATTCTTAGGGAATTCATGAATCTGTCCCCAACGGTTTGCCTGAGTCATTAGCCATAAACTTTGGGATTGCCAGAGAAAAGTAGAATGATCATGGGGAATACTAGAAACGGAAGTTGGTGTTTCAAAGAAAATGGTTGTTTCCAAACTGTTTATGACACGAGGTTGGTTATCAAATCCACCATAGTTATAATTCCCTAAAATTCCAGGGCGCGTATATTTCACATTAGCTCCCGTAAAAGAGCGTTGGGAGATAATTTGAGCAACTTCTTCCCGATTGGCAGGCTCACTGCAATACCGACAGGCTTCAATCATCGCTTTTACCAAGGAGCGATAAGTTTTGGGATAGTCTTGAATAAAGGATTCACGTACAGCTAACAACCGATCGGGATGACCGTGCCAAATTTCCCGTCCTTGGGCAAAGGTAAAACCGACCCCTTCATTACCAATAATGGCTCTTGTATTCCAAGGTTCCGCAACCATATAGGCTTGGATTGCTTGGATTCGCATATTACTTACCATCTGGGGTGGTGGTGTAATAATGGAACGTAACTCAGTAATAGGATTGACACCAGCGGATGCAAGTAGGTAACGGATGAAATATTCATAGATGGCAGAACTTAAAACCGTTGCCCATACTCGATCATCCTCAGGAGCATTTCGCCAATAGCTGCGCAAGTCCTTACCAAATTTATCTAGGTCCCCACCATAGGTAGATAAAGGACGAACACCCGCTTCCCACAGTTTTCGATTGAATGTGATGGCATTACCATGTCGATGGATGGTCATTGCGGCACAGAGGGGAAAGTGGCGGGCACCTTCTGCGCCAGTTCTGGCATTAGTAACTGTACCAGATACGACGGGAGAAGCATCTAAACGTCCAAAAATAATCCCATCACGGGAATTAGCCCAGCTAGCTTCACGGCTGAGGGTTACATTTAAGCCATACTTCCGAAAGAATCCTTTTTCCCAAGCAATGGCAAAAGGAGCACAATCGTTAACAGGGACAAACCCTACAGTTATATTAGGTTTCTCTAAACTTGATGGTTTAATGACTGGCTCTACTGCTAGGGCTGTTTCTGATAGTCCCGTTGGATTACGTCCTTGCTCCTGTGTACAGGCAGAAAAGGCAAGGGCTGAAGCGGTAGCAGTCATTCCTTTAAGAAATGATCTTCTTGTGCGCGGTGTGTACATGGAAATCTCCTAGGTTATACAGAGCGACGAGTCATGATCGCTTGCAGTTTAGCGAGGGCATAGTCTAGGATTAAACCTGTTATTCCAATTACAAAAACCGCTAAAAACACGGAGCTTACATTCAAGCGATTCCATTCATCCCAAACAAAAAAGCCAATTCCAATACCACCCGTGAGCATTTCCACCGCCACAATCACTAGCCATGCAATGCCCAGACTGATGCGTAAACCTGTAAAAATATAAGGTAAACTTGCTGGTAAAATAACTTTAGTTAACTGCTTCCAGCGGGGCATTTCCAAAACTTGGGCAACTTCCAAATAGTCTTTGGGGACATTGCTCACCCCCTCAGCAGTGTTGATGATTGTGGACCAGAGAGACGTAATAAAAATCACAAAAATCGCGGAAGGCTCAGCAGCATTAAAAATTGCAAGGGCAATCGGTAACCACACAAGGGGAGAAACGGGCTTAAATACCTGAATGATGGGATTGATTGCCAGCCAAGCAGGACGGGATAAGCCAATCCAAACACCAACGGGAATTGCTACTACTGCGCCAAGTGAGAACCCAATGCAAACTCGACGTAAACTTGCCAAAAGTAGCCAGCCAATCCCAATATCTCCAAGACCACGACGGTAAAATGGATTGAGAATAAAATCTAAATTTTTAACCAATGCCTCTGCTGGCGTGGGCATCATCTCATGGCGAAATAAAGCAATCAACCACCACAGGGTGATTACTCCTGCAAATCCCACCATTGGCAGTAATACATTTGCTCGAAACAAACCGTGAAAACACCCGGCTATAAAATTACGGGTATCAGCCACCAAACTGGTTAAGCCCATGATTTACAGTACCTTATTTCAGAGTGCGCTAAATCTAAGCGTAAGTCTATCTGAAAATGCCCTGAACCATGGCAAATGTAAATAGTATTCTAAGTTGTCAGAAAATTGGGTTTAACTAGTTCAAAGATCTTGAGGATATCCTTCCTGATTTACATGGTAAATAAATCATTTAAACCAGTTTTTACTAATAAGGTGACATTCATAGTATAGTAGAATCAAATAAGAACTAGAGGGTTAGCATACTGTCCGATGAGAGAATCCAAAGGTGTATGGTGATGAGCATAAGCTCTTCTCATTTTCAGAACCGCTTGCGTTATGCTCAATCTTGCTCAAGTCAGACGAATATTTTGGTAGAAATAACACTGTGTGTCCAGCAGCCTTGACGAAATCTTGAATCACATTTTTCCGATGAGAAGCCCCATTATCTATTCAGATTCTGCCTTGTTTCTCTTTTACCAGTCACTTCACCACAGAGTTTTTGACCTCGCTTTGCCCAACCATAAACACTGTTAACCCAATGCTCAAATCCAGACTCATCAATGCAGATAATACTGTTTGGCTCGGTCTTTGAGGGCTGCTTTACTTCCTCCTTCTCTAACATAATTCACCACTCTTTCTCTTAAGTCCACACTGGATGTCATTTCTCTCTCCTCTACTACTCTCTAGTTCTTATGTGATTCCACTTAGTAGTTGGTTGAAATAATTTGTAGAGGGGGATTCGATTCTGCTCAGCCCTCGTTGTAAGTTAGCTGATCGGAGTCAGAGCTATATTTCACTAAAAATATTGTAATTACCCTTTTGAATCACTTTGATGCTATGTGTCCTATGCAGTCTTGGCTCTAATTTATTTGACTACGTTTTTAGGATTTTAGAGCCGAAATGCCCTTACAATGACAGGTTTATTCTACAATGAGGAAAAAATATCATAGAATATATAAAGGCTCGATCTCCAGTTAGTTTTACAGTTAGTTTCAAATCGCCAGTTGCCAACTAATGTCAAGCTATGGTTTTTAATTGCAGATCTGACAGAAAACAGTACGCAACATCACCAACCGACGCATGGCATGTTGAGACGCAAACCCAATCATAAGCAGTGAGATAATTATGGCAACTCAGCCTTGGTGGTCAGTTCGGTTAGAACAGTGGCGGGCAGCGTGGCAGACCCAACGATATAGCCCCAAAAATACCTTCAAAAAAGTTAACAATAATTCTAATTATCGTCCTAGTTATCAACCCAATTTTTATGACCGCAAATCATCTAAGACTGGTTTGTGGTTAACTGTTTTATTTTGTGTGATCGCTGGCACTGCCATTGGCGCTGTTATTTGGCAGATTTCCCATACGAACCCCACGGGACAGCCAACTAGTAACCCGACTAGTAACAATGATGTGGTTTCCCCAACCACAATTCCCGCTGCGACTAAACCAAGTTCTGAAAATTATACCGTTGCTAAACCTGGGCAGTTAGCAGTTTATTGGATTCTCAATGAGGGAAAGCAACTTAGAGCCATTCCTGTTAGCATAAACCCACCTAAACAAAGTACGTCCCAACCGAATACCAAACAGAATAATAGTGGCGAATTGGATCGCTTTGCTTTGGAACAACTTTTGAGCCAGCAGCCCCCCGCCTCTAAATTAAAGAATGCCATTCCATCGGGAACGAAGTTGCTAGAATTTCGCCGTGAAGTGACTCCTGAAGGTACGAATTTATGGATTAACCTATCACGGGAATTTATCCAAGGTGGCGGTTCGGCTAGTATGCAGGGGCGATTGGTTCAATTGGTTTATACGGCAACGATTAGTAGCCCTGATGCCGCAGTTTACATTAATGTTGCTGGAGAACCTTTGACAATTCTTGGTGGAGAGGGATTAATCCTGAATCAGCCAACTCGTCGTCAAGATTTATCTTTGCAATTCTGATTTGTGGGTTAAATGAAAAAAAGAAAAATCTTTGAGTCGAAAGACAGGTAGGGTAGGGCATACCCAAACCTCTTCTGCAATGGAGAAACGCTCTTGAGAGCCATCCACTAAAAGGGTAGCTAGATGACAAGGAATATTCTGGTAAGCTCGGATGGGACATATTAAAGCTGACCATTGCTATCACGTTACGGTACGGTGTAATAATCGAGAGTTCCGTTTAACCCGCTTGGAATGCCGTGAAGTTTTACTCTATGCAATTGCTAAATGTAAAGACAA
>JBIKNH010000270.1:0-4791 GCA_044358815.1 Pseudanabaenaceae cyanobacterium | reverse complement strand
AGTTACACGAATGCCATTGGTCATCAAGCTGATTACATACCAAACAATGAAGCTCAACAGAACCGTGATACCACCGACGGCAGCCACGCCCACGAACTGATACCAAAGTTGCTCAAAACCACCACCGAACAAAAGACCCATCTTAGGGGCAGGGGCGGCACCGAATTTGTCACCTTGGCTGAAGATACCTAGGGCTAAAGTACCCCATACGCCACATACCAAGTGAACTGAGGTCGCACCCACGGGATCATCGATTTTGATGTTGTCGAAGAAACCAACAGCAAACACTACTACCACGCCACCAATCAAACCAATAATGGCAGCACTGGGAATGCTGATAAAGGCACAAGCAGCGGTTACGGAAACCAACCCTGCCAAGATGCCGTTGATAATCATCGACAGGTCAGGCTTACCCAAATATAACCAAGCGGTAATGGTAGCGGCAATACCGCCCATTGCTGCTCCCATATTGGTGGTCAAAGCAATGTGAGCAATCAGTTTACCGTTGGCATCCATGGTAGAACCTGGGTTAAATCCAAACCAACCTAGCCACAGGATCAAACAGCCTAAGGTCGCCATACCAATGTTATGACCAGGAATCGCTCTAACTTTGCCATTCTCGTCATACCTACCATTACGATGTCCCAAGACTGCTGCACCGACTAGGGCTGCCCAACCACCCACTGAGTGGACTGCGGCAGAACCAGCAAAGTCAAAGAAGCCCATCTTGCTAACCCAGCCGCCACCCCAGATCCAGTGTCCGGTAATGGCATACATCACGCCAACGATTACGAAGCTAAAAAGTAGGAATGAGACGAACTTAATCCGCTCTGCCACAGCACCGGAAACAATCGTCGCCGCTGTGCCAGCAAACATCAGTTGGAACAGGAACTTAGCTTCTAAGGGGATGCTGGTCCAGTTCAGAGCACTAAAGTCACCCTGGTAAGCTGCGCCAATAGCGGGACTGTTATCCACATAGTTACTCAGGAAAAATCCCTGAAGACCAATAAAGTCATTACCGTTGCCAAACATAAAGGCGAAACCAACTGCCCAATATGCCACTGTCGCAATGGCAAACACGATCAGGTTTTTTGCCAAAATGTTCACAGCATTTTTACTGCGACAGAAACCAGATTCCACCAATGCGAATCCAGCATTCATAAAGAAAACTAAAAACGCTGCAACCACCACCCACAGGGTGTCAATCCCAACGTTCAACTCTTCCTGCACTTTTTCGGGAGTCAGCGGTGGAGGTGTAGCAGCACCTTGGGAAAACGCTGCATAGGACCAGAATACCGCGATCACTGCTGCTAGGGGCAAACAAGCCCGCCAGTTCACTAGTGATTTCTGTTTCTTTTTTGCTTTCTGATATATCACTAAAAGTTAACTCCTCACTATACTTCAACAACTCAGAAATATCCAGCGCAATAAAAAACGGTGAGAGACTTGGAATCCTTGTCAATTTTGCATCGGCTGCCAGTAGTTACCCACACATTCTTTATTACATTTCATTAAAAACTTGTCAGGCTTATCAGAACAGAATTAGTGCCCAGTATTTTGTAACTTACTATACGAAACACTGACAATCAAGGGTCAGATAAACCAGTCCTACCATGACAAGTTCTAATGGAAACCAAAGCTTTTAGCCTATGATTCCAGTCGCATGACGAATTTAGGGTGTGCATGTCACAGGAAGATTGCAGCGCAATCACACCAAAACCTTGGCATAAAGAGCCTCTGAAAGCAGAAACCACCGCACAGTTGGGGCTAAAAGTTAGTTGGGCTAGTTGAGCTAAAAATCGGGATGATAGGATTTGAACCTACGACATCCTGCTCCCAAAGCAGGCGCGCTACCAAGCTGCGCTACATCCCGTAATGCTTCCGTTATAACTCCAATTGGTAACAAACCATTTATGAGGTATTAACTAGAAGCAAACCAATCAATCATAACACAGTACATCTGCAAATCAGATCCGTAAAGTCAACAATCAATCAAATAGATCGACTAACCGAATTATGGGCATTTTACAGAGATCTGGCTTAATGGTCCTTAGGGCTTCCTTAGGGGTATTAACTAAAGGGATATGAGGGCTATCACCCAGCAAATACACGATGGCGGAGGGAAGGCATTTGTCGCCGCACCTGTTCCAACCGAGATAGGCTAATCTCTGCCACTGCCACACCAATCTGATCCCCAGCATCGGCTAAAATCACCCCCCAAGGGTCAATTATCATCGCGTGACCGTGGGACTGACGACGCGGGGTGTGCATCCCCACCTGTGCCGGCGCAATCACATAACAGGTGTTTTCAATGGCTCTGGCTTGGAGTAGAACTTGCCAATGATCTTTGCCTGTATAAGCCGTAAAAGCCGCAGGTACAAACAAAACGTTAGCCCCTTGACGGGACAGATACCGATATAACTCTGGGAACCGCACGTCATAACATACGGACAAACCTAAATTGCCATATTTCTCAGAGACATAAATCGGCGGTGGTTTCGTGCCGGATAAAATTGTGGCGGACTCGCGGTAGGTGTTACCGTCGGGCAAATTCACATCAAACAGATGCATTTTTTGGTAACGCGCCACCTCGTTCCCTTCGGGGTCAATCAGTACGGCGGTGTTGAACAGCTTGCCTTGGGTGCTGTTGGGATCGGTGACCATCGCTGGTACGGGAAAACCGCCGCCCAAAAGGGTCACTTGATAGCGCTGGGCCATGGTCGTCAGAAATTTTTGGCTTTTCTCGGCGATCTCAGTGGCGATCAGCATTTTGGCATCTTCTTCGCCCAAAAACGAGAAGTTTTCTGGTAAACAGACGACCTCCGCACCGCGATTTACGGCGAGTTGGATCAAATCTTCGGCCTGCGTAAGGTTTTTATCTACGTCAGGCACGCTATTCATCTGGACTGCGGCGGCCAAATAGGACTTCATTAACGGTTGCTACAAAAATGTGGATTTGAAGTAGGTGTAATCTAGGTTATCGCGTCACGGGTCATTCAACACGCTAAAGTTGTCCCTATAGGTTCCAGTGGGAAAGCATATAGAACGAAAATAATCTAAAAAATTTAAAAACTTGGCTTAACCTGGTTCTTCCAAGGTCAGTCCAAGTTGAGTTGTCTAACAAACTGTCTAATCACCTCTCTAATGGGCTGTTTGGTAAGCCAGTGAATGAGTCAGGCAATAAACCATTCAGTTAAGTGATTCGGTAAGCTATAAGCTGAAAGGATTCGCCTTTATATCTGTGGCGTGGGTGTGCTGTTGCAGGCTGATTTTTGTACGATGCCATTAGCCAACTTAAGATACCAACTCAAACTACCGACTTAAAATAGCAACTTAAAATAATGCCAGCTTAGAATATTGGCTTAGAACTATTTCTCAGTAAATTTCCCTAGAACCTGCTCCTAAAAATTTTCGTGCTAACTTTCCTACCAACTCTTTCCTACAAAACCCTATGAATTATCTGATTAGTGTCTGGCGTGATCGCATCGAAGCCGAAGAAGTTTATTCGGTACTCGAAAAAGATGGTTTTCCCTTGAGTAAAGTCAGTATTTTGGGCAAAGGCTATAAAAGCGCTGATGAATATGGCTTTATTGATCCAATGCAACAGGGCAAGAATCAGGCTCTGTTTATGGGCTTTTGGTTAGTGCCCTTTGGTTTTTTGGGTGGTGTGGGGTTTAGCTTAGCCACAGATTTGCATACTTTCGCTTGGGCGGGACCGATTGGCAACCATATCGTCGGTGGTTTAATGGGGGCAATGGGCGGCGCAATGGGCAGTATTTTTGTTGGTGGCGGCGTGGGAGTGGCAACGGGGAGTGGTGATGCCCTGCCCTATCGCAATCGCCTTAATGAAGGTAAATATCTGATTGTGGTCAAGGGTAACGACACTGAAATTCAAAAGGCTTCCCGTTTAATGCGCCAATACCGTCCGGAAACGATCCAAGGTTATCGCGCCCCAGTCTAAATTCCCTTAACTGATCCTATTAAGTTGTATTTAGTATCTCTTTAGTATCTCTAAAACCCAACCAAGATCCCGTAACCAAATCACCCAACTACTTAGATTATTTATCAGATCGTTTATTAGATCGTATAGATTTTAGATCATTTAGATTATTTAGGTTCATGAGCTATGGCTGCGATCCAAACTCCAGAAAAAGCTAAGGCAACGGTGACGATTGCCAAAACCTACCCCAACTATAAAGTAATCGTACTCGACGATGATTTTAATACCTTTGAGCATGTGGCGACTTGTTTACTGAAATATATTCCCCACATGACTGAACCAAAGGCATGGGAGCTAACCAATCAAGTACATTTTGAAGGTTTAGCCGTTGTGTGGGTCGGTCCGTTGGAACAGGCGGAACTATATCACGAGCAACTCAAGCAATCTCACTTAACTATGGCTCCATTGGAACCAGCTTAGCCATAGCAGCATCAAATCGGCACTCTGCATCAAAACAAAAACGACACATCCCCCGCCCCCTGTCTAATTAATTCGGGGGTTGGTCCCGTCATGTCTAAAATAGTCGATACTCCAGCGCGGTTTTGACTGCCATCGTCAATAATGATGTCCACTAACTTGTCAAAGTAGTCAAATAATTCCACTTGGGACAATTCATAAATATTTGATGATGCTGACCGATGCCCAGGGCTGATAAATTTTGATTCTTGGTTAGACGGATCATCATTACTATAATTATCTTGATCCGCTGAGGATGTTGATTTATAGGCATTCTTCGCTGATTTAGATTTACCCTTGCCGGAGGTGGGTTTAGGGTAATATTCATTGGGTTC
>JBIKNH010000089.1:0-16244 GCA_044358815.1 Pseudanabaenaceae cyanobacterium | reverse complement strand
GGTATCGCCCCACACTAAAATCGAAGCCTCTGGGAATATTACCCTAGAGACGATCCGTGCTGTGGCAATGCTAGGGGTAGACTATATTTCCACCTCGGCAATGGTAACCCGCTCCTCATGGCTCGATCTCAGTATGCGGATCATTACTTAGGTTTTCGGGCTTAATTTTTTAGGTTTAATTCTTTAGGTTTAATTTGCGGTAATTTGACCAACCTGTACCAAAATATTTCCAGAACAATATTTCCTAAATATTTCCAGCTAACCAATTACCCTCAAGGTCAAAACAAATGCGGTAAACCAGCCCCAGAAGCTTGAGACAAACATTCCGTATCAATCAGGTGAGCAGTATATAATCCATCATGTTGGGCGCACAGAGCTATGACTAAATTTATTTTCGTAACGGGCGGTGTAGTTTCGAGTATTGGTAAGGGCATTGTCGCTGCCAGTCTGGGACGATTGCTCAAGTCTAGGGACTATTCCGTATCGATGATCAAACTCGATCCGTATATCAATGTCGATCCGGGGACGATGAGTCCTTTTCAGCACGGTGAAGTGTTTGTGACCGAAGATGGTGCGGAAACAGATCTAGATCTGGGGCACTATGAGCGCTTTACGGACACTGCCACTTCTAAGTTATCTAATGTCACAACGGGCGCAATTTACCAATCGGTAATTAATAAAGAGCGTCGCGGTGATTATCAAGGCGGCACGGTGCAGGTGATCCCCCACATCACCAATGAGATTAAGGATCGGATTCGGCGTGTGGCGAATAACGATAATGCTGATGTGGTAATCACGGAAATCGGCGGCACAGTGGGTGATATTGAATCTTTACCCTTTGTGGAAGCAATTCGCCAATTTCGGAAGGATGTGGGACGCACGAATGTTTTATATGTTCACGTTACCCTCATGCCTTGGATTGCTTCTGCTGGGGAAATGAAAACCAAGCCCACCCAGCATTCTGTGAAGGAATTGCAGTCGATTGGGATTCAGCCGGATATTTTGGTTTGTCGCAGTGATCGTCCATTGCCGCAAAACATCAAAGATAAAATCGCAGAATTTTGCAATGTGTCCCCCGACTGTGTGATGACAGGGCAAGATGTAAAGAGCATCTACGAAGTACCCCTCGTCATGGAACGGGAAGGTTTAGCCGAGCAAGTCCTGAATCTATTGGGGATGGAACAACGCCAGCCGGATCTTCGCAATTGGCAAACCCTAGTGGAGCGGCTGTATCGTTCCCAATACACTGTAAATATTGCCATTGTTGGTAAATATGTCCGGCTGACCGATGCTTATATTTCCGTTATGGAAGCCCTGAAACATGGAGCCGCCGCCATTAACTGCGCCGTGAATATGCGTTGGGTTGATGCCGAAGATATTACGGCTTTTGGTGCGGAGAAGTATCTCCATGATGTGCAAGCGATTCTCGTCCCTGGCGGTTTTGGCTCGCGGGGTGTGGATGGCAAAGTGGCGGCGGTTGCCTATGCCAGAGAACAAAAGATTCCCTTTTTGGGCTTATGTTTGGGAATGCAGTGCGCTGTGATTGATTGGGCGCGGAATGTGGCAAATCTCGAAAAAGCCAACAGTGCCGAATTTGAGCCAGAAGGTCCCCATTCGGTAATTCACCTTTTACCAGAACAACATGATGTGGTGGACTTAGGGGGCACAATGCGTTTAGGTTTATATCCCTGTCGTGTTAGTGCTAACAGTTTAGCCCATCAGCTTTATGGGGAATCGGTGGTTTATGAACGTCATCGCCACCGTTACGAGTTCAATAATGCCTATCGTTCCTTGTTTTTGGAATCTGGTTATACGATTAGTGGTGCATCTCCCGACGGGCGTTTAGTGGAAATCGTGGAACTAGGTACGCAACATCATCCTTACTTTATTGCGACACAGTTCCATCCTGAATTCCAATCCCGTCCTAGCCGTCCCCATCCTCTGTTTCAGGGTTTAGTCCAAGCAGCTTTGGATTATGCTCAAAAGCGGGGGATTGACTTAACTGCCGAACCAATTACAGAAGATCATGATCACGGTGGTAATGGTGTAGCTGCGGGGTTAGAGGTTGGTGTTAATTAGTTAGTAAGTTCATAAATACAACTTCACCAACACACATCAAAGATTACGAATTGACAAACCTACAGTAATGGTTTTGCTCAATTCGTAATCCTGTATCTGTGACAATCTCACGCCTTAATTGAGATGTTTCTTCTGAAATAGCTTTTGATGAGCAAACCATCCAGATGGGCACTCATTTAGATCGCTCTAAATAGGACGCTCAGGACCGGTTTCTACTGGTAAGTCAGATTGGCTGTATTCTGTCCATGAACCTTCATAGACCCGGACCTTAGGATAGTCCAGCAAGTGCTTCAGGACGACATATTGCAGAGAAGCTTCTCTACCAGTTGTGCAACTAACAATGACATCCTTTGACTTGTCGATTTTCTTATCATCTAAAATCTTGATGATGTCCGCTAATGACTTGAGCTTGTGGGGATTTTGCGACTCAGTAAAAGAGGTCCAAGGAATATTCCGCGCTCCAGGAATATGACCATTACGGACAAATAACTTTTCTTCGCCAGTAAAGGCTTTAGGGGGTCTCGGATCAATAAAAACAACCCCTTGCTTATCAATC
The DNA here is from genome assembly GCA_044358815.1 of Pseudanabaenaceae cyanobacterium. Taxonomy (GTDB): domain Bacteria; phylum Cyanobacteriota; class Cyanobacteriia; order Pseudanabaenales; family Pseudanabaenaceae; genus JBAXSK01. The sequence continues at coordinate 13,609 of JBIKNH010000089.1, read as the reverse complement.
AAATCTTTGACTTGAGCAATATTAACGCGGATATTCTTATTATCCCGAACTTCTAATTTACCAGCCTTATATTTAGGAAAAGCTTGGGTTAGTTCTGCTTTGGCTTGTTTGTATCCACTCAATCCGCCGTCAAGCACTGCCACAGAATTGTTAAAACCAATTCGCTCCAATGCATAAGCGATTTGGCTTGCTCCTAAAATATCCCGACCGTCGGAATAAACCAATACCTTACTCTGATTGGTCACGCCAGCTTTAGCAAGCAATTCCCCTAATTTATCGGAATCAACTAACTGCACAGGCAAGCCATCTTTAGGAACACGGACCAAATTATCCGCAAAATTCACGGCATTCGGTAAGTGCTCTTTGAAATAGTCAAGGGGACTCCAACGCACATCTAAAATCCTCAGGTTGGGATCAGTAACATTGGCACTCACCCAACTAGGAGACACGAATTCAATCTTAGTGCTGGCATTTTGGGCGGCAAGGGGAGATAAGAACCAGAAAGCAGCTATCACAGACATTACCATTGCAGTAATGATGGTTAAGGCTTTCTGTTTCACAAATTTAACAGATTTAACAGATTTTTTAGGTGCGTAGATTCTAGCCATAATACTTACACTCATTGACCAAAGTTTGCAGATAGCCTTAAATTACTATATCATCATGTAGATACTGTAGTTTGCTGCCATCAGGATTACATAATCCGCAGTGAAAAAGCAAGTATTTAGTAAAAATATCTTTTAAATTTTCTAAGAACAGTTTATTTTCGGGTAATTTCCATGCTCAACCAAAAAGATCATGAAACACAAATATTAATTAGATATTAGATAGATATTAATCAATTCTAGTTAGAAGACAAAATAATTTAGGCTTTTCAAGCATGAAAAAATCTGCTCAATAACATTAGTTGAATGTCATCAAACAGATCTGTGCCTACTTAGTAGATATTTAGATATTAATCAACAGAAATAGAGAAACTAGATTTTATTTAAGCTGTTGATAGAGCATCTTGAATCGCTGTTGTTGCACCTTATGATCCACAATCGGTAAAGGATAATTCCGTCGCTGGCATTGATGGGGTGGAATATCGCCACTGAGTAACTCGGCAGTGGTCAAGCCCCGCAGTTCTGGAATCCATTGCCGAATATAAGTCGCTTCAGGATCATATTTCTTCGCTTGGGAAGCAGGATTAAAGATTCGCAATGGTTTGGGGTCCATGCCACTAGAAGCGCTCCACTGCCAACCGCCATTATTGGCAGCTAATTCACCATCAATGAGCCGTTCCATAAAATATTGTTCGCCCCATTGCCAATTAATTAGCAAATCCTTAGTTAAGAAACTCGCAACAATCATTCGACAGCGATTATGCATCCAGCCCGTCTGATTCAGTTGGCGCATTGCCGCATCCACAATAGGAAAGCCTGTCCTTCCTTCCTGCCATGCCGTAAATTTATCCGGATTATTTTCCCAAGGAAACGCCGCCATTTGCGAACGATAGGGACCATCTGCCAATTGTGGAAAATGATAGAGCACATGATGATAAAACTCGCGCCATGCCAATTCCTGCCGCCAAGTGGTTAGACTAGTCAGTGCTTCGTCACTACGCACGAAAGCCTCAGCGGTCACTGTTGCTGCCCACACTTGCCGGATTCCCACTGTGCCAAATCGTAAATGAGGACTTAATTTAGAAGTTCCAGTAACTGCCGGAAAGTCGCGACCCGTATCATATTGAAACAATTTCTGATCCATTTCCTGACTGCAAAATTCTGTTAATAAACGTATTGCTGCTGCTTCTCCAGATTCCGGTAAATCGTGTTCCCAATGGAAATCACAATTAAAGCCCCAATCATTTCTGATACTAGGCGCATCAGGTAATTTTGTGACTCCTAAATTAGCTCCCGATTGATTCAGAGATTGATTGAGAATTGATACTAAATCAGGAACTGCCATCGGTAACCGATCAGGCTTAGGATAGGGTAAAGGTTTAGGATGCTGGCACCAGTTCCGCCAAAAGGGAGTATAAACTTTGTAAGGTTCGCCAGTTTTTGTCCAAATCTGGTTAGGAGCGACTAAATCAATATCCAAATAACTGAATACTTCAATTCCCAAATGAGCTAGACTCTGCTTAGCACGGCGATCTCGCTCTAATGCCATTGGTTCCACATCTTCCCCAAAAAATACTGCCTTAGCATTCAATTGGGCACTAAATTCTGTTAAACAGGAAACTGGTTCCCCTCGCAAAAAGTACAACTCACTACCCAGCGCTCTGTAATTCTGCTGTAATTGAGCTAAACAACCCAACATAAACGCCACCTGTGCGCCTCCGGTTTGTCCTGATTCCAGAATACCCACATCAAAGACGAAGACACCTATAACCGAGCCGTGATGCTGCTGTGTCCAATCAATTGCCGCTGTGAGCGCCGGATGATCTGCTACTCGTAAATCACGCCGATGCCACACTAAAGCCACAGGAGTTTCAATTAGCGCCATAATTTTGGAATAAATTACTTAGTTTTAGTTTCTAATCTTTTGGCTTCAAAAATAACTCTAAAACTAAAAGCGACACCAGCCCCTAAGGAGGGATTGATGCCGCATTACAGGTTAATTTTTGACAATTTCTTAGAATTATTTCCTGAACAACTTCTCAAAAGAAAAATCCAAGATTACTCAAGACCATTCAGGAATCAAATCCTCAATCTCAAACTCCTAATTACGCGCCCACTGCTTCCTTAGCAGCATAAAACACTTCCAACGTAATTTCTGACATCTGCCGTTCTCTAGCAAATTTCTCGGTATTACGCTTCACCTTACCCCGCACAAATCCAGGGATTTTCTGTAATACTGCGGTGGCTTCCTTATTCCATTGCATATCACTATCAGCGGAAATCGATTTAGTAATCACTTCCTTCGTGTCATGACCGCCAAAGATTTCCAACAGGTGATCTTCCATCCCTAAAGTAAAGGAATTATAGACCAAATCACAAATTTGATTCGTGCCTTCATAGCCCAAAAATGGCTTGTATCCTAAACTGAAGTTCTGAATATGCACTGGCGAAGAAATCACCCCACAGGGAATATTCAATCGCTTACCGATGTGCCGTTCCATTTGTGTGCCAAAAATAGCCGCTGGTTCACTCTTCGCAATGCGATCTCCCACATAGGTATGATCTTCACTGATAATCACTTCATCGCAAAGATCGCCCACTTCGTTCCGGAACCATTCCTCATCATATTTACAGAATGTTCCCGCCCATAATACATGAATGCCCATCTCTTTGACTAAAATCTTGGTCATCGCTGCCGCATGGGTGCAGTCACCGTAAACCACCGCTTTTTTACCAGTGAGATTTTGACAGTCAATGGAACGAGAGAACCACATCGCTTGAGACTGATCATTCATGTGTTCCGTAATGAAGTCTTCGTAATCCACATCACTACCCTGATCCCGCAGCACGGTTTGAATTTGACGAATGCATCGCGCCGTTTCACCCACGCCCATCGGTGTAATATCCACAAAAGGCGTACCAAATTCCTGTTGTAAATATTGCGCACTCATCAAGCCCAATTCCCGATAGGGCACAAGATTAAACCAAGCTTGGGGCAAGTTCTTCAATTCATGAACTGAAGCTCCTTCAGGCATCACACAATTAACTTTAATTCCCAAATCGGTCATTAAACGCCGCAATTCCTTGCAATCGTGACTGTGATGAAATCCTAGAGTTGCCATTCCCAAAATATTAACCGAAGGCTGTTCTGTTTTGGTTGTGGCTAAATCTCCTTTCTTTCGTGCTTTCGCAATATAGAACTCCACCACCTGCTGCAAAGTGCGTTCCGCTGCCTGCAATTCGTTCACCCGATAATGATTCACATCTGCTAGCAGCACATCTCCTACCGCATCTAATCGCGCTCGTTCCACAAAATTATGTAAATCTTCTTGCAAAATACTAGAGGTACAAGTGGGAGTGAGCACAATCAAATCAGGATGTTCTTCTTGATCTTTGCGAACGATATTATCTACGACCTTTTCCTGAGAACCCCGCGCCAAAACATGACGATCTACCACACTAGCGGTCACTGGGGTAAATTCCTTTTCTCTTTCCAACATGGAACGCATCACATTAAAATAGTCGTCCCCCAAAGGAGCGTGCATAATGGCATGAACATTCTTAAAGGAACTAGCAATACGTAAAGTTCCAATGTGAGCAGGTCCGGCATACATCCAATAAGCAAGCTTCATCGTTTGTGTCCCACAGTAATAACTGTAATTTGTAGTAGAATTGTTGATAGTGGCTTGAGAATCAAATAGAGAATTGAATTAGTCATTCATTTTCTATTCAATTCCGAGAAATTCCAAGAAGTCAGTTTTTGAGAAATCTTTGAGAAATCAATTCATGAAGTTAGATCAATCAAGATGAAGTAAATCAAGATTAAGGCAAGACTCCAAGGGCGGCGCAGAGTGATCGCAGAGACTAAGAACAGAGCAACTTAAAATCAAATGTCGTAAATGTCGTAACTAAATGATTAACCTCGTTAGCAATTAACTTTTTAGCCTAAAGGCAGAAGTAAACACCCACGCAATTGTTTAACTATTATTGACCATTCGCAAAAATATGTAATAGAAGTCGTAGATTTAATTAATCTTTATTCACCTGTGATAATCGCCTCCCCAGTGATCCTCAAATATGAAAACCGCTCCTAGACTATTTTTCATATTTTTTTGAACAGAATTAGGGTAATAATAATTTTTAACATTACAGAATAGTATTTATGCTTACTGGCTTCACTGCGGCACTGGTCTTAATTACACTTTCGGAATTAGGTGACAAAAGTTTTCTGATTACTGCTCTACTCGCGATGCGTTATCCCCGTTGGCTCGTATTTTGGGGAACTATTGCCGCATTAGGTCTGATGACCATTATCTCCGCAGTTATGGGACAGGTGAGCCAGCTATTCCCTAAAATCTATGTCCATTGGGCGGAAGTCTTACTCCTAGCAGGATTTGGGATTTTATCGATCTGGCAAGCTTCGCAAATGAAAGATTCTGGTAAAACCTGCGAAACCGAACTAGAGGAAGCAAAAGCCGAAATTGAAGAGAAAGAATCCTTATCTCACAATAACTCATGGTTTGATCGGCAGCTAGGATCTTTATTAGGAAGCAATTCCAAACGAATTTTAGCTACCTTCGCTAAGTCTTTTACTCTAGTTTTCATTGCGGAATGGGGTGACCGGACTCAATTTACCACCATTGCCCTTGCTGCGGGGAATAATCCCATAGCTGTTACCGTTGGCGCTATTTTAGGGCATGGCATTTGTAGCGCTATTGCGGTGATTGCCGGATGTTTATTGGCTAGCTATCTATCGGAACGAATCATTATGTTTTTAGGTGGAATTCTCTTTCTGATTTTCGCTGGGGTGGCTTATTTTGAGCCAATGTAATTTTGAGCCAATGTAAATGACCAGATATGAATATTATGGCGAGTCTAATCATCGCTCTATTCAGAAATCCAGGAAATAATCTAGTAAGCAGTCCAGCTAAACATTCCCATACTGAACCTATAAGTACAAGATGAAATTCAGTAAAAGCACATAATAAAATCAGGCTAATATCAGGCTAGAGTCAGGACTAGTGGGGCATGAATTACGGGAAATTAGCCAGAAAAATGCCGCAAAAATATGGATTTAATTCATATTTTTAACAATCAAAACCTGAAATCTAGTTCATATATGTCTTGAAACAATCATTAAGTTTTATTGTTACTCATAACCATTCTGGATAAACCTGTGGAAAACCCTGTGGAAAACTCGCAAAACCCTGTGGAAAACTACCCTTGATCTGTGGAAAACTAAGGGCGATCTGTGGAAAACTCTGACTAGGTATTTATACCCTGTGGAAAAACCCCCTAGTTTTCCACAGGTTTTTCCACAGGCTGAAAAGCTCGAAAAGCTTGCTGTATAAAGATTCTTAAAAGTTTTCCACAATTTCCACAGGCTCTACTACTACTATCCGGATCAAAATTTTAAAGAAAAGAAGAGTAGAAGATAGTTGCAAAAAAATTGAAAAAGCAATTTTGAAAAAAAATGCCTAAGCGGTGATATATTTTGGTTCACTGGATTTAAGGGCTTTAACAAGCCAACAAACAAGTTTTTCAATAAAGATTTTTTCAGAACTGGCGTACAAAAATTTTCTGGAAGAAGTCAAAAAGAATTTTATAAGAAGATTCAGAACAGAATGAACAGAATTCTTTTTCTAAGAGTTTGCAATTTTGGATTTTGAAAAAAAACTAGTAAAAAGAGAAAATAGCAGCTTTCAATTTTTCGATTTGTTTTTTGACTTTTGAGTGTTAATCAAAAAATTATTTGAAGAATCTCTAAATCAATTTAAAGTCAATTTGATTTAGAAAGAAAAATCAGAGTTTAGTTTTTTGTGCCGAGAATTAGAATTTGATCTTTCGAGTTTTAGAATTTCTGTTTTGAAACTGTTTTTTAGGATTTGGAATTTTCTGAATTTTTGAAATTGTTTTTGAGAATTTCAAAAAGATTGCTTGCTGTTTTTAAATTTCGATTCTTCTGAAATTCTGACTAAAAGCAAAATAAATTTTCAAGTTCCGCCGCCGCTGCAAAAGTTTTCCACAGGTTTCGCCCGAAAATGTTGTGATCAGACTCGTGATCGGATCTGATCAATTTTTTTAATACTCAGAGTAACTTCCGCTCCCATCAAACCTGAAAACTTTACGTTGAAGTAATCCCCCACAAACCTAAATCCGTTATGATTTAGGATGCACTTTTTTTAGCGAATGCTTGCCCCTGCCATGCGACTGACCTGTAGACAAAACCATCTCGCCACAAACCTTAGCCTAGTAAGTCGCGCTGTGGCTTCCCGTCCAAGCCATCCGATTTTAGCTAATATTTATCTTCACGCTGATACCGAACATCAACTACTCGGACTAAAAGCTTTTGACTTAAGCCTAGGGATTCAAGTCTCATTTCCTGCCGAAGTCCAAGAATCCGGCGCGTTTACACTCCCTGCCAAATTACTGAATGATATTGTTTCCCGCTTGCCTGATGAAGATGTTTCCATTGTCATTGATCAAGATAGTTCTATGGCAATGTTGACCTGTGGTTCGGGTCGCTATCAATTACATGGCTTACCCGTTGAAGAATTTCCCGAATTGCCCGAAATTTCTGACGCAGGACAGTTAACTTATTTACCAGTGGAAGCCCTGATTAGTGGCTTGAATGGGACTTTATTTGCCACCTCCACCGATGAAGGTAAGCGGGTTTTGACTGGTGTGCGGTTGGTTGCCAATGGTGAGACTTTAGAGTTTGCTGCCACCGACGGACACCGCCTTTCAGTGGTGGAAACTAATTTCCTAGAAGTGGACGATGCCTCTGATGCCCCCGTCGCCACGACTATGGAAGTAACAATTCCGGCTCGTGCTCTGCGGGAACTAGAAAAAGTCCTCAACCAGCAAACCGAGGGAGCTATTGCCGTCCGGTTTGATGAGGCGAATATGATTTTCCACAGTGCTAATCAAACCTTAGTCTCGCGGCTTTTGGACGGTTCTTATCCTAACTATCGCCAACTGATCCCTAATCGGTTTGAGCGTCAAGTGGCAGTAGATCGCAAACTTTTGATTAGTGCCCTAGAGAGAATTGGTGTTCTAGACCAAAAAGGTAACATCGTCAAAGTCACCATTGATGCCAATGCCCAAGAGATTGCCCTATCAGTGGACTCTCCCGATGTCGCCACAGGCAAAGAGTCCCTACCAGCACAAGTTTCTGGGGAAGACATGGAAATCGCCTTTAACGTCAAATATTTGCTAGAAGGACTCAAAGCCATTTCGGGTAGTGAAGTGCATCTGCAACTCAATACCCCCACTAGCCCCGTAATTTTGACCCCCATCAGTGCCATGAAAATGACCTATCTCCTGATGCCTGTGCAAATTCGGAATTAGACTTAGCTCCTCAGTCCTCAGAGTATTTATTACGCCTGACTGCTCGATCCCCTCACCGTAGGGGATTTTTAATTTTGAGCAGTTCTGTACCAAACGTTCGACTAAAAGTTAATTTTTAATTTGACTCGATACAGTTTTCCACAGGTTGGGCTAGTTTTCCACAGGGGGTTGTGGAAAACTCCAAACAGTCATTAGTCACAATTCCTCAGATCTAGACGTAAAAGGGTAGGTGTAAAGGGGTAACTGTATTCGTCTATACAACTCAGTCATAAATTAGCCATAAAAAAGAGGTGATCTAAAGATCTAAGCCTAAAGGACGGTAATGTTACCGCAAACCCTAGTAGATTGACTGGTATTAATTCAGTTATTTTTGTTGGCGATTTAAATTTAATTGAATTTTAATTTGGGTTTAATTTTAATTAGACTAAACGTTTGGTTTAAATTTCGCCCCAACCAGTCACGGCAAACAACCATAGATTGGTATTTTTGCCATAAACTATCGGCAATTTATGGGCAATTCATGGCATTAAGGATGCTTTACCGCCAGAAATGACCTATGATTCACGCTTAAGGATTACTTTCGGTTTGAGGTAGTCTCTATTCTGGCTCTTTTATAAACAGCGATAAACAGCATTTGTGATGGTTCACGTTTTACCCCTGTTGGCAATTTTATGCGCGGCGACGCTGGTGGCTGGGGAATCCCTCGGTGCAAAATCCTCAGATCAAAACCTCGCTGACAACTTGTTGGAGCCGCAAATATCCCATGATCAAGGCTATCACCAAACTGTTGTAGAGCGCCATAAGTTCGCCAGTGTTATACCACCAGTCGTAGATACTGAGCTAAAAACTTTCCTAGAACAATTACCTACGCTAGAGATTACCCCCGCCAGTCTTTTGTCCCAGCGCGGACCGATTAAACCGAATAGTATTCCATTACCTAAACCAGGGGAGCAGTTAATTCCTTTGTCCAAACCAGTGGGGGAAGTTCTGGAATTGACTGCGGATCGTCAGGAATATAATGCCAATCAGCAGCGATTTATCGCCACTGGTAAAGTGCGAGTCCGTTATAGTGGTTCCATTTTAGAGGCAGATCGGGTAGAAATTGATACTAAGGAACGCACCGCGACGGCTCTTGGTAATGTGTTATTTGTGCGGGGAGATCAGCGATTGCGCGGTAGTCGTTTAGTTTATAACTATGGGCAAGCCAAAGGGGTTTTAGAGAATGCCGCAGGGGCAATTAATACCGCTACATTCGGGCAAACTATCGCCAATACTGGTTCCCCTAATTCCCAATCCCTAATTGTCGGGGTTGGCGGTACAGAGCAAGGGGTCAGGGGACGAGTTGGACGGCTAGGATTTTTAACTGATCGGCTGACTTTAGAGAATGGTGTGTGGCAGGTGGAAAATCTGCGGGTCACGAATGATCCTTTTAGTCCACCAGAAATGGAATTACGGGCTGATAAGGCGACGATCACGCCTATTAGTTCCAGTCAAGAGCGGTTGGATTTGGCTAGTCCTCGGGTCGTGTTTGATAATGGTTTCACTTTGCCTGTACCAGTGGGAGCCATTACCCTAGACCGTTTCACGCGGTTGACTCCTGTGGTGGTGGGGTTCGATCAGAAAGATCGCGGTGGTTTATTCTATCAACAAAGTTTTGATGTGGTTGCAGAACGAAATTTAAACTTCCAGATTGCACCGCAACTCTTGTTACAACGGGCTTTTGAGGGTAAACCAGGGGGGCTTGGTTTTGATTTGATTGGTTTATTGGCAATTTTGGAAGGAGATCTAGGGAATGGTCAGTCTTTGTCAATGCGAGCCAGTGTATCGGGTTTAGACTTCTCTAATTTAGAGAATAATCTGCGGATGAATATTCGTTATCAGATTCCAATATTCATAGATCACAGTTTAGTAACGCAATACGCCTATCGAGATCGCGCTTATAATGGTTCCTTAGGATTCCAAGATGTGAGTAACTTGGTTGGGATCAATGTGATTTCGCCGCCGCGAGTTTTAGGGAATAGTGGCTGGGTACTCAATTATCAAGGGGGAATGCAGTTAATCAATGCGATTCGGGCGGATTTCTCACCCAATCAATTGGGAAGTTTAGGACGCTGGCAATTAGCGGCATCGGTGGAGCGGGGTTTTCCTTTATGGCGTGGACAGGGCTTACCCGCCGATCGTACCAGTGGTATGAAGTATACTCCGGAGCCATTGATTCCTAGACTGGATGGTTATTTACGTTTTGGTGGAGTCTATTCTCTCTATAGTAATTTGACAGATCAAGCTTCCTTAGCGGCAACGGTTGGTTTATCAGCGGCGGCGGGTAGTTTATCGAAAGATTTTCTAGATTATACTCAATTAGATTTCAGCTTCACCCAGCAGTTGATTAGTGGACAATCACCGTTCCTATTTGACCGGATTGTGGATACCCAAGTTTTAACCGCTGGGATTTTACAGCAGATTTATGGACCGTTCCGTTTGGGGGTTCAGTATAGTTGGAGTCTGAGTAACAACAGTAGAATTGTCGATTCAGTTTATACCCTGCAATATGATCGGCGAACCTATGCGGTGGTTTTGCGGTATAACCCAACCCAAGGCTTAGGAGAACTCAGTTTACGGATTAGTGACTTTAACTGGTTTGCGCCTCCTAGTGGTGTGAATAATGTTCAGGGTGGCGTGAGTCAACGGTAAACTTCTATAACTGCTAATTAATAATAGATTTAATAATAGATTGTCTGTGAATTTATGAATTATTGAGAGAAGTTATAGTCAATCAAATTAAGAATGGGACGTTGTTTGGGGCTATTGTCAGACAAGATGTCTGACCTACAAGGCATCAATAAAGGTGGGACAGACATCTTGTCCGCTTATCTCTTTACAAGACTGTCCCAGAATTATTTGAAATAACTATATTAAAATTATTAAAAGAAATAGCAATCATTGAAAGATCATCAGCAAACGTACCCGTCATATTTAAATGATTGATTTCTGCTAATAACTTATCTAAGGATTTGATTTCCTGTAACTGATAGTCATTAGTAACTAAGTCGGTAAAACCTTGCATTCCCCAAAGATTTCCAGTAACAAGATTAAACTCAAATATGCCATCACTGAGGACATATAAAATACTATTTTCAGGAACTGTAAGGGATTTTTGTTGATATGAACTATCGGCGAAAAAGCCCACAGGTAGACCAGTAGCACTGAGAGAATATTTGCTTTCTGGAGTGATTAAAATTCCTGGGGGATGCCCACCGTTGGCATAGGTTAAAGTTTGGGAAGAACGAGAATAAATCCCATACCAAATGGTGAAGTATTTATCATTATGATCAGCCATTTGAAAGGTTTGATTTAACTGTTTGAGAACTTCCGCAGGCTGAGCTAAATCTAAATCTTTACCCCGTTGTGAACGCAACCAATTTAAAACAGAAACTGACAGTAAAGCAGAACCAATCCCGTGCCCTGAGGTGTCCAATAAATACATAGCAAGATGGTTTTCATCTAACCAAAAGTAATCAAAAGCATCTCCTCCTAATTGGCTAGAAGGCACAAATACCGTTTCGATCCGAAAAGGATGTTCCATTGGGGATGGTAACAGAGAACGCACATAATTGGCAGCTTCGTTTAGTTCGGCTTCAATTAAGGCTTTCTGATTTTCAATAATTTTATTTTGTTCCCTAAGGTTTTGATTCATTTGGTAGAGGCGTAAGCCAGCCCTAACCCTAGCCGTGAGTTCTTCTACATCAATGGGTTTAGACAGAAAGTCATCGGCTCCATTGTCCAAGCCTTTAATGCGATCCTTTACTTCACCTTTAGAAGTTAACAGAATAAAAAATGTAGTGGAAAGATGTTGATTCGCTTTAACCTGACGACACACCTCTAAACCATCAATTCCAGGCATCATCCAGTCACAAATAATTAAAGCTGGTTCATGTTCTTGAGCAGCACTAATTCCTTCTTCCCCATTTTTTGCAACTATAATTTCATATTTGTGATTTGATAAAGCTTTTTGCAATATTTTTCTTATAACTAAGTCATCATCAATTATTAAGAGTTTAATCATGGCAAATTACAGGTGTCAGAAAGACCTCGGTAGACCAAACCGGAGCAACTAGGGAAATCAACAAAGGATTCTACTGACAATCATAACCTATGGGATCTAATTAATTAGACCACTAGGAACTATTTTTCTAGTTGCAGATAATTATTTTCTAATTATTTGCTAAATTTTATGATTTTCATTTTAATTTGTTTTGATTTGTTTTGATCTATTTTAGTTTTAAGTAATTCGATAAAACTAAAAATAATCCACTTATTTAAATGTGTTTTACCCTCTTTTCCTGATACATACGGGATCTAAACTAACTATTGATTGAGTGAAAAAACTGAGCCAAAAACTACAAAACTAGGATCAGATGTCATTAGCCAATTCAATTAAATGATGTCTGATGGCGTTAATGTAGTCATGATTAATCTGCAAATACAACGCAATTTGGCTATTCCAGTCGGGGTTTAAATCAGTGTTTAAATCAGTGGCTTGGCTTTCCTGGTGGGCACTAATTTGAGTACCAATTTGAGCACTAATTTTTTTGCCACCCATTTCCATCGCAGCAGCTAATTGAGCAATAAACTGAATCCCAGTACTAGCGGCAGAGCCTTTTAGTAAGTGAGCTTGGGCAACAACTAAAGCAAAATTTTGTGATTCCATCGCCAAGATCAAAGTATCAAGAATTTCTGGTACACCATCAATAAATGTTTGCAGTAGATCCTTCTCGAACTCCACATCATTCCCCGATATACTATGCAGATAGTCCCAATCAATTAAGGGAAGATCACGAGCAATTTGATTAATACTCACCATACCTAAACTTGCGGCAATGATTTCTGAATCCAACTTATTATCTGGATTATAATTTTTCAGTGTGGATTCTAGGGAATTCTGGGAAGAATAATCGTGTAATGTCATGGGAATGGAAAAATTATTTGAAGTTGTATGAGGCAAGTTAATGATATCCATAGTTTCAGGATACACATCCAACAGAGAACTAGTAGCGATCTCCGGTGACATAGGGGGTTCTTGAGAGTATTTGGTGGCAGAATATAGCATTTCTCTATCAGAAATATATTTCTCCCAGGTAGTAATTTTGTCTTGTAATAACTCTTTGATAATTGGTTTACTCAAATAATCATTCATGCCACAGTCTAAGCAGCGTTGACGATCTTCTTGCATAGCATTAGCCGTCATCGCGATAATTACCACATTGCATTGGGGGGGCTTTAATTGCCTAATGGCACGAGTTGTATCATAACCATCAAGCTCTGGCATTTGGCAATCCATTAAAACCATGTCGTAAGCAATTTGCTCTAATAGATCTAGGGCTTCTTTGCCATTACCTGAGACATCAGTGGTATAGCCTAAATTCCGTAATTGATTAATAATTACTTTCTGATTAATCAGACTATCTTCTACAAGTAAGATTTTTAACTTGGAACTTTTACCCTTCGTCTTGGGATTTGCATGAAGATAATTTTGCTGTTGATGCAGATGGTATTTAGTCTCCGGATTGTAATATCCAAAGGTCATAATATCGGCTAGACATTCAATTAGAATGCTCTGCTTAATGGGTTTATTTAGACATACTGAAAATCCCATT
>JBIKNH010000269.1:0-4808 GCA_044358815.1 Pseudanabaenaceae cyanobacterium | reverse complement strand
GAACCAAATTCACTCTTAAAAGATCATCCAATTAAGATTGTCTGGGAACAGCTTGCCGATGAACGTAATGAATTATTTCATCGACTGAGGGGAATGAGTCCTCAAGAAGTGTATGAGGCTTGGGGTACAACCAGTAAAGAGCAATGGTCAAAGGTATTACTTGATTGTCTAAACTTAGTTACAGGTCAGTCTTTTGTATCTCTAAAGTCCGCCAGCCTCATGGCACAAGTCCATAAAGAACTAGAAGCACAGATCGAGAAATTACAACTTCCTTAAATCAATATCTCCCAGTGCCAAAATACCAAATCAGAAGTATTGGCAGATCAAAATGAGCCTAAACGAGCCTAAATAAGGATAAGTGAGCAAATCAAACGGGGGGGCTTACCTGAGAGCATTTATTGAAAGTGAAGTGATAGAGCATCATGGGATAATGTCAAAGCGAAAATCTCCTCACATCTTTGTATTAAACCTTTGCATTAAACCTGTACCAGCATTAACCTAGACTCAAAATCAATCTAATCAACTATACTCCCTAGTTATGACTAGTTATGGCTGAGACCCGCCACTATCTCAGTTCTAAAACGTCATTCTGCAATGTCAGAGTAAGCAACGCATAATAGATCTTGCATTAACCAAATATCTTATGAAGCATAATTCTATGGCTCCATTCTTAGGGCGTTGTATGGCAGCAATGCTTGCCACCGTGCTATTAGGTAATATCTCCCTACCTTGGAGTATATCTGGTGCCTATGGTTTGAGCGGGAACACTTCTAACCAAATTACTAACCAAACTGCTAACCGTGCCGTCAATAGTCAGGGTAAAACTGACACCGAAACGATCAGTACAACGGTCAGCTTAGGCGAAAATTTCGGACAGAACACCCTAGTGACTGGTGATCCTGACACCCTCACCGGTAGCAGCGCACCATCCCTCGAAGTCGCTACTTCCCCCCTTCCCCCTAAAATACCCCAAACACCACCAGCAGAAACCGCCAGCAACCTGACGCAAAACGTTAGAAAAACTGTGTTATCTAATGGCTTGACGATCCTCACCAAGGAAGTTAAAACCGCTCCAGTGGTCAGCGTACAGATATGGTATCGCGTCGGTTCCAGAGATGAAGTACCAGGCATTACAGGGATTTCCCATCAATTAGAACATTTGATGTTTAAAGGAACCAAACAACGACCCATCCAATTTGGGCGACTTCTGAGCGCGTTGGGTAGCAGTTCCAATGCTTTTACCAGCTATGACATGACTGCTTATTTTGGCACTGTGGGCAGCGATAAACTTAACGCCATGTTAGAGCTAGAAGCAGATCGCATGGTGAATACCCTTGCCGGAGAAGCACAACTCAAAAGCGAGCGCACCGTAGTTTTATCAGAACTCGATGGTGGCAATAATAACCCTGGTACGCGCCTATATCGGGCGGTGATGGGTGCAGCTTTTGCCGGTAATTCCTATGGTTGGCCTGTGATTGGCTACCGCTCCGATGTGGAAAACTATACTGCCGCAGAAGTTCAAGCCTACTATCAGAAATTCTATCGCCCCGATAACGCTACATTGGTGATTGTTGGTAACTTCGATACTGACAGTACTTTAGAAAAGATTCAAAATACTTTCGGTAAAATTCAAGCCCCGCCCAAACCAGATTCCATTAAACCCCAAGGAAAGAAACCAGCACCACCACAACCGATCAAAGATCGTCCCATTGTCCTAAAGGAACCTGGTAGTGTCCCTTTCTTACAAATGGTTTATCCGAACTTACCCAAAGCAGGACACCCGGACAATCCTGCCCTAGAAGTCATGGATATGATTCTCACCACAGGACGGAGTTCGCGGGTTTATCAAAGCCTTGTGGAGTCAGGCATTGCCTCTAGTGCTGGGGGTGATGTCAGTAATTTCATCGGTGCGGGATGGTATATGCTCAGTGGCACACCAGCAGCGGGTCGTACCAATGCGGAATTAGAAAAGCTTCTTTTAGCAGAAGTCACAAAAATTCAAACTCAACCAGTCACCGCCGCCGAATTGGAACGCGCCAAGGTAAATCTACGTTCCACTTATATTCTGTCTAACCGTGATATTAGTTCCCAAGCCTCCCAATTGGGTTATAACCAAACCGTCCAAGGGGATTATCGCTACAGTGATGCTTATCTCAAATCTGTCAGCCAAGTTACTGCCGCAGATGTACAACGGGTAGCTAAAACCTATCTGTTGCCAGAGAAGCGCGTTACAGGATTCTTTGAACCGACGGTAATTACCCAGGGAGGCAGTACCAGTAATACCACTCCCAATCACGGTGATGCCTTCCGTCCCAGTGAGCCTGTAGATCCGGCGGAAGTGGCGAAGTATTTACCCCAAGATGCCCTAGCTGAAGCAAAACCATTACCAAGTTCTCGATTACCTGAAAAGACCACTTTAGATAATGGCATTACCCTGTTGCTATTGCCTGACAGCAGTAGTCCTTCAGTCAGTTTAAGCGGTCATCTCAAGGCTGGTAGCGTCTTTGACAGCTTCGCTAAATCTGGTCTAGCTGGGTTAACTGCCCAAAATGTGACCAATGGCACTAAGGGAAAAACTGCTCTAGAACTAGCCCAAAATCTAGAAAATCGTGGTGTGAGACTTTCCCTTGGGGCTGGTCGAGAAAATGTCAGCATTAGTGGTGTGGCACTGAGTCAAGAATTGCCTCTGATGGTGGAACATTTAGCAGACTTATTGCAAAATGCAACATTCCCCAATCAGGAATTTGAAGTAAGTCGCCGTCGTAATTTAGTCAGTCTAAAGAATGAATTAGATAGTCCTGGAGCCTTAGCCCGACGGGTCTTCCAATCTACGCTCTATCCTAAAGAGCATCCATTCGCTTCTCTACGAACCAAAGAATCTCTAACGGCAATTCAGCGGCAAGATCTAATTGACTTCTATCGTAAATATTATCGCCCTGATACCCTCACCCTGGCTATTACGGGAGACTTTGATCCTAACCAACTCAAAGCCCTGTTAAATAAAACCTTGGGTAAATGGAAAGGGACGGGTCCTAAGCCTGATTTGAAATTAGTCAACGCCCCAACTCCAGCAAAACTGACCCAACTAGAGAAGCCACTCCCTGGCAAAACCCAAGCAGTAACTCTGATGGGGATACCCAGTATTAACCGTTTAGACAAGCGATTCTATGCCGCGCTAGTTCTTAATCAGGTAATTGGTGGCGACACGCTTTCCAGTCGGTTGGGTGCCGAAATTCGGGATCGGAAGGGTTTAACCTATGGTATTTACAGCACATTCTCAATGAGTAAATCTGTCGGGAATTTCGTGGTGCAAATGCAAACCAGTGGCAAAGATACTAAACGTGCTGTGGAAGCAACTTTAGAACTATTACGGGATGTTCAGAAAAATGGTATTACCGCCAATGAATTAGCCTTTGCAAAGCGGAGTTTAATCAACAGTTTCCCTGTAGAACTTGCAGAGCCAGATAGTATTTTGGAATCTGCTATGAGTGATGAACTCTATGGTTTGCCCAAGGGTGATTTCTATCAGTTCCCACAGCGAGTGCGCTCCGTAACCCTTGCTGATGTGAATCAAGCCGCTAAGGAACTGATTAAACCGGATCAGTTTTTGGTGGTTTCTGTAGTACCGCAGTAGGTTTTTCATAGAGCTTTAGTGCCGAGGGCAGCCGTATCTGGTTGCCCTAAAACCTAGCCAAAACTTCTATGCCAAAACTTCTATGAAGGTAGCTGAGAAACTTTCTATTCCGTCCCGTCCTAACTATCCCAGATGTGTTCTAGATAAATGTGTTCTAGATAAATTAGTTTGAACTAGCTCCCCTTCGCTCATTCTAAATTTTACCAAGCCAATTTTCACCCCATGCAATAGTGTAGGTTTTAATGGGAATCCCAAATCGTTTAATTAAAACCTCACGGCGGATTGTCACATTCTGGAAGCTTTTCATTTTGACTTCTTTTAGGGGATGCCAATCGTCATAGACAATCAGAGCATTACCCTGATCAAGGGGTGAATTGGTAAATTTACGTCGATAATCCCATACCGAAAATTGACTAATACGAGTTGAAATCGCTGCGGTTACATCAGGCATGGAACTATGACGAACTTTACTACGATAGTTAGCCGAATCATAAACTGCTGAACCATAGGCAAGGGCGGCAGCAGAACGGTAATCAGTGGTGAAAATGGGAAGATTACTATTAATTTTGCCCTCTGCTTCCAAGGCTTGACGTTCCGCTTTAATAATGGGAATCATTTCTGCCCAACCATAGAGCATTCGATTATCTAAATCCCCATCTTGACCCCATAGAGCAGAAATCGGTAACACTACAGAATTAATCCAAAATAGAACCGCAAATAACAGCCCTAAACCTTGTCCAGTCCAGAAAATATTTTGCTTTCGCTCCATTGCCGAACTAGTACCTGCCGAACTAGGATCTGAATCTTGTGCCATCAAATATTGGGGGATTAAAGGGAATAATAGAAGATAAGCGGTAATATTCCAATAGTAAAGCGCGGTCGATACCATAGAAATCAAACTTAAGGTAATCGTTGGTACGGCAAAAGTCCACAGAGCAAAGGTTTGATAAATTTGCTGTGGCTCTAAAATTCCATGATTATTATCACTATTTACTGACGTTTGCGATGCCGATGTTTGCCAAAAGGAACGATATTTAATCTGTTTCCCAATTTGCCAAAAGAAAAAGCTGTTAATTGGTGAGAGCATCAATAGAGAAATCACTAAAAAACCAATGGGTTCTAATAAACGCTGTAATGGCATTCCCATGTCAATACTACGGGTGGCATAGAATTG
>JBIKNH010000268.1:0-4855 GCA_044358815.1 Pseudanabaenaceae cyanobacterium | reverse complement strand
CTGCTCTGAAAAAGAGAAGAGCTTATGCTCATCAACATACATCTTTGGATTCTCTCATTGCACAATATGCTAATCTCATCCTCTAGTTCTTATTTGATTCTACTATATATTTGAAAATCTATCGCCAACCATCCCCAATTTTCATTGGTGAATTTTTGAAAAAAATTTGATCGCCTGACGGTGAAAGGCTAATCAAAGAAGGGCAGATAAATACGAAGAAGGGCAAAGGGTTGAGGCAAAAGAACAGAGAAGGAAGTCCTCACTGTAAATCACAAACTACACGAAACCCGTAGCGGCTAACATGAGCACTTGCAAAAGCGTAGTAGCGACACGCAGACCGACAAAGCAATGCATTGTGCCCCCACGAACCACCACGCAACAGTTTTTTTTCAATTTCTAATTCGCGGTCTTTATTATTGCTTATATCCTTCGTCCAACTCCATGAATTCATTGGCGCTCCTTCATAACTATCATGCCAATCATCAGCGCACCATTCCCAAACTTCGCCATGCATATCATAAAGTCCCCAAGCATTAGGTCGCTTTTGTCCTACAAGATGTGTACCATTATTATTCTGCCTTAGACGATCCCAATATCGGATAGAATCTCGCTCAACTTCTTCCCAAATACGAATTGTGTCAATTGGGCGATCTCCGCTATTGTTTCCATACCAGCCATAGTCATCTAATTGACTTGGATCGTTGCCAAAGTAATATTCAGTATATTTTTCTTCTCCCGCACGACACGCATATTCCCATTCGGATTCGCTGGGCAAGCGATATGTCTGTCCTGTCAGTCGAGATAGGCGCACGCAAAACTCTTGAGCTTCATCCCAAGATATTTGCTCCACTGGTTTATTTTCACCACGATCATAAGAAGGATGTAAACTCAGATCGATATTGACCTTTGGCGAAGTGGCTACCGTCTGCCATTGGACCTGTGTAATGGGATACTTGCCAATACGAAATGCTTTTACTGTGACTTGGTGATAGGGTTTCTCATTGTTATCACCTTTCCCTTCAGGCGATCCCATCCAGAACGTACCACTAGGAATATCAACCATTTCAGGCAAATTAGCAGGATCGAGCCATGGCTTATACTTGTAACGATTTCGTTGCACAAATTGCCGTTGCTCATCCGTGAGGTAATCAGCTATCGCTACTTCCACTTCTTCGATTTGAGCAACCACCCCTTCAGGCAATAAAAACTTATCTTTATCCATCGCCTGATCGCAATCAGCAAAAGCATCCCTAATCCGATTTACCAACCGCAATACATCACGTTTTTCTTCGCGCCACTTCGCAAAATATAGCCATTTCTCCATCAAAGCCTCATGCGCCATGTCCACCCAAGCCTCACCATCGCCATCCTTACCCGTTACCAACAGTCTCCCCAACACCAACTGATCCAGCGCCACCTGAAAATCTTGCAGATCACCTTCTTTAGCTAGTCTCGTAAGTTCCCCCTTCGTTCGACGTTGGCGCGTATCCCTTTCACCCAAACCAGTCCGCACCAACATCAAACAAATCCGCTTTGCCCAGTCCTGCTCCTGCGGTTTCAGTGCATCATAGACAGAATTGGCGTGTTGATTCAATGCTCCCATTACCCCACCCAACTCGTCATAGACCGTAAAAGTAAATCGCCGCTTTTCGCGATTTTCCCATAGCTGCGTCAGCGCAAACTCTAGCAAAGGCAGCACATTCTTCTCATCACGCACATCGCGCAAAATCGCAGGTAACAAGCCCTCACCTAGTTCATATTGTCCAACTTTAGCAGGAGCCGCGATCGCCTCTTTTAACTCCTCCTCATTCATCGGCAACAACAACACTTGATGCTCTTGAATCACCTCCCCTAAACTACGATAGCCCAGACAATTCTCAAAGAAATCCGCCCGCATCGTCGTCACCACCCGCAACCGTGAATCTGGATACTGCGTAATCCCCACCAACAAGTCGATAAATTGCTGACGTTCTACTTCCTTTTCCGCAGGACAAACCGTAAATACTTCCTCAAACTGATCGACCACCAGCAAAATCTTTTTCTGCTCGGATAGACAAGCGATCGCTGCTTCTAAATTTCCCGATGCGATTTGTTTGCTAATTTCCAGTTTGCTATCCGCCCTTTGACAAAGCTGTGTCAATACCCGACTAATTTCGGCAACAGGCATAAGCGGCGAGTCCCCAGCTTTAATCGGTGGCAAAATCAACCAATTTCCTTGCGCCTCCAGTGCTGAAATCAGCCCCGCCCTCACCAGCGATGACTTACCACTCCCCGAAGCCCCAATCACAGGCACAAAGCTCGATTCAGTTATTTTCTGTAATAACAATCGCACAAAGCGATCGCGCCCCTTAAAATATTTCGCTGTCTCCCGATCAAACGCCTCTAACCCCACATAGGGACAGATATCATTCGCCATCACTTCCGACTGCACAACCTGCCGATAATCTACAATCTTCATGGCGCGACCCTGCCCCAGATAGATCGGCTCCTGCTTTCTTTTTTGCAAACAATCCGAAATCACCCCAAACAAACTACCCGAATTAATTTGCCCCTGCTCATTTGCCCGATGTTCCGCCAAAGCCTCTAGAAATGCCCCAGTAAAAAGGCTGTGATCTTCCTTTTTTAGTGCTGCCGACTGCTCAAAATCCCGACAAGCCGTAATCAGCAGAAAATCCTTATCCGTTTTATTAAAAGCCGTAAACGACTCCTTCGCCGATCCCAACAAATTGCCACTATGACAGCAATCCAACAGCATCACCAAACTACTCACGCCAGAGTTTGCAATTAACTTATTCAATGCAGCAAAACGAATCCCATTTTTCACCAAGTCATCACTGGGAAGACAATCGAAGGGCGTTAAATATCCTTGTTCGTCCCCACAGTCATTCAGTATTACCCCATGACCTGTGTAATAAATTAGGACTTCACTACCTTTACCCTGTTGTGTGAGAAGCTTTTCCAACTCTTCCCATAGCTTGACTTTCGTGAGTTGGCTCTGTTTAACAAGGAGAGTAACAGCCTTAAAATCTCCATGTTTTTGCAACAGATCAGCCACAGCCTTCGCATCCCCTGCTGGTTTCGAGAGGGTTGGCAGGGAACTGGCTTGATATTCAGAAATACCGATGACTAGGGCGTAGCGGGGCATAACAAGAGAAATTGATGGGATTCACACTAAATAAGGATACAATATTGTTATCCGCATTGTTAGAGACTTTGTACCATGACCCAAAAAATTTATGTCGAACAAGACAATGGAGAAATTCAGGCGATCATTTTCGGGGCAACTGATAATGATCGAGAATCTATTGATGAGGATGACGCAGAAGAAACCTATGGGGCAAAGGAGGATGCCATTGAGAAATTGAAAGAGATTCACGGGGCGATTCGGTTCTATACCAACTATGCAATCGGAGCCTTCAAAAACCTTGGTGATGCCCAAGTCGAAGAAGTCAATCTCAAATTTGGTTTAAAGATTAGCGGTGAAGCAGGTATTCCCATTTTGACCAAAGCCTCAGCCGAAAGCAACTTCGAGATTTCTGTTAAATGCAAATTTCCAGCTAAATAGTCTTTCCTAGAAGTGTTGCATGAATAAACAAAACTTAGTAGAAGACCACAGATAATTCAAATAAAAAATACAGTTTCGATTATGTTCAGCTAACTGACAGCCAGGGCTGAGCGTAATCGAAGTCCCATCTCCAAAAGACACTTAAAGACTCATTCTTTCTTATAGAACCCATTTGATATCTTAGGAAGGTTTAGCAAGAGGCTTAAGGATAAGCCTGATAAAGCAAAGCTTGAGTCTAGCATTAGCATTGTCTAAAGTTCTGTCAAAGTTCTTAACAAGACTTTTGCATCTCTCAACCCAAGCATTACTTCTTTTGACAATCCAACGCATAGGAATAACCACAAACCCATTTGGGTAGTGATCAAGAGGGAATGATAAGAATCTTAGATTGAATGAGACTATTGTAGTGATGAATAAAAAGCCAAATCATAGCAATGTGATTATCCAACCTTTTAGAGAAAGACAAAGTTTTTCTAACCAAACGCGCTACCCGTTGACGCAAAGTGCAATTAAACCGCTCAATATGCTCAATATGATTAGTTTGTCCAGACTCTTTGCCGACTGCCCGATGGCGCTTTTGTGGTAGTACACAACAGTAAGCTCGCCAAAAGTCGCTATAGCAAACGGCACATTGGCGGTAGACACTCGGCAAGGATTGCCATAATTCCTTAGCAGCATCTTGCTCTCGATTGCCGATATACACCCCGACAATTTCTCTAGTGTCACGGTCAATAGCTAACCACACCCACACTTTATATTTCTTATTGCCAACAAAAGACCATAGTTCATCACATTCAATAGTAAGACGCGCTTTTTTTTTAGGAATTACCTTCACTTGCTGCTCAATAGTACGAGACTTACTGTTTACATAGCTTTGCACCCATTGCAATGAAACACCAGCAACACGAGTGATTGCTCTCAAGGACATACGCTCTAGCAGTAGCTTATCAACTAGTTGTTTGGTTGCTTCGGGTATGGGTTGGTTTCGAGGATTATTTACAAATTGGCGCTGGCAATCCTTGCATTTGTGATTTTGTTTCCCATGAAGGGTTGTGCCATTTTTGATAACTCTCTTAGACTTACAGTAAGGCAGAAGTGTTGAATGAGTAAATAAAACCTAGCAAAAGCCTAAAAGAGAAGCTCAGGGAATAGATCATAGCTCCAGTGGATTAGAGAGCAGTGTCTGTGTAAAAACATCTGGATATAACGAAACTTTTCTAGTAATTTGTTGTCATAAAATGGTGGAATTTCAATTAGCTGAAGAATCAAGTAGGCTATGAGAACTATATA
>JBIKNH010000267.1:0-4858 GCA_044358815.1 Pseudanabaenaceae cyanobacterium | reverse complement strand
CGCGTCATCTGCACCCGATAACGTTCCTTTTTAGTGACCACAATCTCACCAATCACTAACCTACCTTTGCCCCGTACCGTAATCGCATCACCACTTTTAACCGTATAGCTCGGCTGAGTAATACTCTTCCAATTCACTTTTACATCATCGCCATTAATCAAATCCACCATCTTACTGCGAGACATACTAAAACCCGCCGAAGCCACAGCATCTAATCTTAAAGAAGCTTCCACACTGGCTAATTCCTTTTGTTGGGGAGGGCGGACTTTCAGTTCACTAAAATCAATCAATCTCGTTTTGACTGGCACAGTGCGCACTTGGGTTAAATGGAGCGTCAGATATTCCACTAATTCCGGAACTACAATCGCCTGTGCGCCCCGTTCTCCCAAAAGCACAATATCGCCGACCTTGGGACGTTCTAGCCCCGTGCCCAACAGCGAACCCAAGAAATCCCGATGGGTTGCCGTATCAAACAGAAAATTACCGCTAATTTCTAACAGCGCCAGTTCTACCTGCTCCGGTGCGAGGGGTAATTCGGCTCTGCTAATGGCTAAGCGTTGCCGTTCTGCTTGGGGATAACCACCCCACGCCACACAATGTAGTTCCGTTAATTTGCTAAACAAACTCACCACCGCCGCAATTTCTGGTGGTGGCAAAAAGTCGCTATAAACCGTTTCCCAAGTTTGCAAGGCGCGATCACCTAAGTCAAAAATGCGGCGCAGGGTTTCGGGGTATTCGGCGTGATTGAGGAGATCCCTTGGCAGCATGGAGTTAGCAAACCGTTGTGTCAGTAGTATGGGGGTGAGATGCGGTGATATTTGGTCATTAATCACGCACTCACAATTTTACACTTACCATCGCCCCTTTACAGCCCCTTTACAACCCCTTTACAGCCTCTTTACACTCACCATCGCGCCAATGGGAGATCTGGGGAAATCTGTGGTCAACGGTTAGCCCCCTCTAAATTAGACCAATATCATTAACCCCATGTACTCAATCTGATTCAGGCTCCATCCTGTCAAACAAATCTAAGGGGAAATGACCATGAGTTCCTAAATAATCACCCTCAAAATCCGATTGAAATGTAATTAAAACCCCACGATCCCGCCCGATATAGGTATCAATTTTGTAGCGATAGGTACGAGGATTGAACTTGAGATAAACCCCCACCTCACTGCTAATCAATGAGTCATCGGGAGGACAAGACTCTTTCAATCCCACTAGTTCCTTGGGAATATTATAATTAAAATGGGAGGTGTAACCCTCTAGGGCATTTACCGCTGACCATAACGAATCAGCACAGATCCCAAAAGTATGATATTCCGTGCGGCTAGTCAGCCAATCGAGGGCACTAATCAAGTCTTGACGTTGCTGGGGCGTTGTGGTGGTAGATGGTAAATCGCTTAATTCCCACAGAAGACGCTGGGCATCATCTAGGGTCATTTCATTGGTTGACTCAAACTGATCAGACACTGCATTGCACAAATGAGGGGAAACTAGGATAAGTGGTTCAGTAATTGTATTTTGCACCATAGAACTTAGTTAAAAACTGATTTAATTTATTAAGTTTAAGTCAATAAACAATGCGTTAAATTAATGCCTTGAATTAGTACCTTAAACTTTGAAGCCATCGGACTCCCAAAATCCTATAAGCTCGAAATTAAGCTCAAAAGTAAGCTCAAAATATTACCAGTATGAATAACCTTCTAGTCTAATTAGGTTGTCGGTCTAATTAGCTTTTCGGGATCTTAATCGTAAAACATTTATTTTATAATCTCTATTTAAATTTCCATTTAAATTCCTATTTCAATCTCCATTTAAACCTTGATTCAAATCTCTACTTGGATCTCTATGTAAATCTTTATTTTGAGACTTGGATTTAGGTTTGCTTTTAGATTTATTTTGGCTAAAACTGATTAAATAAAGCTATTACCGAAAAAGTTATTCAAGAAAATTACTCAAGAGAGTTATTCAATTAGTTCTAGATAGTTCTAGATAGTTTTAGTTTGAGTATTGGTAATCTTCTAGTCATGGTTAAGTCAGTTTTCCTAAGTTAGTCTGTGTAAAGCATCCAACCTGAAACACCCGCTGATTTTACAATGAAATTTTAGGGGGTGCAACCTATGGTGGATGGGGTGGTTTTGTGAGTATAGGTAAAGGTTATCCTTTGAGACTGTCGGCACCAAATTCACCACTAAATCCAGGATTGAATGTTGTCCCATCAAAAAACTGTTCCACGCCCCGCGACGGACCCGCAGGCATCAGGGTGTCGGGAATCCCCAAAGTACGGGCAGCAGACCGCCACAAATCTTCGCGGTTGACCATATCAATGATGGGTTTATATTCCAATTCCTTGGATAAATTACCCCAGCGGGCATGTTCCAGCAAAAACCATAAATCATGGCTCTTATACGGATAGGAAACGGTTTTCCCTTCATAAGACCAGTATCTAATTTCCCCCAAGCTGGAATTTAATTCTGATTTATTGATGTCGGGCTTTTTCGGTTCAGGCTTGTTAGTTTCAGGATTATTGGTGTCGGGCTTGCGGTTTATCTCCTTAAGTTCCACGTTATCACTGCCTGCATAAATAGGTAAATACATCTGCAAAATGCGCTGTAAGCGGCGACGGTTTTGGGGATCATCACACCAGTTTTGCGCCGTCAAAAGCCCATGTAATAAGCCTTGGGTGGCATTGGGATAGCGATCCACCCAGTCCGCCCGCAGTGCAAATATATCCCCTGGATGGTTAGCCCAAAGACTGGCGGTAGTTATGGCGATTAGTCCCCGATCATCCACCATTTGCGGAAACAAAGGCGGAATACTAATTAAATCTGCTGTTTTTAGATCCGCTGTTTTTAGATCCGATGGTTGTTCCGTAAAAATCTTGGCAGTTTCTTTAAAACTCATCGTCCCTAGTTGGACATCTTGCAAAGGATTCACATTGCCCGAAGCCAACCAATAACGTAACCACAGCATCTCTGGACTCAAAGCCGACAACACCCCACACCGCAAAATATTCCCCAGTAAGCGGGACAGTTGGAATGTCGGTCGCCAAGGACGCTGGTACGGCAAATTGATTAAAGGACGATAACGGGGATGCATCAGAATTGCGCCCCCTTGGGTATGCAACCGCGCCAAAACATACATCGGGCACTTATCCTGACGCATCACATCAGGATTAGCGCTATCTGTCGCAATTTCTAAATCTTTAGTATTGGCATTAATCCCCAAAAGTCCCTCGGTGAGCAATTCCGGCAGAGGACTAAAACAATGTCCCCCCGCAGTTGCCCCGTCTACCATTGGGGATTTATCGTCATAGCCTGCCACCGCCACCGCCCAATCCGTCCAAGAGGACCAAGGCACGAGTTGCACCTCAGTCATACCGTAACGGGTAAAAAAATTCAGATGTTGCGCCACAATCAGGGGAGCCGCCGCCGCCGTAGGCAAGTACCCCAACCGCACTTGAGTAATTTCCGGCTGTTGAATCACATCCCATGACGGCTGCACGGGTAATGGCGATTGAGGACTCAGGGAACTAGGGGGCGTACTACAGGCTTGTAAAGTTTGCACCGCCCCCCAAGCCCCCAGCCCCAACAAAAACTCCCGCCGCTTCGAGCTAATGGACATAAGACGTAGACATAACGCTATTAGGGCAATTAGATTAGGGCAATGGTTCCGGAGTCTGACCCCGCAAAATCTGGACAATTCTTTGACTAGCACGACCATCACCGAAGGGATTCGCCACATTAGCCATTGCGCTATAGGCTTCAGAGTCAGTCAGTAACGTCTGGGCAGCAGCAACAATCGCTTCAGTGTCCGTACCCACCAATTGCGCTGTACCTGCGGTGATGGCTTCGGGGCGCTCGGTGGTCAACCGCAAAACCAAAACTGGTTTACCCAGCGCTGGAGCCTCTTCCTGCAAGCCACCAGAGTCAGTCATCACCAAATAACATTCCGCCATCGCCGCCACCAGTTCGCTATAACTAAACGGCTCACAGAGAAACACCCGAGGATGATCCCCTAAAATTGCTTGCAATGGTTCCCGCACCACAGGGTTTTTGTGCATGGGCAAAACCACCGCCACATCGGGAAATTTCGTTAAAATCTCTAGCCACGCCTGGGCGATCGCCGTCAAAGGTGCGCCCCAATTTTCCCGACGATGGACTGTTGCCAAAATCACCCGATGGTTTTGCCAGTTTAAACCTGACACCATTGGTGAAGGTGAGATTTGCTGTGACTGCGGGTCTGATGGTTGTGCCGCGAATTGTCCTGCTAATTGCAACTGACGCACCTGCAACAAAGCATCAATTACCGTATTCCCCGTATGGTAAACCCCAGCAGTGATCCCCGACTTCTCTAAATTAGCTACTGCCGCCGGAGTTGGGGCAAAATGGAACTGTGCCACCTGAGAGATCAACCGCCGATTTGCCTCCTCAGGGTAGGGATTCCAAAGATCATGGGTGCGTAATCCGGCTTCTACGTGACCGACAGGAATTTTTTGATAAAAAGCCGCCAAAGCTGCCGCAAATGCCGTAGTGGTATCCCCTTGGACCAAAACCACATCGGGGGCTAATTCCACCAACAAATCCTCTAAACCCGTCAATGCCCCACAGGTAATCTGGGTCAGGGTTTGCTTGGGTTGCATAATGGCAAGATCGCGATCTGCGTGCAAATTAAACAAACCCATCACCTGATCCACCATTTCCCGATGTTGCCCAGTGAGGATCACCGTGACTTTAAAGTGGTCGTCGTCCCGCAAAGCACAGATTACTGGTGCCAGTTTAATCGCTTCGGGGCGCGTGCCTAAAATCACCGCACAATGGATCACCGCCCCACTGGACAAATTCCCCCAAGATGC
>JBIKNH010000088.1:0-16517 GCA_044358815.1 Pseudanabaenaceae cyanobacterium | reverse complement strand
GAACTTCTGATGATCCGCCACATCATCACAATGGGTCAAATAAAGATAACGCACACCACCCATTGCGGTAATTTGTTTGACCAGAGGCGGCGTAAATCGGGGCGAATCCACCAAGATATTCCCTTCAGGACGCACAATCAAATAACTCGCGGCTCCGTAAGAACTTTCGCTATGGTAGCCACAGTAGTAAACATTTTCTGTCAGTAATAAAGGAAACTGTTCCTGAATCGCTTTAATATCCTTCGGTTTCTCTAATGTGCCAATGGAAGCCGTAGGGCAAGCTAACAAAGCCTGTAACGCGGCAGTGCGTTGCGCTGAACTATTGGGCTGCTGATAAACTGCCGACTGTTCCCCTTGACGGTCAAAGGTTTCAGGAGCTAACCACCGACAGGTATCACAGTCAATGCAACTATGATCGACATAAAAATCCCCTGGCGCATTTTCGGGACGGCGGAGCGGTAGTTTTGCCATAATTCACCATGCCAAATTGACAATGATTTTTTAGTATGAATTTAGTGTGAATCTGTAGGTCAAAAAATCCAGAATACCAAGAAAAATATCGAGAGTTTCCAAGAACGTCGTCACTGGATAAAACTTGATATTTGTCAGACTCAGGGATAGATTCAGGAATTTATGGGTCGCCCGGGATTCGAACCCGGAACTAATCGGTTAAAAGCCGAGTACTCTACCGTTGAGTTAGCGACCCGCTAGGTTTTTAGCGCTTTGTTTTCCAACGTTCATCTAAACGCTTAATTTTAGGCGCTTAGCTAGTATAACACATGCGTCACGGTTGACAATAGGCAAAATTAATATTTTTAAAATTTGTTTGCATTACTTGCTAGTTTTTTATTTAGAGATTTTCCCATAACAACCTAGATTGTCTTATTGCGCAAACTAGCCTGTAACAACCGCAAGGCATTGAGTTGTAAGGGATTGGTAAGAATAGCTTGCAAAAAATACTTCCGCGCCAATGACCGATCATAGGCGTGAATATCAATGCCTGATTTGAGGAAATAAGCCGCCCATGCTTGCCGTTGCACCAGCCAACTCTCACCCTCTAGATAGGTTTCCATGCGGGCTTTGCTTTGTTCATTGAGTAACTTAGCCCGTTCTATGGAAAAAGTACGGGAGCGGGAATTGGGGCGAATCCGATACCGATAAACCACTTGCTTAGTGCTGTAAAACCGACCGATCTTGCATAATTTCATTTGCGTGTCAGTGAAGACCCCATCTTTGACGGCTTCACTAAAACAGCCGATTTTTAAGAGAGCCTGTCGCCGCACTACCCCCGCCATCAATAGATTAGTCATCTCCACAAACAGACCAGCGCGGTTTTGGGTCACATCATGAAAATTGGTATATTCCAAAAACTTATCTGTGCCATCTTCAAAACATTCCATCTCACCGTGAACCACACAATAGGTTTCGTCCAGTTGCAGCATTTGCTCCATCAGTAAAGATACTGCCCCTGGCATGAGAAGATCATCCCCATCCACAAACATCAAAAACTCCGCATCACTGGCAGCAATCCCTGAATTACGGGCTGCGGACTCCCCACCATTGGGACGCAACACATACTTGACCCGTCCCGGATAACGTTGCACATATTCAGCAACTACGGCTTGAGTATTGTCGGTGGAGCCGTCATCCGCCACAATCACCTCAAGCCATTGGTAATCTTGATTGATAATGCTGTCTATGGTTTGGGGCAAATAACCCGCCATGTTATAGGTGGGAATAATCACATTAACTTTAGCGGCGGTAGTGGTTGAGGGGGTGGTAGCCATAGGACTCCGTAAACGATTACTCGGTTAGTTTGACTGGATCAATAATTAATCTAATTACTCAATTACTCTGCAAGAAAGCATTTACTTTCTGCCATAATCGCTTTAAACAACCACTATAAGCTGTTCTTGAATTTGCCGTAGGATTGCTGTTGCTAAACGTAAGATCAGCGCTGGGGAAACGTAGGCGGCATAAACTTCGCGCTTGCACTGCTGGCTCAAAAATTGTTGCACCGGAGCCGGTAAACGCATGGTTAAACCATTTTTGAGATGAGTTTCCAGCTTGGCGATCCCCAAGCCAATGGGATAAATTTCATAGTCTTGCAGTCCGCTAATTGCTTGACCTTGAGCATCAATATAAGTAATGGCTAGTTGACGATAGCTGGGGCAGTCCTGACTATAACCGTTGATTTCCTGCTGAAGCCAGTGGACTAATTCAGGGTATCTGCCATTGTCTTGGGCGTACCATAGGGCGTGGTTCACCATACGGGAAATCGTTTGATTGAGGATTAACTGATCAAAATCCTCTGGGGTTTGGGGGGCAAGGGGCAAAAGGGCAGATATTTCAGCCATCAGTGAGGCGGAAGTGACGGAAGCCATAGCTTAAGGAATAGAGTTTGGTATGGGATTGGTGGGGGATTGTCAGGAAACCCATTGTCAGGAAACCAACTTACGGAATTGAGTTAAGATCGAGATCTAGTCCGTGTGACTCAACAGCTAGTCTGATTAGAATGGTAGAACAGCCAATCTCAGACAGCCCTATGGTTTGGTTGGTGTCTCAGTTATCGATAATGTGTCTCTTAGATATGATTATTTTTGAGATATTGTGCTCTAAATAATTTCTCATCACATTTCTAATAGCATATTTTTCAACTAGCATATTTGCCAACGGGTTTTCTCACAAGATGGCACGGGGTGCAACCCTGCAATTTACTCCCATAGCCATCCCACCAACTTGAATTATTAGTAACCGTTATGACTTTAACCAATTCTAAAACCGCACCAGAATCCACCCTAGATTTGCCAAAAAGTGGGATGCCAGTCACGATTATCACGGGCTTTTTGGGCAGTGGCAAAACCACTTTATTGAATCACATTCTGCAAAACCAACAGAATCTTAAGGTGGCGGTCTTAGTCAATGAATTTGGTGACATCAACATTGACAGTCAGCTTTTGGTTGCTGTAGATGAAAATATGCTCGAACTAAGTAACGGCTGTATTTGTTGCACGATTAACAATGGTTTAGTTGATGCAGTTTACTCTGTTTTAGAACGCAGTGAACGTATTGACTACATGGTGATTGAAACCACTGGTGTTGCTGATCCCTTGCCCATTGCACTGACTTTTTTGGGCACAGAATTAAAATATTTAACCCGCTTAGATTCTATTTTAACTGTGATTGATGCTGAGCAGTTTGATGAAAGTCATTTCGAGAGTGAGGCGGCATTTGCTCAGATCATGTATGGGGATATTATTCTCTTAAATAAAACTGACTTAGTTCCTGAAGCTAAACTAGTTGCTTTGGAAAATTACATTAATGATGTAAAAACTAAGGCAAGAATTTTGAGGACTAACTTCGGTGCGGTTCCCTTGCCTTTGATTTTAGATGTGAATATGGATAATGCTTTGATTCAGGCAGCTTTGCAAGAGCCAGCCGATCTCCATAAGCACGACCATGATCACAACCATGAGCATCATCACGAACCCCACGCCACCGCAGATCATCAAACCAATCATGTATGTGATGCCAGTTGCAACCACGACCATGATCACCACCATCATGATCATCACCACGACCACGATCATGACCATCACAGCCATCACTTAGACAACGATGGTTTTGTGGCAATTTCATTTAGTCGGGATCTGCCATTTAATCTAGATCGGTTCCAAGAATTTCTAGATAAACAGTTGCCCATTGATGTATTTCGAGCCAAAGGAATGCTTTGGTTTAGTAATCTCCCTGAGCAGCGGTATATTTTTCAACTCAGCGGTAAGCGCTACGAACTCAAAACCGATGAGCGCAACACCCCCAAACCAGCGGTAAATCAATTGGTTCTGATCGGACGTAATTTAAATCGGGAGCAACTCTTAGCCCAGTTAGATGCTTGTTTGGCTTAGGTGAGCCATAGTTCAAAGTAAGAATGACCCCTCATCCCCTAGCCCCTTCTCCCAAGTGGGGCGAAGGGGATGAAGGCGAGTAGGATAATTAACTCCTTCCTGTTCCCTCTGCCACTATGGGAGAGGGCTAGGGTGAGGGTTTAAGCCATTGCCATACCAGGAATGGAGCGATAAAGCTGAATATACTGCTCTGCTGAAGCATTCCAGCTAAAGTCAGTTTTCATGCCTCGCTGCTGTAACTTCTGCCATGCATCGGTGTAACGGTAGCTTTCCCATGCCCGCACCATGCAGGTAAACAAATCTAGCGGCTCATAACGATCAAAACAGAACCCATTGCCTAACTCTTGCTTGGGATCATGGAACGACACCGTATCCACCAAGCCGCCAGTACGCCGCACAATGGGCACGCAGCCATACCGCAGGGCAATCATTTGGGAAATACCGCAAGGCTCGAAACGGCTCGGCATCAAGAACGCATCCGTACCGCCATAGATCCGCTGGGATAAACCTTCATCAAACAGCAACTGCACCGACATCCTGCCTGGGAACCGCGATGCCACTTGCCATAATTGTGTTTCGTAGTAACGTTCCCCTGTCCCCAAAACCACCAACTGCACATCGGTATACGCCAAGAACCGATCCAGGGTTTGCAATACCAAATCAATCCCTTTTTGTTCTACAAGGCGCGTCACCATCCCCACAAAAAACGTGTCAGGGCTTTGGGCTAGACCCAATTCTTTTTGTAAAGCCAGTTTATTCTCTAGGCGATCGGCTAGAGAGTCAGCATTAAAAGGCTTAGCGAGATGCTTGTCCGTCTCAGGATTAAACTTTTGGGTATCAATACCATTGAGAATGCCCCAAGGCTTCAGGAACGACAGCATTCCCTCCAGACCTTCGCCATAGGTGGGGGTGCAAATCTGTTGGGCATAGGTAGGCGAAACCGTATTCACCCGATCCGCGTACTGAATCCCACCTGCCATCGTGTTATGGGAACCCATATACCAAGGCACCCAAGTCATTTCCTCTAAGCGCCAGCGCCAAGGACCTTGATAAGCCAAATTGTGAATGGTATACACCGTACCAATATCAGAGGTTTGGTGCATCCACACTGGGATCATCCCCGTATGCCAATCATGACAGTGAATTAAATTTGGCTTCCAGTAATTCCAGCAAAATTCCGCCACCGCATTGGCAAACAGGGTAAACCGCCAATCCTCGTCCTCACCAAAGTAAATCCGTTGGGGCATGAACGAACCATGACCCACTAAATACAGAGGCACATCAGTTCCGGGTAAAACCGTCTGAAAAACATCAAAATCCTGAAACATACAGTGACCTTTCCAGACCCACTCCGGATTTTCCGTGAGTTTGTCGGGCAATGTCCCGTAATACGGCATGATGATGCGGACATCGTGCCCCATCTTGCGTAAAACTGGTGGCAGAGCGCCTACTACGTCTGCCATGCCCCCAACTTTAGCAAGTGGTGCAACTTCGGCTGCGGCAAATAGAATTTTCATCAGAAAAGTGGGTAGAAAACCCGTCTTTTTAGGACGGCTTTATATTAATTAACTATATTCACAGAATAAATGATATAATGTGACCATGACACAAAAAAGTTTCAAGTACCGATTCTATCCAACTCCTGAACAAGAAACTTTGCTCAGGAAAACGATGGGTTGCGCTCGATTAGTTTACAACCGTGTTTTAGCCGCAAGGACAGAAGCATGGTATGAATGTCAAGAGCGAGTCGGATACACTGAAACCTCAACAATGCTCACCAATTGGAAAAAGCAGGAAGACTTGCAATTCCTTAATGAAGTTAGCTGTGTGCCATTACAACAAGGTTTAAGGGCTTTACAAACCGCCTTTACTAATTTCTTCGCAGGACGGGCGAAATACCCGACTTTTAAGAAAAAACATCACGGCGGTAATGCTGAATTTACCAAGTCTGCTTTCAAGTGGAAAGATGGCAAAGTATATCTAGCTAAATGCTCTCAACCATTAGATATCCGATGGAGCCGTGAACTCCCTGAAGGTGCAGAGCCATCAACCATTACGGTGAAGCTCTCGCCCTCTGGACGCTGGACGGTTTCAATGTTGGTAGATGTCGAAATTGAAACATTACCTGAATCTCAAGAGTCAATTGGTTTGGATTTGGGTATTACCAGCTTGATGGCTTTGAGTAATGGCGAAAAGATTGCTAATCCTAAAACCTTCAAAGCTAAGCGCCGTAAATTGCGTAAATTTCAAAAAGTGCTGAGTCGTAAGAAGAAAGGATCTAACAATCACCGCAAAGCTAGATTGAAAGTTGCTAAAGTTCACGCTGAAATTAGCGATGCTCGTCATGATTTTCTTCACAAGTTGACAACTCGACTGGTTCGTGAAAACCAAGTGATTGCAGTCGAGGACTTGTCGGTGAACAACATAGTCAAAAACAGAAAACTCGCCCTCTCGATTAGTGATGCTAGTTGGGGTGAAATTGTCAGGCAACTGGAATATAAGTGCCACTGGTATGGGCGCACTTTTGTCAAAATTGACCGTTTGTTTCCTAGCTCTAAAAGGTGCGGACATTGCGGTTATGTTGTGGATAAGTTGCCCCTGAATATCAGAGAGTGGGATTGCCCTAAGTGCAGCACCCATCACGATAGAGATGTGAATGCTGCAAAAAACATTTTGGCGGCAGGGCTTGCCGTGTCAGTCTGTGGAGCGACTGTAAGACCCGAACAGAGTAAATCTGTAAAGGCTGGTGCTATGAAGCAGAAACCTAAGTCGTGAGTCTTAGGAATCCCCGCCGCTTTGCTCGCGGGGTGGATGTCAACCCTTTGGTTCTTCACCCGAGGTATCGGGCGTTGTGTTTGGCGTGGTACTAGGCAATTCTAAACAATACCCGGCACCATAAACCGTTTTAATATATTTTGGATGGCGGGGATCAGGTTCAAGCTTAGTTCGCAGGTGGCGGATATGTACCCGAATGGTCTCAATGTCATCATCGGGTTCGTAACCCCACACCTCTTTGAGAATGTCGCTGGGGGAAACCGTTTGACCATGACGCTGCAATAAACAGTGCAACAGTTCAAACTCTAAATGGGTTAACTTGACATTTTTATTAAACCAAATAGCCTCAAAGCGCTCTGGAACTAGGGTTAACAAGCCATAGCTCAGGATTTCCCCATGCTTTGCCGCATCAATAATGCGATTGGTACGCCGTAACAGCGCCCGCACCCTGGCTAACATTTCCTCTAACTCAAAAGGCTTGGTGAGGTAATCGTCGGCTCCGGCGTTAAAACCTTCCACCTTATCTTGAGTTTGTCCCATCGCCGTTAACATCAGCACAGGAATATCTTTGGTTCGCTCATCTCGCCTAAGGCGTTGGCAAACCGTAAACCCATCAACGCGGGGTAACATCAGGTCTAAAATTATCATGTCCGGCAGCAACTGGATGGCCAGCGCCTGTCCTTTTATGCCGTCATTTGCCTGATTTACCAAATAGCCAGCGTGTTCAAGATTTAAGCTGACCATCTCAGAAATGATGGGATCATCATCAATAAGAAGTAATCTAGGCATCATGGGTGGATTTCCATCTAAAGATTATCGAAAAAGCGCCTCTAAAACCCGATCTTTCTAACCAAGCTCCAGGGTGAACTACCAGCCAAAAGCATGACCAGATTTCAGATGAGAGTTTATAGAAGAGCATAGATTTTAGGACCCTTACAGCGGACCTAATTGTTCACAGACTTTTACAGACTTCGTTACACACCTAAAGCAGACTGAGCAATTGAGGCATTAAGGGAAGTCATCAACGGGCACAGATTCGCCCCAGTTAACTTGCTCTAGCTTAATTCGCTCTAGTTTATTTACTTTAGTTAATTTGCCCTAGGTTTATTGTCCTGTCCTGGTTCTGTGTCACTAAAAATGAGTCACAGCAACTAGGCAGGCAGTAGGTAGGCAGCAGGCTATGGTTAATACCACAGTTCACCTGAATCTCTAGAGTTGAAGCTGTGCAACTAACTGTATACTCTAGATACCTTAGGTTAAATTTTAATAAAATTAATAATGTAACTCTAACTTCCCACACATAACTTAAGGATTGCCTCAGAATTGGCGGGCTAAGACTCAGCTATTAGGCTTATTTTCGGATTTTTCACATTTAGCATGGTAATTTCCCACAATCAATCTCTGATCAATCCCTAGTTCTGTCGTGTGCTAGATGCTTAAAACATCCCATACAATATTATGAAGTTATGTAAAAACCCCTCAAGTCATGGTTTAGTCGCATGAGTTTGCCCACCACCTCTGTCATCGATATATTCGCGCCTGTCAAGGATGACTTAAAAATCCTTACCGCCAACCTCAAGGAATTGGTGGGGGCAAAACATCCCATTTTATATGCGGCGGCAGAGCACCTGTTTGAAGCCAAGGGTAAAAGTTTGCGTCCTGCTTTGGTCTTATTAGTGTCTCGTGCCACCATGAATGGCTCGGATTTGACTTCGCGCCACCGTCGCCTTGCGGAAATCACGGAGATGATCCACACCGCGAGTTTAGTCCATGATGATGTAATTGATGGGGCAGAAGTGCGGCGGGGCATTCCCACAGTAAATACCAGTTTTGGTAATCGCATTGCAGTGCTGGCGGGGGATTTCCTCTTTGCCCAAGCCTCTTGGTATTTGGCTAATTTAGATAACCTAGAAGTGGTGAAGCTTTTATCCAAAGTGATTACTGACTTTGCCGAGGGGGAAATCCGCCAAAACTTAACAGCTTTTGATAGTGGCTTATCTTTTGAGGACTATTTAGAAAAAAGTTTTTATAAAACCGCATCTTTGATGGCAGGCAGTGCTAAAGCGGCGGGGGTTCTCAGTGGGTTACCAGCGCCACAAACTGAGCAATTATTTGCGTTTGGGCGGCATTTTGGCATTGCGTTTCAGGTGGTCGATGATATTTTGGACTTCACTAGTTCCACCGAAACCCTAGGTAAACCAGCGGGATCAGACCTACGACAAGGGAATTTAACCGCACCGGTTTTGTATGCCCTCGAAGAATATCCTCAATTAGCCAGTTTGATCGAGCGAGAATTTAGCCAAGAGGGTGACTTAGACCAGGCTTTGGCTTGGGTCTATGCTAGTAATGGCATCGTCCGTGCTAGGGAATTAGCTAAAAGCCAAGCCCGCTTAGCTGTGGCAGCCATCGAATGGTTACCTCCGTCGGCAGTGAAACAATCTTTAATGGATTTGACTAATTACGTCTTGGAACGTCTGTACTAGTCTTAGATAGATTTAGATTGATTTTGTTATAGGGTTTTGGTTTGCCTGGTTACGGTTTTTCCAGTATTTTGGGCTTGTCGCTCCGTTGCAAGATTTCCTAAACCGAGATTTCCCATAACGGAAAAATCATCCCCAAAATCACCCCTATGTCCCAAGGTAAAGAAACTACAGTTTTAGCTTTGACTGTCTTGATTACGGCAGCGTTGGCTGGTGGTGGGTACTGGTTCTTTGTGAACCAACCAAAAACTATTACCGCAGTGGAGCCGTCTAATGCTCCTAGTGCCAATCAGCCACCAGAGCAAAACTCCGCCAATAACCTGAATAGTTTGGTCACCAGTCAGCCCAATCCAAACGTTTTAAATATTGACGGTAGCACGACGATGGTGTTGATGGTGCGTGAGTTGCGCCTTGGCTTTAATCAACAAAACGGTAACTTGCCTGTGGTTTATGGTGTGCCGGAAAATATTCCCAATGGTTCCACCGCAGGCATCAGAAACTTAATCAATGGCACTGTCAGCATTGTGGCTAGTTCGCGCCCCCTCAAAACTGATGAAGCCCAAAATAATGGTCAGAATAATATTCAGATGTTTCCCGTAGCCAAGGATGCAGTGGCGGTGGTTGTGGGTGTTAATAACGGTTTTAAAGGCGGCTTAACCTTAGGACAATTGCGGGATATTTACACCGGAAAAATCACCAACTGGTCCCAACTCGGCGGCGCTAACGTACCAATTCGCGTCATCAACCGTGCCACTGCCAGCGGTACTAGGGATCTGTTCCAGGATGTGGTTTTAGCTGGAGTTCCCTTCGCCCCTGACGGCGCAAACTTTGTCACTTGGCCCCAGGATGAAACCACCGCCATTCTACGAACCATTGGCGATAATGGTATCAGTTATGCCACAGTTTCCCAAGTAGTCAATCAAGAAATGGTGCGGATTGTCCCCATCGACAACGTAATGCCCACGAATACCGCTGCGGTCAAAAGTGGCAAATATCCCGTTAGCCGTAGCCTATTCCTAGGTGTGAAAAAAACAACCAGTCCCGCAGTGAAGCAATTTATCGAGTTTGCACTTTCACCTAAAGGACAACAAACCATTGAGCGATCTGGATTTGTATCTATTAATTAGAATAGAAAATAATTAGAATAGATTAGAATAAAGAAATTTTTCTAAGCAGTCAGTTGCAGAAACTCTGCCAAACTGATTTTTTCTCGTAAAAATTGCGGTGCATTGGGCTGATAGGGAGCTTTCAGCAGACTAATGTGCAAGATCTCGCTGTGGGCAGGAATCACAGGTACATCGGGATCGTAAGCAGTAGGATGCATTAAAGAACTAGAAAAACCTTTGAAGATCATAATCTCATCAGTTCTGTCGTCCTCCTTGATACTAACTAGTAACACCTCTTGGGGATGGCAGCGACTATAGGTTTCTAAAGTTTCGGCTATTGAGAATATGGGATCAGCCATAGGGACCTGTGAAGTGTGTCAGATTCAGGACAAACCCATTATATGCAATTACTGGTGTGGCAAGTAATGTTTAAACTCACCAAAGAAATACCCCGATCACACAATACAGATCAGGGTATTCTTTCGTTTAAATAATCGAGATTAGAAAATCTTAAACCCGAATTAAGGAATCTTATCGGTGGTGACCTTGATGCTGTTAGCAACCTTGGTGTAAGACTCCTTCAGTTGGGCAAACTGATCAGCCAAGGAACCGAAGGTCAGAATCAAGATTTTGTCTTCTTTTTGTTCAATGAAGCTGTTGCCTTGCACCTTCGCTGTAACTCCGCCACTAGATTCGGTATAGGAGAAAGTTACCTGAGTACTGCCATCGGGCTGGGGTTGAGGCGGTTCCATTGCAAAGTCTTTTTGACTGCCTAAAATGTCTTTGAGAACTTGTTGCAACACTTCACCTAGTTTCTCCTTAGCCACTGGTTCCTTTGGTGCATTGATCACAGTGACGGAAATCAGAGCGTTACCGGTGGGATCAGTCCATTGTACAGTTACTTCTTGACCTGGCTTGCTAGTGTCTGTGTCCTTCCAACCCTTGGGTACTTCAATGGAGAAAACCCCTGACTTATGTTTGAATGGCTCAAGGGATTCCACTTTAGCTATGGCAACCTTACCGCCAGTGGTGGCTGGTTTGTCGTCCTTAGCTTCAGTTTTTTCAGGAGATTTTGTGTCTTTTTTCTCTTCCTTCTTCTCTTCCTTCGCAGCGGAGGTAGCAGCCGGGCTAGGACTTGCGGGGCTAGTGGTTGGCTCCTTAGGGGCACAAGCCATCAAGGTGACAGCAGGCAGCAATGAAAGCCACAAAGCAGAGCGTGAGTTGGTCATGACAAATAATTTCGAGTTGATTTTTCGAGTTGATTTTTCAAGTTAATCTTTGTAGTTAACCTTTCCAGTTAACTTTAAGCTGAATTATTAGCTGGAGTTCGAGCAACAGAGTTACTGATTAACTTAGTCGCCAAGTCAACTTACATTGAATGGCAAACGCTTATGACTCTACCGCATTGATGCAAATCAGGGAAGTAGTCTAGGGTATGTATCTGAAGTGTTTATGCTAAATCCAATACTAAATTTATGCGAATTATCGAGAATTTATCAGCTATGAATCAGCAATTTATTGCCTAAAATTACTTGCTAGAACTGGTTTTCAAGCCATACTATCATCCCCATAATCTGATTGTGATGGTTGATCATAACAGTCAATTATGAAAGCCAATAGTAAAGATTAATCATTAATGTCGATCATCAAATCCTGATAAAACCAGAGTTCAAGATGCAATTTCAGGATGTTATTTCAAGATATGACTGGAAATTTATTGCCAAAAGTTATGAGAACTGAAGAAGCACTGAAACCCTAGTTAAAAATCACTCTTAGAAATCCCTCTTGGAAATCACTCATAGACATTAATTCCAATACTTGAGGAATCTGAGTGTAGCTGTTGAAAATGATTTGTAGAGGAGGCTTCGACTGCACTCAGTTTTCGGTGTAAGTTAGCTGAGGGAAGTCAAAGCTGTATTTTTTATTTGAATTATCTATATATGCTCTCTAGATTAGCTGTCTTAAATGATTAATTATTTCGTTATAACAAAAGCGATCTATAATTGAGTAGGGTATGTGTAGGACAAAATTAAACTCGCAGAAAGTAAGCCTAAAAAATCGGTTGTTCTAATTGATGCTGAATTATTATTTCAATTATTAATATCCTAATCATGTTGAAACTACCTCCGTCAGACACACTAATCTAATAACTGAAAATTAATCGAGGGGAACTAATCAATAGCATATTATAATAACTTCATACAACGTTATTCTGGGATAGAGTGTTATCTAGGGTAACTAGTTGCTGACAAATATCATAAATAAGATAACATACGAATAGTTTAGATTTATGTAATATTTGAACAGCAAAAATGCGTGGAGCTTAAAATTAAGTTAAAAGTGATTAATCTAGATGTGTTTAAAATGAATAAACTGAATGATGAGCCTTCACCAGCAACAAACGATCCCAAATTATTAGCCCCTATATTAGATCCCAAATTAGACCCCAATTTAACCAATAAACCTACTTTAGAGATTTTGTTGGCTGAAGATAATCTAGTGAACCAGAAAGTTGCCACCCATTTATGCCGAAGATTAGGTTATACCGTAGATTTAGCGGAAAATGGTTTAGAGGTTTTAATGAAACTGAAACAGAAAAGATATGACGTAATTTTAATGGACATTGAAATGCCCAAAATGGATGGAATAGAGACAACACGGCGGATTATTACAGAATTACCAATATCAGAACGTCCCTATATTATTGCGGTAACTGCTAATAATGTGACGGCAAGTCGTGAGCGATGTTTAGGGGCGGGAATGGATGAATATTTGAATAAGCCGTTACGTTTGGATAGACTCACGGAACTACTTGACAAATTGAAGAACAGCACACCACAGCCATAAAGCCCTAACCATCCTAAACATAATTACGGCACGACGGCTCAAGGGCTTGGGTTTCATGACTTGAATTGCGGTCTCAATCACTGCCTAAATAAGATTCTAAAACCTGGTGATTATTCTGAATTTCCGTAGGAGTGCCATCGGCTAAGTTATGACCTTCAGCTAAAACCCATACTCGATCACACAGGGACATAATCACATCCATATTGTGTTCGATAATTAAAAAACTCAGTCCTTCCCGATTCCATTGTTGAATGTAGCCGCAGATCTCTTCAATTAAAGCGGGATTCACCCCAGCAGCGGGTTCATCTAACAAGATCAATTTCGGATCACACATCAGAGCGCGTGCCATTTCCAATAACTTTCTCTGCCCTCCAGACAAAGCCCCCGCATAACTGTCTGCCATACGCAATAAACCGACGGATTCCAGCAGAGTCTTGGCTTTATCACGATTTTCTTTTTCCTGTTGGGCAATTTTATGTCCCTGAAACCAAGCATTCCAAAAAACTTCCCCCACTTGTCCCTGTGCCGCAAGCAACATATTCTCCAGAACCGTTAAACGGGACAGGACTTTAGGCACTTGAAATGTCCGAATCATCCCCATTTGGGCAATCAGATGGGGTGGTTTGCGTTCAATTGGCACCCCTTGAAATTTGATGGAACCACGATCAGCGGGAATAAACTGCGACAATAAACCAAAAAATGTACTCTTCCCCGCACCATTAGGACCAATTAAACCGGTAATACTGCCCTCAGGTACAGCAATATGCGCATCTCGCACCGCCTGAATGCCACCAAAGGACTTACACACATGGTCAGCTTCTAGAATAAAAGATTGAGATGAAGATTGGGGGGGCATAGTACCTATGAGGATTGAATTTACACCAGAGCGCAAAACTTTGGGGGGCAAAACTTTCAATGATGATACTGCAAAAGAAGCGCAGATGTAGACCGAGGCTAAGGCATCTCAAAATCACCCAGAATTGCCAAAAAAATCCAAAATCAGTTCAAAATAACCCAAAAATAACTCTAAAAATAGTCAAAAAAGAGTCAAAAAAAAGAGTATCACCATAGCGATACTCAAAGGATTAGACTTCAGAGATTGGATTGGAGGAATTGGACTGTGATAACTCTTACTAAATCGATCGAGCAATATCATAAACAAACAACTCACTGTCAAGTACAAGATAGATCTACGAAGTAAGTCAATTATTGATTTATGACAACTAGCATGGAGGGTTTTTCCTGCAAGGTTTAATTTCCCACAAGGTTAAATCAGTGTTGAATCAGTAATCACTAAAATGGTTATTACTAAACTAAATGGTTAAAACTGTAAAGTACGGGTACTACAAAACCATTACTCAGCTATCACACACCGGAATACTTGCTTAGATTTACTCTGGTCAAAATCATTAATCTATAATTGTCCCACTGGAATTGTTTCACTGGAAACTCAAGCCACAAAGGCATTTTTAGCCTCAGGTTTTGCCTGATGCTTGATTTCCGAAATTGGCACCAGGTCATGACCAATATGGCGTTGTGCATAATTACCCTGACGACGTTCTACGCCTTGGCTAATGCTGTCTGGTAAGGGACAAGCAGTACCAGCAACGCAAAGATGGATACAGGGCACACTGTCAGCATGGATACTGCCACTAAAACCAACTTCGTGGATTTCCAGTAGTGCATCATGCCAAGCATCAAACTTTAGGAGTTGATTAGGCATCACCATCCGCTCAAAGAAACCTGTGTGATCATGGTGCATTCTCACCACTTGAGGCAAGGGGGACTCATTGCGATAGACACAACGGATTAGTTGATGATTAACAGGATGGATTGTGTGGGATGGGAGCATAGGATTCACCATTTATATTGACAGGACGGCATAGATAAGACGGCTGGCAGACAACAGCAGTTAAGTAGCAGTGAAGCTACGGATCGTTTACTGTTCGTTAATAGAACTTAGAGCGTAATTAGTTCTAAATGTAAAAGAATGTGAAGCGATATGTTGGTAAGAAAATCTTAATTTGTCTTAATTTATGATCGCCCAGACCCTAAGGGCGAGAACCAACTACTGAACTGGGTGAGCTTAGTGAACTATTCGAGATTATTTTGAAGCTATGACAATCTTCGGTCACATACAACACATTCGAGCGTTTCTTTAGAATGTTGTAATGATTTCGGGATCAATGTAATTTAACTTAATCAAATTTGCCTGAATCTCCAAATCTGGATCCCATCCCAAGACGTATTAGGAACATGAAACAGTTCCCGCTATGGTAGCGTGATTTTTACCTGTTATTGACATAATTAGTCAAATAAACTGCCTACTATTTGGGTTTATTCCCATTCATCATCATCAAAATCTACATCATAGCTATCATCGTTTACAGGAGCTTTTGCCGCAGCTCGGGGACGAGATTGACGCGGTTGATTATCAGTTGTGTCCTGTGGTTCAGACCGATAAGATCTAGTGCGATTTGACTTATTTGGATCGGACTTAGATCTTTGTGGTGTAGGTGTTTCAGCATAGTCAACTTGATTTTTTTGACGATTTAAAACATAGCGAGCAATATCTAGAAATGAATCTCGCCGCAAATAAGGATAATCGCTAATCCAAATATTCCATTGGGGCAGATAGGCATCAGAAGTAATGCGACTGACACGGCGAAAATTTTTATCATTAGAAAACAGGAGTAAGCAAACCCTTTGATCCGGCTTAATGCGTTTATATTCCCGTCTCATGGGAACCCGCAGGGTGGCTAAATGCCCGTTATCATCTTCGAGATCAATATTAAAAAAACTTTCACTTTCGTAACTGACATCTAAGCGTCCACTTTTTGTGATAGTCTCCGCCCGATTCGCCACCTCTTGGGACATGTAAGCATCTACTATCTGCGCTTGCCAAAATCCACAATAGGCAAATCGTCGTAATTTACTATTGCGCCAACTGGCTAAAACCACTGGCTCTAACATCCAATAGAGTCCACCCAAAGCCGCACAGACAAACATCACCAATGCCCCGAAACTGCTCGGACTTGCCTCGTGGACGCGGTTATACAGCAGGACAAACACCACCAGTGCCGCCACGGAGATCAGCAAGCGGCGAAACACCATCTGACTACCACCCCAACAGTACTGATACTGGTCAGATGTAGGCACAGCGGGGATTAGTTGGTCAAATGTGGCACGTTTTAGAGGGGTGATCATAGATTTTGAGGAGATTGCGAGGAGATTAAGGCAGCTATTACAGAATATGAAACAGAA
Organism: Pseudanabaenaceae cyanobacterium; assembly: GCA_044358815.1. Classification (GTDB taxonomy): domain Bacteria; phylum Cyanobacteriota; class Cyanobacteriia; order Pseudanabaenales; family Pseudanabaenaceae; genus JBAXSK01. Next base: position 140 of record JBIKNH010000088.1, on the reverse strand, counting down.
TATGAAAAATAGTTGAATAGTTGATAAGTAGACAGGAGTAAGTTAAAACGTTGATATATTTACCCGTGGCAATTTACCCCGAAGCATCTGTCTACTGAAGTTTAAATTTTTGTTGGCTGATCTGGCTACTCAAGTCTGAC
>JBIKNH010000087.1:0-16528 GCA_044358815.1 Pseudanabaenaceae cyanobacterium | reverse complement strand
ACGACTTCCAAGAATTTGTTGATCAGCTACTAGGCAAGTTTCGCACCGATGGACGCGCCCCCGATCCAGCCGCAAATGTGGGTTATCGCCCCCCCAATGCCCAGACCCGCACTGCGCCGCCCCCCCGTCGGGACTCAGAAGCTTTATTGGAACTACCCCTGGAACGTGCCTATGTGGGTGGTCGTGAAAGAATCCGCCTTGAAGATGGGCGATCCTTAGAAGTGAATATGCCTGCGGGGGTCCTCTCCGGTCAAAAAATCCGGCTGAAAGGTCAAGGTCCCGCTGGTGGTGATTTATATCTGAAAATCATCCTGCAACCCCACAGTTTTTTCACCCTTGATGGTTCAGATATTCGCTGTCAGTTGCCGATTTCTCCTAGCGAATCAGTTTTGGGGGTACAGGTGGAAGTCCCAACCTTGGGCGGTGTCGTCAAGTTGACCATCCCCCCTGGGGTCAAGTCAGGACAACAGTTACGCCTTGCTGGGAAAGGTTTTCCTAAGGATAGCCGCACCAACGGGGATCAGTATGTAGAGATCCAAATTGTTGTGCCCAAAAATCCCACCAACCGCGAACGGGAATTATACGAACAACTCTTACAGGTACAGTCGTTTAACCCTCGGGAACATTTCACTAAGATTTAGCTAGCCACAATTCAGCTAAACAGCATTCGATCCCCTAGAATTTCACTAACGACTATCCCCCTAACTACTTCCCTATGACCACGGTGATCAACCTCAATTCTGCTTGTATCAACAGTTTGGATCTCAGTCCAGCGCGGATCGTCATTGAACGTTTTTTGGCAGAACGCCTCGCTACGGAAACAGCAGGATCGGCTGATCAGGGCTTGACCTTTGCGATTCATTGGGAACAGGAAGAGGGTGATCCCCGCGAATTGTCGGAAATTCCTGAAGTGCGGCTGTGGTTTTTGCGACTGGATGCGGTGTATCCTTGGCTGCCCTACGTTTTGGACTGGCGCAATGAGCTAAGCCGTTATACCGCCATGTTGGTTCCCCATGAATTTAAACGGGAAGGGGACGGCTATCGGTTGGAGTACAACGCCGAAGCCTTAGATTTATTTATGATGGGTAAGATCTTTACGATTCAGCACTGGCTAAAACAACAGGGCATCACCAGCACTGCCAAATTACAACAGATGGCACAAAGTCTGGGGTTTGAGATTGATGCAGAATTTTGGTCGATTTTCTAGAGATCAGTTTCCTAGAGAAGTGTATCCCTACGTCTAATCATTCTTTATAGATAATTCAAATAGAAAATACAGCTTCGACTTCACTGGGCTAACTTACACCGAGGGCTGAGCGCAGTCGAAGCCCCCTTATGTAAATTATTTTAAATCACCCCTAACCCTTAACCCGCCTAGTCTTGCACTGCTGGCGGCGTTTTGGGTGCATTATTGCGAGCGGTGGTGGTTTGGGGCAAAGTATTTTGGTCAGGCTTTTGGGGACTGGCGGTTGCTGGATCTAACAGCTTAATGGTCATTTGATTACGCTTAATCCAACCCTGTTGGCGCAGGTGAGCAGCTTGGGACTTGCCTGAGTCTAGGGCCTGGGGCAGACGATTCCGCAAACCATTAACCCTTTGTTCCGCAGTACTGGCTTCTACGGTAATTTCATCAAGGCGATCGCGCTGGGCGCTTTGGTAGGGGATCAGCCGAGCTAAAGCAAAAAAAGCCGCCGTAGACATAAAAATATTCACAACAATTACCACCGTTGCTTCCACAGCCTTACTACGAAACTGTTGCTCAACGGTACGCTTCCGCCTTGCCACCGCAACACTTTCCATCGACTGAACTGTGGTCTGGGGAACAGCCTTAGAGGTATTACCGCGTCGTATGGGGATCGCAATGGCACTGTGGCGTTGATATGCGCCAGATTCATAGGGTGCAGATAATGATGCGGATAAAGCTCCTCTTCTGGCAGCCATTCTCTACCTCGAACCTTTAGATACTCATTTAGTAATTATTCACAACAGGAACGGACTAGCTGCCCCTAAATCTTTTTCTTGTAGATACTTTTAGCTGAACTAGTTGACTAAGTTATAATTCTTATGAATTTAAGCCATTATAAATTGAAGTCATTAACAAGCCATTAACACTTAGACATCAGTGTTTAGTCATTAACATTTAGCCATTAATATTTAATTAATCCTCTAGTTAATTCGTTAAAATTAATGCGTTAAAAATATCTCAAATGTCAACTTTAACCATTAACTCTAACTGTTAACCAAGGCAAGGCAGCGATAATACAGTAACCAAAAAGTGTAACTAAAACCTGACAATGGCAGAAAGGAATTGCTGAAAACCATTTTGATTTAATTGAGAATGGGGTCAAGGCGAGTAGTTTAGTTACCCCAAATTTTGACTAGAAACTTGTGATGGCAACCTAAACCTTAACTCGCCTCGTTGCAATTCACCTTAACACGGGTGATTCTGTCATTCAAGTTAGGAGAATCGGGAATTAATCATTTATTAATCGCATCCTAGGGAAGAAATTAATCAGATGATCTTCGACATATTCTGACAAAAACCTCGGATGACAAACCACGAAACCCAAACCACTAGAAGCATTCCAGCCCCAAGGGATTTAGACGTAAAGGAGAATTAGAATTTAGCTATTACAAACTAGCTGTGAAAGATTAGGCATTGTATAGGGCAGAGCCAAGCAACAAAGCTAAAATACCAGGGAATAAAGCAAAAACAATAGCGGTGAGGACTTGGGTTTCTGTCAAAGCCATGATCTAAAAACTCCTTGATAAATGCAAATATACATGGGTATTTTGAGCCTAACGCTATCCTCTCGTCAAGGAAAATTGCGATCCGTTACAGTAACTTAAAACTTGATGTCCAGAATGCCGGAGTCTTAGATGTTTTCTGGCTCTGGTCTGTGTCTTGCCTATGTCTTGTTTTTTATGTCTCGGTCTATGTCTCGATTTGACTTAATTTTGACGGACTCATTGCCGAGATCGCGTTGCCAAGATTATGCTTTGAGGTAACTAAACATCCCATAAGTTAGCTGTTTTGGCAATATTTTGGTGGCATTTTGGCGGTATTTGCAGGATCAGCCAATTTTGGGACACTGTCACACTGATATTTTGGTGAATGGGTGCAGTCCGGCTGCCGTGAGGGGCGTTGATTAGTCCATGAACTTGCTGGATTTGCTCGAAGGTGGGCATAGTACCAAGATTGTGCTGTAAGAAGTGCCGAATAATCCGCCGCTGTAGGGCTAAGGGATAGTGATTGAGGGCATGGCGGTCTAGGGCAGGATTATTCTCACTGGTGGCAATACGGAACTGATCAGGATATGTCCAAAATGCCTGGGCTTGGGTTTCAAGGTAGTCAGATTCAGCGGTCAGAATTTCAGCGAGGTTACTCAAAGCATTTTCTAACTGAGGATTAAAGTGCGTCGTCAAATAAGGCATTACCTCATGGCGGAGGCGATTACGGCGGTAATGTACATCGTGATTGGTGCTATCTTCCCAGATAGGGAGATTTCTTTGTTGACACACGGCTAGGGTTTCGTCCCGATGTACGTGTAATAAAGGGCGAACTAATTTAATGTCTGGGGTTAAATCCCGCTGCCACCCCAGAGCCGACAAACCAGCGGCTCCACTGCCCCGACAGAGATTAAACAGCAGCGTTTCCGCCCGATCCGTTAGGGTATGTCCCGTGACAATACGGTTACTGGTTTCGTTTTGGGCTAATGCAGTGAGGGCACTATAGCGCCACTGTCGCGCTCCTGCTTCAGTTTTGGGAATATCATCGGGCTGAGTCAAAATTAAGCTGGGAATTTGCCACCTTTGACACAACTGCACTACATGATCGGCATTAAGGTCAGCATCGTCACGCCAGCGGTGATTACAGTGAGCCACCAACAACCGCCAACCCCATTTCGGCTGTAAAGTACGCAAAACTTCCAGTAAACACAAGGAATCCTGCCCGCCAGAAATTGCCAGCAAAAGACCAGTTTGGGGCGGTAACAGCGTGGGATATTGGCGTAAAGCCTGATTAACTTTGATCCGTACTGCTTTAAAAGGATTCATATCCCGAAATACCTAATGTTCTGGAAATTCTGCTCCCTAGGAAAGTGATGCAAGAGTAACCTACTCCTATTCTGAATTATTAGTTTGAATTGTCAGTGTGCCTTATCCCTGATGAGCTACTCTAAAACTTAGTGCAGTTGGTTTAATCAGGCAGTTTAATTATTTAATTGAATCTGGTGTAACTAATAGATGTAACTAAGTATTTTGTGCAATGGTGATGATCGTAAATATCAGAGAGAATAGGATTTAAACGCTGCATACCTTGAAAACTGCAAGTGACGCTGTAACGAAAGCTGCAACTTACGTCCTAATGCCCACATCAATCGGTAACAACCTCTAAATCCAAAATACTCACCAAAATTAAACCGACATAAACGATCAGGTCTTGCTTGTTGCAGCAATTAGTGACAGTCCTCAAACAATTGCTAATTGGAGTTTCTGGGGTAATCATTCCTAGGGCAGCAGCCTGTGTGTACCAGTAAAGCAAATGATCAGTCAACTTCAGTCAACTATGGACATCAACATGACTAGATACTTATCAAAAACTTTGTCAAAATCCCGATCCGGTTTACTGTCTCCCCTGTCATTATCGTCAGTAGCCTTGGCATTGGTGACTGGTACTTTTATGAATCTGCTACCAGCCCTTGCTCAAACTAAAGTAAATACTACTGTTGAAACCATTGAGTCCAGTGCCTTGGTTTGGAGTAACAGTTCCGTTGCTCCTGTCACTTCCAATGTTGCTTCTAACGCTGCCAGTACTGCTAGGGTTACCAATGAGCCTAAGGCTGTGATCAGTCCGAATAACAGTGAGGCTGCCCGTCCAGTAGCTGCCCCTAAAGCCACTAGACCGCAAACCAAGCCCCTCCAAACTAAGCCTCTTCCTGTTAGTCGCAAGGCAAACACCCAACCAAATACTGCAAATAATCCTAAGATCGCCCAAACCACCCAAACCAATACCCAAAACACTCGCATTAACGGCAGTGGTCAGACCCGCACCCAAACCAACGTACAAACCACGCCAACTCAACCCACTACTCCTGCCTCTACCCCTACGGTCACTAACCCTAGCGCTACCCCGTCTACTCCCAAAAAACAACCAGTTCCAGTAGCAGAAAAGGATTTAGTGCCTCGGATTCCCTATGCCCTCAGACAACCTAAATATAACCCCAGTTTATCGGCAGGGATTCCCTCCGGTACGGGGATGGGTACTGGGGACTCGTTTATTGGTTTATTTGGTTCCACCGCTGGTAAAGCACGGGACTCCATTGACGGCAGCATTGCAATGGGTACAGGTATCGGCGATCCCTATAGATTTATTGCGCTAGAAGGGGTTTTCAATATCACTAGCATTCGTCGGTTCGCCTCTAATGGTACTTTCGATCTGAAGCTGCACCGGAACCTATACCAAGGTGCTAATGGAGAACAGGTGTCTGCCGCAGTGGGCTGGAGTGGTTTTGCCGCTTACGGCAGTGATGCTGGTGGACAACCTTCAACACTCTATGGTGCTGTGACGTGGAATCAAGCCCTTGATCCTAAAAACAGTGATAACCCCATGCTCATCTCCATTACCGGCGGTATGGGGGGCGGCAGTTATCGCAATGATACTAATGGCACTGGTCCGGGAGTGTTTGGCGGACTGGGATTGCAAGTTGCCCCTAACCTAGGTGTCAGTACTGGTTGGTCGGGGCAAGGACTAAATTTTGGTGTGTCCTATCTACCTGTTAAAACTATGCCGTTGTACTTGACGGCGATTTATTCCGATGTAGCTAATGCGGGGCGTTCTGGTTCCCAACTGATTTTGGGCGTGACCTATGGTTTCAATTATCTACCGACAACTAGATAATAACTTAGAGGGTTGGGAACAGAAATTGGTGATTTTTTCTGCTCTCAACCCTTGTCATCTGTACAGATTAGCTACACTACAAATAGTGAGCCTGTAATGTGGTGGTACTTTAGGTGGTCAGTTTGTAAATGTTGCGCCTCGAAACCACAAACTACGCAACTACAAATTCCTATGCAGTTTGATTAGTCATTTGATTAGTTAATTCTTGTAAAGATCAAACTGCACCCAATTAGCCAAGATTTCCCATAACAAAGCACATATCAACTGCATCAGTCATAAGCAAAAGCCAATGCTTAGGAGCCAAATCAATGCGTAAGTTATTCTCTAAGTTATTCTCAACCAGCCTAGTTCCCTTGGCGGTAAGTGGAGCCGCTGGCTGTCTTGCTGCTCCGGTATTTGCCGGACCAGTGCCAGTGATTCAGTCCCCCAGTAGCACCATCAACCCCACCACTACTAGCTCCATTGCCCCGCCCCCTAGTGATCCTGTTTCCGCCGGAGCCATAGCAACGATTAGTGCGATTCTGAACCCTGAGAACTCTAGTTTAGTTGCCGAAATGTCTGGAATAGGCTTTGGGACGCAGGGTCAGCAAGTACTAAATGCTTGGCTGAATTATCAGAACGCCCCATCCCTAGATAACCTCGACGCTGTAGCCGCTGCATTTAATAACTTGGTTAATGAGGCTGCCTTTAATGGCATTAGTATTCAAGATCTGCGGGCTAGTTCTTCAGCCTTTGCCCAGTTGGAGAGTGCCCTGCGGACTCTGATTCCCAATGCTGTGGTTGCTGCTGGTGGCTAAGTCAATTTAACTAAATAAATCTAACTAAATAACAGATTTGCTAGTTACACAGGGGGACTTTCAGTCCCCTTTTTTGTGCCAAACCGCCAGACTGTAGGACAAATGGGCACTTAATAAAAGTGAAAGTTACACACCAAAACGCTTAGCATGATCAAAGACACTGCGAGCAAAGTGCAGTAAATTTTGGCGCATGAGCGTTTCGTCAATAGAAACAACATCCTCTAGTGACGCATAATAGCTAGCTGCCAACTTGGGACGGGATGCCCCCTTAACCGCCCAAAAACTCTCACTCATACTGGACCGCACCTCAATGGTAAAACCAGGGTCAGTTTCTCCATTGGCAGAGGGAGTGACTACCTCATGGAGTCCACGAAATAAGCGCAGTTTGTCTGTTTCTGTACCTTTGACCCAGAGGGCAGCCGCTAAAAATGGCTTGGTAACCGAGAGATTGTCATGGGGAACCGAACGAGTCACATACAAGTACAGCAACTGTATCCAAGGCAAAGGATTCACCAACTCCAAAGAGGCATAACCGCTCAGCTTTGTATTGATCCCCATCACCTCAAAGGTTTCCTGTACCATAATCCAATGTTGGCGAAATGACCGCGCTGTAATGGGATTAGTGAACAAATCACCCCAGAATGGTTCATTCCAAGGCTTCATGTCTAGGGTGTTCATGTAAGCCAGAAACTCTTGGGCAAGGCGGTGTTGTACCCGAGCAATCAGAGGATACACATCCTGCCAGCAAAAGTAAGGAACAGCATTTCCCTTAGGATAAAGATAAACCCCTTCAGAGCTACTTACTAAATCAGGACTAAGGGGGCATTGGGTGTTGGTGATGAGGGCAACATAGGTTGGCTTGGGATGTTGCAATGCTGCCTCAATATAGCTTTGAACTTGGGGCTTCTCTAGTTCACTTTCTAGTTTGTGTTCGCAGATGATATTACATCCTTGACAGACCAGTACAATATCCGGGCTGATCGAGCTATAAATGTCTGGCTGAACCAGTACCTCCACCAGCTTATCCGAGGGCTGTTGACCCATCCCTAAAATCATATCGACTACTGCTTGACCGATTTCGGGGAAATTATCTAAACAGTATGCCCACGAGACCGTGAATCGGTCCTTAGCGCTTAGGGTTGGAGACAACAGGAAGATGTTACTCATAAGCAGTTTTTGGGAATTGTCCCCCGTTTTGCACTTTTAATACTACCGTGAAAAATGACTGTAAAAAACTACTGTAAACAAACGTCGCAAATGTATGCCCCGAGTGTACGCCATATACGCCATAAAAGATACACAGTCGGTTAACGCAGACTAAGCCGACACAAACCCATGGGAGTGGGACTGCTGATCTTGAGTGGTTAGATTTTCCGTAGACCTGCCCAGTCCTGCTTGATAAGATAACACATGCAGTGAGTCTGATGAAGGTTAGGTGATCATGGTGTTAGTCATACCGCGCTGATCCACGATTGCTTGAGTAAAGCCAGCATTTCCCGTTATCGGGAAATTGGGTTTAAAACTCCGTCCTTCTAGGACTGCTTTATATTATTGTACTATTTTGTGCTAGAATATATAGCATAATAAACCTCAAACCATGCTAGTCCTCGAAGCAAAACTAAAAGGCAAAACAGCACAGTACGACCTCATTGACGAGGCGATTCGTACTGCCCTGTTTGTGCGGAATAAAGCTTTGAGGCTCTGGATGGATGTCAAGGATAGCGATAAATATGACCTTAATAAGCATTGTGCCGTCTTAGCTAAAGAGTTTGATTTTGCAAAAAAACTAAACTCAACAGCCAGACAAGCCAGTGCCGAACGAGCATGGTCAGCCATATCTAGATTCCTTGACAACTGCAAAAAGAAAGTATCGGGCAAGAAAGGGTTTCCAAGATTTAAAAAACGTGGACATTCGGTTGAATATAAACAATCAGGATGGAAACTATCTGAGGATCGGAAATACTTAACTTTGACCGATGGCTTTGAGATAGGTAAGCTCAAATTACTTGGCAGTCGTGACCTTAATTTCTACCAGATTAAGCAAATAAAACGAGTCAGGCTAGTAAAACGGGCTGATGGTTACTATTCTCAGTTCTGTGTAGATGTTGACCGTAGAGAAGAGATAGCACCATCAAAAAACACAATTGGTTTAGATGTGGGGCTGAATCATTTCTATACCGATAGTAATGGTCAAGTTGTTGAGAATCCTAGATATCTTAGAAAATCAGAGCGTCAACTGAAAAAGTTGCAGCGTAAAGTTTCTAAGCGTAAAAAGGGATCGGCTAATCGTCGTAAAGCAATTAAGCGGTTAGCCAGAAAACATTTGCAAGTATCAAGGCAGCGTAAAGACTTTGCAGTAAAAACAGCAAGGTGCGTAGTTCGGTCTAACGACCTGATTGCCTATGAGGATTTGCAAGTGCGGAACATGGTTAAAAATCACAAATTAGCTAAGTCGATCAGTGATGCAAGCTGGTCAATGTTTCGAGATTGGGTTGAATATTTTGGCAAGGTGTTTGGCAAGGTCACGGTTGCAGTCCCGCCTCACTATACGAGTCAGAATTGCTCAAATTGCGGTAAGCAAGTTGTCAAAACACTGAGTGAGCGTACTCATCACTGTTTGCATTGCGGTACTGTATTAGACCGTGACCACAATGCAGCATTGAATATCTTAGCTAAGGGTCTAAATAGGGTAGGGCATACCCAAATTCGCGCCTGTGGAGAGTTCGACCTCTGTCAAGTTGATGCAAGTCTGCTTGGTAAGTTGTCTCGCTGAATCAGGAATCCCCGTCGCTTTACTCGCGGGGAGTGTCAATGATCCCTGTGGGGCAAGCTCTTTATGCTAAAGCATTGCTTCAAAAGCCTGATCGATCTTTGTCTGTTGCTTTGGGGCTGGAAGTTTCCATAGTCTTAGTTGCTGCCCCATTGTTAGGATTACCATTGTTGGGGTTAATTGGTAGATTACACTCTTTGTGCTAACTGTATCCTTATGACTGAATTTGCCATCACAGAATCTGCTCTAGAGTCACAAGGTCCTAGCGAGACTTCCCCTGTGCCTGCCATTGTGGCAAACCAATTAACTAAAAATTATCGCACTGGCTTTTGGCTCAATCAAAAAGTTAACTCCCTTCAGTCTTGTTCGGTGACTGTGTACCAAGGAGAAACTTTTGGTTTATTGGGACCCAATGGGGCGGGAAAAACTACACTGCTTAAAATTTTATTGGGTATTATTCCCCCTAGCAGTGGTTCGGGAGAGGTTTTTGGCTACCCTTTGGGACATCAACAAAGCAAAGCTAAAATCGGTTACTTGCCTGAAAATGCCTATTACTACGATTATTTAACGGGCTGGGAACTGCTGGAATTTATGGGCAGTATTTTCGAGCTAGAGCCGAAGGTGCGCCGCCAAAGGATTGCTGATCTGTTGGATTTGGTGGGGTTGCCTCAGTCTGTGGCACGGAAGAAGCAATTACGGCAATATTCTAAAGGGATGGTGCAACGAATTGGTTTAGCCCAAGCGTTAATTAATGATCCGGAGATTGTATTTTTAGATGAGCCAATGTCTGGTTTAGATCCGGTGGGGCGGTATCAGATTCGCGAGTTAATTTTGTTGCTCAAAAAACAGGGTAAGACAGTATTTTTTAATACCCATATTTTGTCTGATGTGGAATTAATTTGTGATCGTATTGGCATTTTAAATAAGGGAGAACTAATCGCTTTAGGTTCCCTTCAGGAATTGTTAGGCACTACGAATAGTTATCAAGTGAAAGGGCAAGGTGGCGATATTAACTTACTGAGTTCTTTGCTGACCCATTTCAGCCATGAAGCAGACTACTGGCATGGGGAATTTGCTGGGGATCTGCCTAGTTTTCTCTCTCAGTTACAGTTGCAAAATGTCAATTTATTAAGTATGCAATTGGCGCGGCAAAGTTTAGAAGAGTTTTTTATTGAACGAATCAAACAAAGTCATGGCAAGGAAAAAGATCCTGAAAAATCCCCTATGGTTGAAATTTAAGCAAGTTGGCGGATTGATTTCCCCTCGAATCCTTTGTCTAAGATGGGTTGGGATACGGGTTTGTTTGGGATACAGCCAGAAATCTGTTTTGCTATAAATTGCTTAAATCACCCAAGTTTTTTGGATTGTTTTTTGAATTGTTTAATTAAAAATTGCGTTTAAATTCAAGTAAGTTCAATTAATTCATGAAGTTGTCATCTGGTGCATCACCTTTAGTTCATCTGTTTGCCATGACCGTTTTCGCGGCGGGCTGGTTAGGCAATGGTCTCACTTTTTCTGTACCCTTGACTGGTGATTTGCGGGTTAGATTGGGGACTGATTTAGGTCTGAACTCGGCAGCAATGGCGAATGAAGACAGTAGCTTAGCCCTAGTCCAACGGCGCGGACATTTGCGGGTGGGGGTGGATGCTTCCCTTGGCGGTCCTTATTTATTCTGGAATCCCAAAACTGAATTTTATGATGGGTTTGAATGGGAAATTATCAAGGAACTAGCCCAAAAACTCAACGTAGAAGCGCGTCCGGTGAATTTACCTTGGAGCAGCCAAACCGACAGCCTAGAAGGACGGCAAATTGACTTAATTCTCAGCGCGAGGGAAGAAGGAGCCTTAGAAACTGGCAGCACTAAGGGCAAATTTGTGGAAACCGTTGCCTATTACCGCAGTTCCCAGCGAATTTTGATCCGGCGCGACAGTCCGCGATTTGGGGCATTGCGAGATTTGGTGGGTAAACGGGTCGGCGTAGTGCCCAACAGCGGCGGTGCAGCAATCATTGAAACTTATAACAAAAACCGAGGCGGGGCAATTCGGGTCTTTGCTTCCCGGGACATTGACCGGATGTTAGCCCAGTTAAAGGACCGCCAACTGGATGCCATGGTCCTTGATGAACCAGTGGCGGTATGGCAAGCCCAGAATAACCCCACCCTGCAAGTGGTGAGCGGACCCATGCTAGGCATCCGATTGGTGGCAATTGTCCACAAGGATGACATTGCCCTCAGAAAAGCCCTTGACAATGCCTTAACGCAAATGCGTCAAGAGGGTAAACTGGAACAGATACTAAGGAGATGGAATTTATGGGAACACCAACGACCTTTCAAATAGATCGCGGATTGACCTTACTGGGGATTCCTGATCACTATGCCATCTTAGGTTTATCCCTGACGACCAACGCAGGACAAATTCGCAAAAAATTTCTGCAACTAGCTAAGGTGTTGCATCCCGATGTGTTTGGGCGCACCGATGCCGAAAAAGAGCTAGCCACAAAATATTTCTCAAAAATGGTCAGCCCCGCTTACCAAATCCTCAACAGCGATCGCCAGCGGGGGGAATATTTGGCGACCTTGCGGATGGTGGCAAAAGATGCCAAACAAAAAGGCACAGTACCACCCTTAACCGCTGAGTTAGCCAAAAAGCTTTATCAGATGCCCCATGAAATTACTTATAACCAATACATTGACCAAATAGCCCCCCAACAATATCAGAGCTTAAATGATATTTTGCGATACACCGCAGATCTGAGTGAACTGAATCTCGCCTATGTGATGACCCAAAATCAGTTAACTTTTACTACGGGTAGTAGCAGTGTATCTGCCACCATTGGACAAGCTACCCCTGATGCCCCCAGTCCATCGGTCGCTGCTGCCAATGCTTCTAGTAATACTTCTGCCAATAATGCCGCCAGTGCCCCACCTCGTCCCGCAGTTTCGCCGGCACAGCGGAATTTGAATATGGCAGAACTGTTTGTTGGCAAAAAACAATGGGCAGATGCCCTCAAGGAACTAACTGCCGCCGAAAAGCTCGATCCTAATAATGCCAAGATTCACACCCTCAAGGGCACGGTGCAAATGAATCAAAATGTTCCGGCATTGGCTAAGGCAAGTTTCCAAAAAGCCCTGAAACTAGATCCCCAAGATGCCGTAGCCCAAAAGTATCTCCAACAACTTAGTGCTGCCCCCGCCCCAACCAAGCCCCCTGAGAAAAAAGGCGGCTTTTTTGGCTGGGGTGGTAAATAGTTTTTCCTAGACCCTCTTCAAAAAACAAGAGGATTAACAGTCTTGAATAGTGGCAGTGTTTAGCCAGTACTTAGCTAGGAAGTATTTGGCTAGAAATTGCTTAGCTGATGTCAATGAGCCACTGACCGATAAACCTCATCTGTGGATTAGCTTCCGTACCGATGGTAAACACATCCACAGCATACATGCCACGACTACTGGGGTTACTCCAGCCAGTGCTGTAAATTTCGATTTCCTTGTTGGTGGGTAGTTCAATGGGATCTTTAAACGTGATCCGAACACTATTCAATTCAGGGTTATACGTGAAATTGCTAACGGGAATTTCATTACCACTGGCTCGGAATTTAACCTTCATATTTTCAGGATTGAAGACTCCCCCTAAGCCACTGGCATAGTTGATGTGGACTTCGGATACGGCGCGACCTTGGCGCAGGGTGGCATACAAATTAACACTGTTGTTCATTTGTCTGACCCTATTAGAACGAATCGTATAGGGGAAGGTGTTGGCACCATTAGGACCAAACAGAATGACGTTATTTTGGGCAGTGGCGGGGGCGCTGACTGTTCCCATGCCCACCACAGGCACACAGAAACCCATTACCGCAGTCACGGCGAGCCAACCATATCGAATTAAGTTTCGCTTTAAATTTTGCTGCATATTTTTCTTGGAATTTGTTGCGCTGTGCAATGTTTTAGTCTTGTTTTACTCTTTTTAATACTGCTTAATGCTGCGAGCAAGTACCTTTGGTGATGCCTGACTCACCCTAAGTTATGGATCGCATCACGTCCCCAATTGTTCCAAATGCTGTAAAGATCAAGATTGCTACTAAATCTTAACAAAGACCTAAACTTAATTTGCGGCAATCGACCATGACCCGCCTAAAAGCGCTAAGATGGGAGATGGTCACAAAATACACTCAATAGACCACAATAGATTTTAAACCTTCACCAATTACCAAGCGGATGGCTGTCTCAAAACTTGCAAATAGCGTCAAGCAGGAAATTCTGCGGCTCTACTGCGAAACTGATGCCACAACTACACAGTTGGCTAAGCAGTTTGGCATTAGTTCTAGCACGGTCTTGCGACTCTTGCAAGATATGATGTCGCCGGAGGAATATCGGGAAATTGTCGCTCAAAAAAATCAAATGAAAGGGCGACGGAAAGCTAAGAGTGATACGTCGGCAGGGGTTACTTTGGACAGTAGCGCTGACTTTGTATCGGTGGCTCAAGATGACATCAGTGCGACGGTGGTTATCGGTCAGGTGGCATCAGAGCCTGAGGTGGATCATGATATCGATGATCACAGTGATGATCATCGTTTAGTCCTCAGGTCCAGTGGTTCTAAGCGCGTTGCGTCTGCACCCAAGTCCAAAACTGCGGTGGTGCAATTGCCTTTAGAGGTTGAAGCCATTACCGCCAAAACTGCGCCGGTCCATGGCAATCAGACCCATAGCCATAACTTGGCCCATAACTTGGTGCGGGTGCTACCTCAAGAGAGTTTAGAGGAGGCAGTGGAAGAAATCGCCGATGAAATTGCCGATGAGTTGTCCCATTTGCCCCATGTGGATGATGAGTCAGCGGTGGAGTTGGACAAGATCGATGAGATGGTGGGAGATGATTTCGGTGATGAAGATGATGATCTGCCCCAAACCCTCAGTAGTAAACTGCATCTAACGGACGATCTCGACGAGTCAGATGAAGATGCAGATGATGAAGATCTCGAAGATACTGAAGATGATGATGAGGATTTTGAAGAACCTGAGGATCTTGATGTAGCGAATCTCGGTGGTGCTTATCTGACAGGTTATCAGCGTCAGGGAGTGATCACGATTTTGCCTCTGAATGAAGCGGAATTACCTTTGACCTGCTATATGGTGGTGGACAAGGCGGCAGAGATTGTGACACGCCCCCTGCGAGAGTTCCAGGATTTGGGCATGATTCCTGACGAAGAAAATTCATCGCGAACTGTGCCAGTATTTGGGAACCATCGGGTGGCGCGGCGGTTTTCTAATCACAATCAACGAGTCATTAAGTTTCCTGGTGATCTGATTTATGCCACTCAGGATCACTTAGTCAAAAAAGGCATTACTCGGCTCTTTTTCGATGGCAATGTTTATTCTTTGAATTAGTTTGTTGAACTATTTCTTTGAATTGTTAATGAAGACCAATTACTTAGACCCATCGCTAAATGTTCACCAAACATTAGGAATGGGTCTATTTGCTTATTTTGCGATTAAGGTTCTGAGATTAAGGCTTCAGAACGTTGGCGGCAAAGGCTCCGGTCATATTTCCTGCGGGTGCATACTGGCATACGACATAAATAGCGTTGAACGTGGTGCCATTCATGACTTTAGTACCGATAGCTGCCCCTGTACCTAAGCCGGTGCTGGCTTTCCAGACCACTTGGGTAAAATGTCCGGTGTTAGAGGCAAATTGCGCCTTTACATAGTCATAGTCTTTGACTTCGTTATACCAACTGGCTACAGCATCTTTAGCAATGGTTTCTGCTGCTGGAGCGCTGGCGGTCGTGTAATAAACATAGATATTTTCCCCAGCATTGTTCCGTTGGGCGGGGGTACTGTGTTGGAATACGCCATTGGCTGCGAGATATTCAGCCCATTGTTGGCAGGTGGTATCTAGGGCAGATTGCATGGTCATGGCGGGACTGCGGTGGGTGGTGCGGTAGCCGTTATGATTTGTCAAAGCTGCGGCACGCAAAGCCACTAAGTCAAGAGTAGTTGGCATAGATATTAGCGAAGTTTAATAGCGGAAGTTAATGAAGATGTTATGGGGTAGTTCAATTAAGGAAACCCATTGACAGCAGTTAGCTTAACAAGCCTAAGTCATCACCTTTGCTAATGTTTCACTAATCTTTATTTATTTTATTTGATTCTATATAATTTGTTTTATCTGATTTTATTTATCTCTAAATTTATCGAATTTCCTTAAATTCCTGCTTTCAGAAAGATCTGTTCTGAAGTAATTGCAAGATTCGGGAAGAGTGGGTCAGTTAATAGGCGATCTTTTTGATAAGTCTCTGGCGGTTGATTATTAAAAAACACAGTCACACTGCCCATTGGCGGATACACTACCCACACGCGGTCAACTCCTGCGGCAAGATAATCAGTGGTTTTTTGGACTAATTGATTAAAAGTTTGTTCGGAAGATATGATCTCGATAACTAATTCAGGAATAACAGGACAAGGGGCATTTTCGCGCCAATCTGCGGCTAGACGATCATAAGAAACATATAGCAAATCAGGTACGGGAACCCAATCTTTTCCTTGGTTTTTTAAGATTACTGACCATTCGATCATTACTTGTCCGATGCCATTTGCCCAAGCCGATAATTCTAGCCAAATAGTAGATGTCAATCTAGAATGAAAAAACTTGGGTGACATTTTCTTAATGACTTCTCCATCGACTAGTTCATAGCTGCCATCAACTTCTGGTAAGCACAAAAATTCTGCTAAGGTTAGTTTTTGCTTTACAGCTATTGCCTGCGGTGCTTCTTCAATTACAACACTGGTCATATTTACTGCTCCTTTACTGCTCTAGATCGATAAATTTATGATAGTTGAACTTGAGAGTTTATCTGAACACTAAGAGGGTGTTTGGGAAGTCTACATATTCGCTAAAAATAATGATTGATCCCCCCTGGCCCCCTTAAAAAGGTGGGAAAAGACTAAAAAAGTCCCCCTTTCTAAGGGGGATTTAGCAGGGTGGATTCATTTTCGGAAAAGTAAGGAGGAAGGGAAGTGTAGAAAATCAGTCAGAAAGAATAAGAACAGGAGAGGATATCAAAAACTTGTTG